>DASXPA010000240.1:0-1942 GCA_036493915.1 Chthoniobacterales bacterium | reverse complement strand
CGCAACCGGCCGCTGCTCGATCGCGTGCATCCCGAGGATGCCGCTCTGCGGCGGATTCAGGATCGGCGTTCCCATGAGCGAGCCGTAAACGCCGCCATTCGAAATCGTGAAGACGCCGCCTTGCAGGTCCTCGATTTTGATTTTGCCGTCGCGCGCCCGGGTTGCAAAATCAACGATGTCGCGCTCGAGATCGGCGAAACTTTTCTGGTCGACATCGCGCACGACCGGCACGACGAGCCCGCGCTCCGTGCCGACAGCGACGCCGATGTTGTAGTAGTGATTCAAGATAAAATCGTCGCCTTCGATCCGGCTGTTGATCGACGGCACGGCTTTCAAGGCTTCGACGGCTGCTTTGAGGAAAAACGACATGAAGCCGAGCTTCACCCCGTGGTCGGCCTGGAATTTCTCCTGCGCTTTCTTGCGCAGTGTCATCACCTCGGTCATGTCGCACTCGTTGAAAGTGGTGAGAATAGCGGCGGTCTGCTGCGCCATGACGAGCTGGGCGGCGATCTTGCGGCGGAGCGGCGACATTTTTTTGCGGGTGAACCGTTCGCTGCTTTCAGTCGCTGAAGGCGGCTGTTCGTCTGGAGATTTCTGGAGGGCGCGCGGTTTTTCCTGATCGTCGGTGGGAGCGGCTTTTCCAGCAGGCGCCTCCTTCAGGTGCGCGAGAACGTCGCTTTTCGTTAGGCGACCGCCTTTGCCGGTCGCTTTGATTTTCGCCGGGTCGATCTTTTCCTCGGTGGTTAGGCGTTTCACCGCGGGCGAGAGCACATCGGCGTTGGGCGAACGTTTGCCGTCGCTCGCTGGACCCGCGTCAGGCTTAAGGGCGGTTTCGTTAGGCGCAGCCGTTTTCGCCTTGCCGGGAGCGGTCGCTTCGTCGTCGATTGTAGCCACGACTTCGCCGATTTTTACCTCCTGGCCTTCGGCCACTTTGGTCTCGAGGACGCCGGCCTTTTCGGCCGTGATCTCACTGGAAACTTTGTCGGTCTCGAGGGTGAAGAGAGCATCACCAGCCTCGACGTATTCGCCCGACTTCTTGTGCCAGACGGAAACGACGCCGGTCTCAATCGATTCGCCAACGGCCGGGATTTTGACTTCGATGCTCATGGGTCGCCTAACTTATCCCTCGAAGGGCAACCCGCAATTCACTCTCCCGGTCGCGGATTCGTTAGGGTAGCGCACGCGCCTCGCGGATTGCTCTGCGGGCAGGCAATGGGCCGGAAGAGCATTTCGGCGAGGCGCCGAAATGGGCACGCGAGGCGCGTGCGCTCCCCGGAAACCGCGATTCGTTAGGCCGGGACGGCCGGGAGACGAATTCCAAAGCGATCGCGCAAAGCGGTGCGCGCGGCGTGATAGCCGCACATGCCATGGACGCCGCCGCCTGGGGGTGTTGAGGAGGAACAAAGATAGAAGCCGGGCGCCGGCGTGCGATAAGGATTCGGACTCAGGACCGGTCGCGCCAGGAGTTGCCAGAGATCGTTCGCGCCGCCGCTGATGTCGCCATCGATCAAATTCGGATTTACGCGTTGCAGATCGGCCGCGCCGGCCGAGTGGCGGGCGAGAATGCAATCGTGAAAGCCGGGTGCGAAGCGCTCGATTTGGTTTTCAATTGTCGTGGTCAGATCGGCGTCAGATCCATGCGGCGCGTGGCAATAAGCCCAGAGCGTGTGTCGTCCCGCGGGCGCGCGGGCCTGATCAAAAAGACTTTGCTGGGCGACGAGGACGAATGGCTTCGCCGGATGCGGACCCAGAGCAACTTCGCGTTCGGCGAGCGCTATTTCTTCGAGCGTGCCGCCGAGATGGACGGTGCCAGCCGAACGACATTCTTCTGCGCGCCACGGCACGGGATCGGAGAGCGCGTAATCGATTTTGAAAACGCCGGGCGCATGACGAAAACGCTCCAGCCGTCGCCGGTAACGATGGGGAAGTTGCTCGCACGCGA
>DASXPA010000239.1:0-3035 GCA_036493915.1 Chthoniobacterales bacterium | reverse complement strand
CGGCTCCGCTTCATGCCGATGAACCCCGTAAACCCGGATGCCCTTCTCGCGCCGCGCCACTCGGAGCAGCCCGCGGTAATGCAGCGCGTCGAGCATCTGCGTTGTCGCATGCGACGAGCCGCCCCAGTAATTCCGCACTTTTCCCTGCGCGAAATGCTTCTCCACCTCGCGCGGATGCACCGCGCCACGCTCCGCCACAAAATCCAATAGCATTCGCGCTCGCTTCCGCTCCGCCGCCGACAATGGCTGATTCCCATCGGCCGGCACCTGCAGATCGGGCCGCGGATGCATCAACGCCTGCACCGCGCGCGTCACGTACCCATAGTTAACAAAGAAATCCTCCTCCACCTCGAGTGACTCATAGCGTCGCTCCAGATCGCCGGCTCGGTAGCCCTTGACCCGTTGGAACAAAATCAGATCCTGCGCTCGTGCCGGCGCCCGAATCGGATCGGCTTGCACGAAACCCATTCGCGCTAAGGCCCGCGGCAGGGTGATTCGTGGAAAGAGCGACCGCGCCACCGCGAACCGCCGCAAATCATCCAGAGTTAAAGGCGGGAGCGAATGAATCGGATTGTTTTCCTTTTTTCTTTATCCTTATACGTCACCTTTGCAGTCTTCGTTCGCAAGGTGGAGGGCCAGCCAGGTCTCGCGCGCATAACTCCCGGGCCGCGCACAGCTAAAGCGTCAGGGCAAAAAAGCGCCTCGGTTCACAAACCTCCTTTACTCGTTATGCCGCGAGGTCACCCACCGGCTCGCGCATGTCCAGCCGCTTATAGCCTTTCCGCCGATAGATCATGACCGACCCCGCCCAACTGAAGACGAAGACGCCGACGACGACGCAGCCGATGCTGCCGAAGTGACTGTTGAGATCGCGAATGCCGTCCCAGAATTTACCGACCGCGGCGGAATGGTCAGCCAGGAAGCCGAGCGCCTCGATGCTCCCGACGATCACGGCGACGAGGACGGAGACAGTCGTGATCGTCATATTGTAAAAGAGTTTGCGAATGGGATGGACTAAAGCCCAGCCGTAAGCCCCAAGCATAAGGACACCGTCGGTCGTATCGACGAGGGACATGCCCGCGGTGAAAAGCGCCGGGAAGACGAGCACGGAAGCGATCGAGAGGCCTTTGGAAATACCTGCCGCGGAAATGCCGAGCAGCGCCACCTCCGTCGCGGTATCGAATCCGAGGCCGAAAAGAAAACCGAGCGGATACATGTGCCAGCTTTTCCGAATGATCCCAAAGAGCGGCCGGAAAATGCGCCCCGCCAAACCCGGCGCGAGCATGAGATAGAAATCAGTCTCGTTAGGCTCGCCGCCCCGGCGCACCCGCTGAATGGCGCGCCAGGTCTGAATAAGAATGGCGACATTGAGCGCGGCGATAAGAAAGAGAAAAAAGACCGAGACTGAAGTTCCAATGATGCCGCCGATTTCCTTGAAAGCGGAAAACTTTGTTTGCAACGCGCCCGCGGTCAGCGCGACGGCAGCGGTAGCGAGCACGACCACGCTGGAGTGGCCGAGAGAGAAAAAGAAACCGACCGCGACCGGCCGTTTGCCTTCCTGCATGAGCTTGCGCGTGACGTTATCGATCGCCGCGATGTGATCGGCATCGACGGCATGGCGCAGGCCAAATCCATAGGCAAGGATACAGGTTCCGAGGAGCAGCGGCTGATCATGAAACGCGAGCCAAGCCCAGAGCCACGTACTGATATTGGCGAGGCCGACGACGAGATAAATGCCCATGACGGAGGAGCGAACGCCGCCGCCGAAGAAGCGTCGCAAAGGCGGGTTGAAGAGCACGCCGTTTTCTTCTAGAACTGGTTGAGCTGGTTCTGAAGTGGCGCGCGCCATCAGCTCCACGTTAGAACCGACAATATTACCGTCAACTCATTTAGTAATACTTCGATGAAAGACGAATCCGCCGCCCGTTTCAGCGTTTCGCTCCCGCCCAATCTCCTGGCCGATCTCGATCGCATGACCGAGGAGAAAGGCTACGACAACCGCTCCCTCGCCGTGGCCGATATGATCCGCGCGGAGCTGGTCGAGCACCGCACCCAGCGGCGGAGCGGAGAGATCGCGGGCACGATTACGCTTGTTTACGATCATCATACGCGACGCGTGCAGGAATTGCTGACCGATTTGCAGCACGATCACCCGAATCTCGTCGTCGCGACGATGCATGTGCACCTCGATCACGACAACTGCCTCGAGGTGCTGATCACGCGTGGCCGGGCGGGCGCGATCAAGAAAATGGCCGATCGCTTGATCGGCGCGAAAGGGGTGAAACACGGGCGCCTAACGATCACGAGCACGGGCAAGGATTTGCCTGCCTAACGAGAAGCAAAACAGAACCCTACCAGCGGGCGAATTCTCCGCGCGGCCGCAGGAGATGGCTGGCGGGAGACGGATCGCCTCTGGATTTCTCTCTGCGAAGTTGACCCGCATCGCGGTTGCTTTTACAAATTAAACGCGATCGCGCGCTATCTTATCTTCAGCACGAAAGGAGTCAGATGAAAAAATGGTTTTTTGATGCGGATTACCTCCAGACTTGCAACTGCGATTATGGCTGTCCGTGCGAGTTCTCGGCGCCGCCCACCACCGGTTTTTGCGAAGGCTTGTGCGTCTGGCGGATTGATCGCGGCCAGTACGACGGTCTTGCGCTCGACGGCCTTACTTTTGGCCTGGCCGTGAAATGGCCGGGAGCGATCCACGAAGGCAACGGCACCGCCTGCATGTTCATCGAAGAAAAGGCTTCCCCGACGCAGCGCGAAGCACTCCTCGCGATCGGCTCGGGTCAGGAAGGTGGCCTTCCCTTTGAAGTCCTCGCCACCACGCTCAGCACGCTGCTCGAACCGCACTACGTGAAGGCGGAATTTCATCTCGACGGTCTGCAAAGTTCGGCCCGGCTCGGCGACAAGTTGCGGATTGCACTCGAGCCGATCAAGAATCCGGTTACGCGTAATCCCGAGCAGGTGACGGTGAATCACGGCACCGGATTTATCTTCAAGTCGGCCGAATGCGCTTCCGCGCGCGAGGG
>DASXPA010000238.1:0-16349 GCA_036493915.1 Chthoniobacterales bacterium | reverse complement strand
CACTTCGCCATCGATGAGCGCGATCGCAGTGATGTAGGGCAAACTGTGATCTGCGGTCTCACGCGTCTCCGGTTTCCATTTCTCCGGCTCGCTCCCAATGATGTCGACAGAAGCGTCGTGGCTCTCGATGCGAACCGATCGAATCTTAGCTGGATCGCCGATGTCTTTGCGCAGGAAAAGCGCCGCTTCAATCGCGCTCTGGCTGTGATATTCCGCCGGCCAATATTTGATGCTCGTGTTGAGAATCATCGCGGCGGTGCCTTCGTTCACGTCCTTCTCGTTAGGCCGCTTCACGAAGACTTCGCCGACATCGGCTAGCGACACGCCCAGTTCTTTTTCAAATCCCATCGCGCCCTCGAAGATCGGCGCGGGGCCAGTCATGCCGGCGCGCGCGAGAAGCGCTGCATACACGCCGCAACGGGCAGCATTGGCGAAGGCGACGCCTTTCCAATGCGACAGCTCGCCGACGCGCGCCTGGCGGAAAGCGGCGCAGTTTACACCCGCGATGTTGACCGCGTGCCGCGTCTTTTCCGCGTCGAGCTTCATCAGGCGTGCCGCCGCGAGCGCGGTCGAAAACGCTCCATAAGTCGGGTGATCCCAACCGCGCGCGCGGATGCTGGCGGCGTCGCAGAAACGGCATTGCACTTCGTAGGCGAGCGCGATCGCGGTGATCAGCTCCCGGCCATTCGCGCCGACGCTTTCCGCGACGGCGAGGCAAGCGGCGATGTTATCGCTCGGGTGCGCCGGTTCCTTCGAGAGATAAGTGTCGTTGTAATCAAAATAGCGGATGCAGCAGCCGGTCGCGAAGGCCGCCCAATCCGGCGGCGCCTGATGATCAGTGCCGACAATCGTCGCGCCATTTTTCGCCGAAAAATCGGAAGCAACCTTGCGCGCGATCGCACACGGCTCTGCGTCCCACGCGCCCAGCGCGCAACCGAAAGAATCGATCACTCGCCTCTTCACCTCATGCACCACTTCGGGCGCGAGATCTTCGAAGTTTAGGGAACAGGCGTATTCGGCGAGGCGATGGGCGAGTGACTTGGACATAAAAGAGCCGACAATCTGGCGATGAATTACGGCGCGGCAAGCTCTAGACGCTTCGCTCTGCGAAGCGCGGGACCAGGCTCCGATCGCGAAAGAAATTATCGTCGACCTCGCGTCTCGCGGAGCGAGGCGTCCACAGACGTCGCAGGCGCAGGCAATTCATCCGTGCCCATCCGTGTAATTCGTGGTTAAAGTTCTTCCCAATGAGCAGCAAAGTTTATCCTGACGCCGCCGCCGCACTTGATGGCCTTCTCCACGACAACATAACGATCGCCGCGGGCGGTTTCGGGCTTTGCGGCATCCCGGAAAATCTCATCGCCGCGTTGCACGACAGCGGAACGAAAGGCCTGACGATCGTCGGTAACAATGCTGGTGTGGATGACTTCGGCATGGGCGTACTCCTTGGCACGCGGCAGGTGAAAAAAGTGATGGCGTCTTATGTCGGCGAGAACAAGGAATTCGAGCGCCAGGTCCTCGCGGGTGAACTCGAGCTGGAGCTCATACCGCAGGGCACGCTCGCTGAAAGATTGCGCGCAGGCGGCGCGGGGATTCCCGGTTTTTACACGCGCACCGGTTTCGGAACCAAACTCACGGAAGGCAAGGAGACGAAAACGTTCGGCGAGCTGGATTACGTCCTCGAGCCGGGCATCAAAGCTGACGTCTCGCTCGTGAAAGCGTGGAAGGGCGATAAGTCCGGCAACCTCATTTTTCGCAAAACGTCGCGGAATTTTAATCCGATGATCGCGAGCTGCGGCAAAGTCTGCGTCGCCGAGGTCGAGGAGCTGGTCGAAGCCGGCGAACTTGATCCGGATCAGATTCACACCGCGGGCATCTTCGTTGACCGCATTATTCAAGGCGCCAAGTACGAGAAACGGATCGAGTTCCGCACCGTGCAAGGCGGGGCCATGAAGAAGGCGTCGCCGATCCGCGAACGGATGGCGCAACGTGCCGCGCAGGAACTTCGCGACGGCTATTATGTCAATCTCGGCATTGGCATTCCCACGCTGGTCGCGAACTACATTCCCGAAGGCATGAAAGTGACCCTGCAATCGGAGAACGGATTGTTAGGCATCGGGCCGTTCCCGGAAGCGGGCGAAGAGGATCCTGACCTCATCAACGCCGGCAAACAGACCGTCACGACCATGCCCGGCTCAGCGTTTTTCTCCAGCGCCGATTCCTTCGCGATGATCCGCGGCGGCCATATCGATCTCGCGATTCTCGGGGCTTTCGAAGTCACCGACAGCGGCGACATCGCGAACTGGATGATCCCCGGCAAGATGGTCAAAGGACCCGGCGGCGCGATGGATCTCGTCGCCGGCGTGAAGCGCGTCGTCGCCGTCATGGAACACACTTCGAAGGACGGGAGCCCTAAGGTTCTCAAACGATGTACGCTGCCGATTACCGGCAAGGGCGTCGTCAATCTTATCATCACCGACCTCTGTGTTTTCGAGGTGAAAGAAGGCGGCGGGCTCGTTCTCACGGAGATTCATTCCGACGCCACGGTCGATGACATTCGCGCCAAGACCGGCGTGCCATTCGAGGTCGCGTTGAAGAGCTGAAAGGGTTTCCCAGTTCATGATGAGATTCGCAAGTGTTTTGCTCGGAGTCCTTGCGGTGGCATGCACCGCGTCGTTTGCGGAGACGAAGGACGCGGACGCGCGATTTCGCGCCCTTTATACGAAAGAATGGAAATGGCGGCTGGAGCAGTTTCCCGGAGTGGAAGGGGAGGCGAAGCCGGTCCCCGATCGCCTGCCGAAAGAAGATGCGGAGACGCAAAAAATGCGGCTGCACTACTGGCAGGACGTACTGCACCGCCTCGATCAGATTCCCCGCGGGCAGCTCTCGCCGGAGGAGCAGATCAACTACGACGTTTATCGGCCAGAAATCGAGGACTCCGTCGCCGACCTAAAATTTCGCGACTATGAAATGCCAGCTAACTCGGACTCCGCTTTCTGGACCGACCTGGGTTATACGGCGCGGCGCCCGTTTAAGTCGCTAACTGATTACAAAAACTGGATCGCGCAGATGCGCGACATCCCACGCTATTTCCATGAGCAGATCGCGAACATGAAGTCGGGACTGGCCCGCGGCTTCACGCCGCCGCGTCAGACTTTGCAAGGCCGCGATAAGTCGATCGCCACGATTTCCGAAGGAAAGCCGGCGGACAGTTTGCTCTACACGCCTTTCCGCCAAGTGATGGTAGGAGTTCCGCCCGCCGAGCAGGAGAAGCTCAAGGCGGAAGCCGCCCAGGTCATTCGCGAAATGGTGCAGCCGGCTTACGCAGACTTACTCAAGTTCTTTCGCGACGAATACGTGCCGCACACGCGCACCACGCTTGCGGCGGAAGCGCTGCCGGATGGGAAAGCCTATTACCGGCAGAAGATTCGCGAGTTCACCACCCTCGATCTCTCACCCGAAGAGATACATCAGACTGGGCTTGCAGAAGTCGCCAAGCTCCACGCGCAGATGGTCGACGTGATGCACGAGACTGGATTCAAAGGCGACTTTCCCGCCTTCCTGAAATTCCTTCGGGAAGACCCGCAGTTCTACCCGAAGACTCCTCAAGAATTACTTAATCGCGCCGCCTGGATCTGCAAGGTCTTCGACGGCAAAGCCTCGCAATACTTCGGCTATCTCCCGCGCATGCGTTTCACCATCAAACCCGTGCCGCCTGACCTGGCTCCGTTTTACACCTCGGGCCGCGGCGGCCCGGGCGTCTATCTTCTGAACACCTACGACCTACCGCACCGCCCGCTCTACAATCTGACTGCACTGACTCTGCACGAATCTGCGCCCGGCCACGCCTTTCAGATTCCTATCGCGCTCGAGCATAAGAATCAGCCGGAGTTTCGCCAACACGATTACATCTCGGCCTACGGAGAGGGCTGGGCGCTCTATTGCGAAAAGCTGGGCTTGGAAATGGACATGTACGAAACGCCCTATGAGCGTTTCGGCATGCTCGGTTATCAAATCTGGCGCGCCTGCCGGTTGGTGGTCGACACCGGCGTCCACTCGCAAGGCTGGACCCGCGAGCAGGCGCTCAAATACATGCACGATTACACTGCGCTCCCCGAGCACGAGATCGAAACCGAAGTCGACCGTTATATCGCCTGGCCTGGCCAAGCGCTCTCCTACTACCTGGGCGAGCTCGCGATTGTGCGTGGACGCGAGAAGGCGGAGAAGGCGCTCGGGCCGAAATTCAACATCCGCGCCTTTCACGACACGGTGCTCCAGCTCGGTTCCGTACCCCTGCCCGTTCTCACGGCCCGCATTAACCGCTTCATCACCGAAGGCGGCAAAGGTCCCTATCCCGAGAGGGAGTGAGTGGTTGTTCACGTGCCGTCGGAGAAGACGCACGGCATGACGACAAAGTCCCCTGGCTGCCCCCAACTTCGACCACTCCGATCGCCTCGTGCCCCATCACACGGCCGCCATCCCTTATGTTCCAGCTTGTTGTAAGGCCACAGATCACTCCTGCAGATGCAGGAAAATTTTCCGGGGTAAGGATCGATTGGGCTTTTGTTAGGGCAGATGAACTGTTGGGGGCATTTCTGGAAGTCGAAAACACGCTCCTGCATTCTGATCTAGCACACCACGCCAAAGGTTCACTTCTATGGTGAAGCTGATGACTAAGATTATCAGCGGGCGGACGGACAGGCGCAGACCGCAGCTCCAGGAAACTTCGACCAAGAGCTACCCGCACTGAAAAGAGTGTTTAGGGTTCAGATGGGCCCGTAATCTTCACAGTCTCGGGCAAACTCAGCGGCGGTTCGCGTAGGACCGCTGAATTCGCATCAAATCCGGGAAACCGTGCCTTCATCTCCCAGAGGAAAATGTATGAGTGGGAACGCCGATTATTGGCGTTTACCGACGAGAACAATATCGAAACTCTAAATGTCGCTGGCTCACCAGCGTCGAAGGCACCTAAATTTACCAGCTCGTTAAGCAGACCTTGGATGGAGTGCTGTTTCGCCAAAAAAAGGCGGCCCATTGCTGGGCCGCCGAGGAAAAAATCACGAAAATTAGATCGACCTAAACGTGGCGCTTGCGGCGCAGAAATCCGACCAGGCCTAGGGCACCTATTCCGAGCAGCAGGACGCTGCTGGGCTCAGGAATCGCCCCTTCCACATCAACGTTGGTGACGTACTGATAGGGGGTACTGCCCGCAATGGAAATGAACGGACGCAGCACAGCGATTTCGAGGGTGTGCATACCAGCGGTGAGGTTGGTGTTGGCGCTAATCGTGCCGTTGAACAAGTCATTCGGGCCAATCGTGCCCACATCGAAATTGGCGAGCGTAATTCCATCAAGGATCAGCTCGAAATTGCCGCCATCGGCATTAGTGTTCATTCCGTCACCCATCGCAGCCCAGTCAAAGCTGAGGCTCGCGGCCCCAGCACCGCTGACAAAGTCCTGCGACAGCGTTCCCCCTTGAAAGGTGCCGTCGAAGTTAACTTCGCCGACTTCCCCTTGGGCAGCGTTCATACCACCCAAAGGCCATGCCGTAACAATTGGGAATCCGTCGCCCCACGTTCCGTTGGATGTGGCGCCGATTGTCCAGGCCGTGAAGTCGCCGCTCTGGAAGCTTCCGTTTTGAATCAGGTTGGCGGCACTCGCCTGCACCGCAAACAACAAAACGGCAACCAATAGAAGAAGGGACGTCTTCAGGACGCTCCCGTCGATGCGTGGAATAAGAATTCGATTGTGTAGGCTCATAGTTTTCCCTTTTTTAGTTGCCGCCAACTGTTTTAGACAAATTCCGGAGAAAGCTGTCAAGCTTTTTTCAACTCGTCAGGCTGCACTTCGTTTGAAAGCCCGGCTGTTGCTTCGCAGCCGTTACTACGGCGCGGATGAATTGCTTGGCGCGCGTGATCCTTTCGCGCGTGACGAACTGCGGCGGCTTCGTTGCCGTTGTCCGCTTGAAACACTATTGGAATTGTGAAGCGCTCGCTTCTTGGTGACGATTACTCAATGAGCCTGCACCAAAGCCTCGAAACGATCCCAAAGTTGTCGTTTGCGGAGCGGCAACGGCTAATTTCTCGGGCGATCGAAGCTGACGAGGACTCACGCCACATGAGGGAGCACGCCACATGAGGAAGCCGTTCTGGACACTCGTTTGAAGGGTTTTCGACCTGATCCAAGTAAGGGTGTTCCCGCGCAATCGCTAAAGGCAGAAGTAATGCAGCGGCTGAAGCCCCAATTATCCGCCAAGTCATCTTCCGATCGGAGTGTTCGAAAGATCTGCTGAAGCTGCGGCGTGGTGCGAGGAGCGGTCACCCGGCCTCGGTGAGGAGTTGATTGACGAGAATCTCATCGCGAGGGATCGCGCTACGCGGAAACCAGAACTGTTCAGAGTCGTTCGTGCTCGTGGTGAAGTCCGTCGGTCCTCACCGAGCGCCTTCCTTATCGCATTTCCTTCTCGGAGGTAGAGGAAACGCTGTACGTCCATGCGGTGCAACACGGAGCACAGCATGATCGTCGCTGGCGCGTCCGAGTCTGAATTTTCCGAAACTCCGGGGAGGATGGACTGGTAGCCCGTCGCATCCGGCAGTCTGCCGGATGCATTTTTGCGCGAAGCGCAATTCGTTAGGCAAACGGTTCGTTCCGCGTCACGCTGCGTGGGTTCGGCGCAGACTGCGCCGAACGACGGGCTGACAGCCCGCCCTCCCCGGACAGAGATCGCGTCGCGCTTTTTCGCTTCGCGCGCTTTTGGCTCTGGCCTAACCTTCCCGGCATGATTCTCGAACATCCTCTGCGCGACGACGAGCGCGCCTTTCTCGATCGGGTCGCTGATTTCTCTCGCGACGAGGTCATGCCTCATGCCGATCAATGGGATCACGACGAGCAGTTGCCACGCGAAATTTTCAATCGCGCTGGCGAGATCGGGATGATGGGAATGATTGCACCGAAAGAATTTGGCGGCCGGGCCGTGAGCTATGTCGCCGCCGCGCTTGCGGTTAAGGAACTGGGCAAGGCTTATGCCGCGCTGGCCATGGACATCGCCGCGCACAATGCGCTCGCCGTCGGCCAGATCACTCAGTTCGGGACGGACGAGCAAAAGAACAACTACCTGCCTCGCCTAACGAGTGGCGAATGGATCGGCGCCTGGGCATTGACCGAGCCGAACGCGGGCAGCGACACCGGCCGAATCGAGACGAAGGCAACCCATGAGGGCGATGGCTGGCGCATTAACGGTCTAAAGAAATTCATCACCAGCGGCCGTACCGCGGAGCTGCTCGTGGTCATGGCGACGACCGGACAAACCGATAAGGGCAAGAACGAGATCAGCGCGTTTATCACGGCAAAGGATGAGGTCACGCCGGTGCGGAAGATTCACACTTACGGGATGCGCGCGAGCGACACCGCGGAGTTGCGCTTCGAGAATTCGAAGGCGGAGTTGTTAGGTGAGCGCGGGCGTGGTCGCGAACAGGCGCTGACCGTGCTCGACCGTGGCCGCATCGGGATCGCCGCGCTTGCGGTGGGGATCGCGGAAGCCGCCTTTGAGCAGGCGAATTCCTACGCGAACGAGCGCAAACAGTTCGGTCACGCGATCGGCGATTTCCAAGCGGTGCAATGGATGCTGGTCGATTCCGCGATGGAGCTGGAAGCCGCGGAGGTGATGACGATGCATGCGGCGTATCTACAGGATCAGGGAGAGAATTCGACCAAGGAATCGGCCATGGCGAAGCTCTTCGCGTCGGAGTCGGCGGTGAAAATTTGCGATCGTTCGATGCAGATTCACGGCGGTTATGGTTACAGCCGCGACCTGCCGATCGAGCGTTATCTACGCGATGCGAAGTTGTGTGAAATCGGCGAGGGGACTTCGCAGGTACAGCGCCTTGTGATCGCGCGGCACGTCTTGAAAGAAGCGAAGCCGCTCAAGCTCGCGCATCGCGAGCCGCGCGCGCCGAACGCGTAGCACAAACGTCTCGGCTGTGGTGTTTGATCGATCGACCGGCGAGACGCCCGCTTTCCCCCCAGACAGGATGCCTGTGTGCCAAGATTGAGTCGGGGGAGCGCGGCGATCCCGGAGAGGCCCGTGCATGTCGCTCCAGGCTATTACTTCTGCGGCTTGAAAAGCGGCCGCCCCAGCCACGCCGGATTCGCAATACCTTTCTTGTAGGCGGCGAGCGCTTCGACCGATGAGTTCACTCGTAGGTTGCTGTAGGTGTTGTCGTCGTTCTGCCAGCGCTCGCTCCAGTAAACCGCGGCTTTGATTCGCGGATACTGCGTACGCAGAAGCTGCAGCCCTTCGCTGATGAATTTCGCCTTGTCGCCGTGGCGCGGAAATTCTCCCACGCCCCACTCCGCTACCATGATTGGTTTCGTCGGATCGACCGCGCACATCTGATCGTATGGCCAGGTGATCAGCGGCTCGACTGGCGACCAATCGTCACCGCCGACTTGTTGTCCGTAGATGCTCATCCCGAGCCAATCGACGTAGTTTGAACCGGGATAATAAGCCGCCGGATAATTCCAGGTCTCGTTAGGCTCGGCGTAGTTGTTCGTGTGGAAAACCCACTGAATGTTCTTCGCCCCGCGAGCGCGGACGCGATCGACTACGTGGCGATACGCTTTTTTGAAAGTCTCCGGCCCCTGCCACTCGTTAGGCTGTCCCGGCACTGGCTTGTTCGCGCCATAAAACCAGCCCGACCAGGGAAACCATTCGCCATTCATTTCGTTGGCGAAGGAGACCAGCATCGGTTTGCCAAAAGCGCGCGCGGAATCGGCCCAGCGATCGATGTAAGTATCCCAGGTCCCCTTGATAATTTCGCGCAAACTGAAGCGATCGGGTCCACGGTTCTGCAGGTAGGGCTTGTCCCAAGGCGACCAGAAAACGAGCGGCATCGAGCCGTGCCGCGAGATGATCTCGAGATTGCGCGTTGGGAACCTCTGCTCACCCCAATAGCTGGAGGAAGCAATGATGGCCTGGTGTTTCCCCACCATCGTCTCGAAATCTTCGATCCCATCGAGGGTGACGTTGTCCTCGGTGTCGCCGAAATCGATGAAGGCGCCGGTGTATTTTCCATTCGTCGGAACCGCGAGGATGAGAGGTTGCTGCCGCTCGTTAGGCGCGGCGGCGACCTCCTTGCGACAACCAGCGAAGCTGCCACCGAGCACAAGCACGAGCCCGAGCACGAACTGACGCATGCCTAACGAACTCAAGTGCGCGCGGGGACCGAGGCGGTCCGTTCGATCTTGGCCCAGCTCACCCAGACGCCTTTGAGCGCGCGGAAGCTGGCTTTCCAAATCACGTAGCTGAGGAGCGGTCGATAAATCAAACGCATCGGCAAAATCCGCCAGGCGCCAATCACCGGCTCGCCTTCGAGGAGACAGGCGAGTACGGCGATGAAGAGATCGATCGCGAGAAAAATAACGACGAAAGGCAGGACCGCGCCCCAGATCCCAAACGGGAGCGAAACGAGCAGCAGGAAATCCACCAGCGGCGAGATCGCGACGAGGATGATTTGGAAAAGCCAGACGCTCGGAAGACTGAACCAGCCGAGCGCGCGGTAGTGCCAGTTGAAGGTGAGATCGCGATGTTTCCAGAGGCATTGCATTGTGCCATAGGCCCAACGGAAACGCTGCCGCGCGAGCGCGCGCACCGTCTCGGGCGCTTCTGTCCAGGCGATCGCCTCGGGCGCGTATTCGACGCGGTAACTCTTGCGATGAAGCGAAAGAGTGAGGTCGGTGTCTTCGGCGAGGGTGTCGAGACTGAGCCAGCCCGCTTCGGCGACGGCTTCTTTGCGCGCGGCGCTGATCGCACCCGGGACCACCGTGACGCAGTTCCAACGCGTGTAAGCGCGCCGGTCGAGATTGAAACCGCAGATGTATTCGAGCGACTGACAACGCGCGAGAAACGAGCGCAGGTTGCCGACTTTCGCATGCCCGGAAACCGCGCCGACTCGCGTGTCGGCAAATGGTCGTGTGAGATGTCGCAGCGTGTCCGGCTGCACGTGCGTATCTGCATCGAGGAACGCGACAATGTCATGGCGTGCGGCCGCGAGACCGCGACTGAGCGCGGCAGCCTTACCGAAATTGGTTTGGCGCAGGAGACGCACGCGCTCGTCGTTGCACGCGAACCCTTCCACTTCGGTCGCGGTGTTATCGGTCGAGCCGTCGTCGATGACGACAACTTCGAGGCCGGCGCCGTAGTCGCTCGCGAGAACGGAGCGAAGCGTTGCGGCGATCACTTTTCCTTCGTTGAAAGCCGCGATGAGCACGCTCACCGGCTCGGCAAAATCATTCGCCCGTCGACGAAAACGCGTCGCCAGCCAGACAACCAGAAGTGTGCGCAGAACAGTGAGCGCCGTCGCCACGATCATGAACGCCCAAAGCAATTCTTCGATGTCGCGGAGGACGCGAAATCCCGTGCCGCTCACGATCCGCACCATCGCGTGCTCGCCTGCTTGCGGCAGCGGCATGACCGCGTCACGTGTCGTCCCCATGAGCGTGCTCAACGGCACGACCGTGTCGCCGCGCGTCGCCAGGTAATCAAGAATCCGCGGTAGTGCCGCCACCGTCTGCGAGCGATCGCCGCCGCCGTCGTGCAGGAGAATAATGTTGCCGTCGCGTCGCTCTTGTTTCACCCGACTAACGATCACGTCGGTGCCCGGTCGCGCCCAATCCTGCGGATCAATGTTCTCGAGAATAACGAGGTAATTCAGGTCTTGTGCGATTTTCAGCGGGATGAGTTCGTTCAATCCGCTCGGGCTCGTATCGGAACCATAGGGCGGCCGAAACAAGGTCGTTGAGCGGCCGGTGATCGTCTCGAGGAGCAGCTGAGTCGCGTTCAATTCCAGCCGGATGTGCTCCGGCCAGCAGGCGCCGAGATTGGGATGATAATAAGTGTGATTTCCGATCTCGTGGCCTTGGGCGACGATCCGCCTAACGAGATTGGGATAGCGCTCTGCGTTTACGCCGACGAGGAAGAAAGCGGCCTTCACATTCGCGGCTTTGAGGATGTCGAGAATCTTCGGCGTCCACTTAGGATCGGGGCCGTCGTCAAACGTGAGGGAGACCTCGTGCGGCTTCCCGCCGCCCTGATGGTAGAGCGTTGGGAATTCCGGGAACTGTTTGTAGGTCGCGGTGAAATTTCCCGAGGCGTCGAGGCCGATCGCGCGCAGACCATCGGCGCGGCTTTCATCCACACTCACGACTTCGCCGTCGCCGATGTCCGCGATCGTGTCAGTGCCTTTGAGAATGCCGAGCTCGCTCTGCATCCGCGCATCGGGCCTGGCGTTTGGCGGCAACGGGATCGCGTCCCAGATCGCGGAGTCTTCGAGGCCGAGGCGGAAGATAGCGATGCCGCCGGCTTTTTTCCGACGCGCGCTCCGCAGCTCGTTCAGGAAAGTGGTCGCGTCGAGAAACGACACCGTGTGTTCGTCATCGCCGTCGTCGTAGGAAAAGGTTGGGTTGTAATCTGGCGCGCCGGCCGCGAACCCGGGAACTTCGGCGTAGCTCGCGCGGCTCATCGCTTCCGCGAAACTGATCTGATCCGCCTTTGGCTGACCCTTCGTCCAGTCGTAGCCGTAGCTGCCGAGACCGATGATCCACTGATCGGGATCGCCATCGGCGAGGAGCGAGTCGAGCCATCCTTCAAACCACGGGCGCGAGGAAAGCGCACCCGGCGTTTCGTCCTCGGAAGTCTCATCGTAGAGCAGTGCGACGAAACGATCGGCCTTCTCCACGACTTTGTCAGAATCGCTCAGGGCCAGCGGTTCGCCAGGATTCACGCAGACCCAAAGCTCGCGTCCATCGCGATGCAGGGCGTCGGCGAAATGCCCGACGAAATCGCCGATCCGGTCGAGATACGCCGGATCGACATCCTGCCAATCAATCACGACGCCGGCTGCACGCGCATTGCGCAGGGCGCCAAGGACGTTCTGAAAAAAATGTTGCTGCCGCGCGCTGTCGGCGTTGGCAAGATTCTCAATCGCTTCCGGCTGCCAGGTGTCGCCGAGGAGATTTGTGAGCAGCGGCATAAGCGCGATTCCGTGCGCGGCGGTAAGTTTCGGGAGGCGATTGTCGGCGTCAATCTGGAGATCGCCCATGCCGTTGACAACCGACATCCACTCCGGGCAGAGATGCGTGATCTGCGACGCGTGCTGCTCGAGGGAAGCGTAACTGTAGGGATCACCGTTACGGTAAAACGCGAGATGAACCTCACGCGTGCCGGCTTTGCGCACGACAAGCGGCGGCGGCGGTGTCGCGGTGGCTTTCCTGCTCGCGCGGCGTGCGGCAAGGAATTTTTCCCAGAGCGGGACCCGAGCCTGGACCGGTTTCGGCGCGGCCGCCGGGTTGGCTTTTTGCAGCGATTTCAGCTGGCCCTTTAAGTGCCGCAGATTCAGCGGCAGGCGCATTTGCGGGGTAACGAAAAGCGTTCGCGCAAAAAGGACGACGCCGACAAAGGCTAGCGCGAGCGCAAGCAAGAGGATGCGGCGCAAACGTGGCCAGCGGCGACCCGATGGATCGGAAAAGACGAAGGAAGTGCGATCGGAAGAATCCGACATTTTTGGGCGCATAGCATCGCCGCACACTGGAAATCTGCAATGTCATCCGAAGGCGTCGCACAGCCGTCTCGGCTGTGAGCGCATTACACCATCGGGCGGAAGCGCCCGACCAGCTCCTGCAGCCGCTCAGTAATCTGCCCTAACGAACAAACCTCGACAGCATCGAGCAGCGCGGGAAAGGTGTTCTCTCCGCTCTCCACGACTTCCGCCAATTTATCCAGCGCCTGCGCCGCCTTCTTCGCGTTCTTTTGTTTGAACTTCTTCAGGCGATTGATCTGCAACTCCTGCTTCTTGCGCGGCGTGCGCACGAGCTCGATTTCGGGCGGTTCCTCCTCGGGGCTTCGGTAACGCGTGAGCCCAACGATCGGGCGCGTGCCGTTATAAATCTGCTGCTCATAACGATGGGCGGCGTTTTGAATTTGCGAACGCTGATACCGATTCTCAACTGCGCCCATCACGCCGCCTAACGACTCGATCTCGCGGAACTCCTCGAGGATCGCTTTCTCGACTGCGCGCTCGACTGCTTTCATCCCGGGCGAGCCGCTGAGCATGTTCATCGTATGCTTAAAGATGCCCGACTCCTCGAGCAGGATCGCCTGGCCGTGCGCGGCGAGCCTAATCCATTCTTCGCTCGGCGTCGTGAATGGCTCGTCGGCGCTGTTCGAATGGCAGCTGTTCGTGCCGTTCATGTAAGCAAGCATCAGCTCGGCGGCGGTTCTCGTGAGGTTGTTTTTGAACTCGGCGGCGATGAGCGAACGGCCACTCGTCTGCGTGTGCAGCTTGAACATTTGCCCGCGCGGACTCGCCCCAAAAACATCTCGCATCCCGATCGCCCAGATTTTTCGCGAAACGCGCGAGAGCGCGATATATTCCACGTCGAGACCGCAATCGAGAAAGAAGGAAAGCCGCGGCGCAAATTGATCGACTGGAGCGCCGCGCGCCGCCAGCATTTCGACATAGGCGAACCCATTCGAGAGCGTGTAAGCCGCCTGCTGCACCGGCGTCGAACCAGCCTCGCCGATGTGATAACCGCTGATCGAAACCGGGTACCAACGCGGCATCTCCGCTGAGGTCCATTCGATCATGTCGCAGAGAAAACGGAGCGAGGCTTCGGTAGGGAAAATGGTTTCGTTCTGCGCCTGAACTTCCTTGAAAATATCCGCTTGAATGGTGCCGCGGAGGTTCTTCACCACGCTGGGACCGAAGCGGCGTTTCGCAGCCGCGATGTACATCGCCATCATGATCGGCGCGGGTCCGCTGATCGTCATTGAAGCGGAAAAATTCGGCGCCCCGACTTCGAAGCCATCGTAAAGTCGGACCATGTCTTCGACCGTGTCGACGGCAACGCCGCCCTCGCCAATTTTCCCAAAAACCCCATCGGCATCCGAATCGATCCCGTAAAGCGTGGGACCATCAAACGCCGTGCTAAGTCGTTTGGAGCGCTGGTGCGCGCTGAGGAAATGAAAGCGTTTGTTCGTGTCCTCCGCCAGCATGAGGCCGGAAAACAACCGGGTTGGTTCTTCCGGCGGCAGCACCTTCTTTGCGGCGCCGTGTTTCTTCGCGTGACCATTGGACCCGTCAGGTGACTTGCCGTTGCCGTAGCTGCCGGTATCGATCTCCTGCATTGCCTCGAGATACATCTCGCGATAGGCGCCGTTGAGATACGGAAACTCTCCCGGCAGACCGTCGCCTAACAAATAGCGCGCGATCTCTCCCGGCTCATCGATTTCCGGAAGCGCGAGCCGCGGCAAAGGCAGACCGGTAGGAGCGCGCGAGACCGGAATTCCCGCTTTGATTTTCTCCCAGCGGTCCGTTATTTCGCGGCCGAACTTCTTCTCGCTTCGCGCGCGCTTCACTTCTTCGAGCACGAATCGCTCGTGCTTGTCCACCGCATCAACGACTGCTCCCAGTTTGCTCATTTCCTTTTCTCCTTCACGCTCGTGATCATCTTGTAAAGCTCATCCACGCCGGCATCGCGATGGCGTTTCGCGACGGTCGCGACAATCTCTTGCGCGCGCTTGTTTTGCGTCAGCCGCTGCTCGATTTCCGAGCGCGCCGCTTTCGCCCGGCCGAGATCGGTTTTGTTCAGAACGACGATGTCGGCGACGTCGAGCATGACGATCTTCTGCAGTTGCAGACGCGCGCCATAATCGGGGTTCATCACGAGGACGGTTTGATCGATCAAGCGGCTGCGGAACGGCAGCGCCTCCTGGCCGGTGCCTACGGTTTCGACGAAAACGTAATCGAAGTCGGCTTTCGTTAGGCGGGTGAGGCAGCTCTCGGTCGCTGGAGAAAGTCCGCCGGCCTGTCCGCGGGTTGCCATGCTCCGCATGAAGACGCGGTCGTCCTGCGAATTGATCATGGTGGCGCGATCGCCTAACAATGCCCCTTCGCCGACCACGCTCGGGTCGTGAGAAAGAATCGCGATCCGTGCTTTCGGTTCGCGCTGGAGAAAACGGAGGACGAGTTCGTCGATCAGCGTCGTTTTGCCCGCGCCGCCGGGGCCGGTGAAGCCGATCACCTTAGAATGTTTTTTTGTCGATTTCTGACTGCAGATCTTTTTCAGACGGCCGCCTTTCGCGTAGGCGTCCTCGATCTTCGTCAGCTCACGCGCGAGTTTCAGATCCCGATTTTTGGCCGGCCTCTTGCGCGCTTTGCCGTAGTGCTTGCGGACGTAATCGGCCATCTGCTCGAGCGAGGTGCCGGCAAAGAAAATTTGGTCGACGCCTTTGCGCTTCATGATCCGCGCATCATCGTCGGTGATCGTGCCGCCGCCACCGCCGAAAACGGCGATGTCGCCCGCGCCCTGACGCCGAAGTTGCCTGACGACCTCGGCAAAGAAATCGATGTGCCCGCCGTTATAACTGGAGATGCCAATCGCGGCGACGTCCTCCTGAATTGCGGCCCGGACGATGTCGCCGACGTAACGGTGGAAGCCGAGGTAAACGACCTCGATCCCGTGACGAATGAACTCGAGATTGATCGTGTTGATCGCGCTGTCGTGCCCATCGCAGATCGGGACAGCAGTGAGGATGCGAACAGGGACGGCCATGTGAGCGCAACCTAACGACAAACGTCCGGCGGGCAAACTTCCCCGGAATTGGCGCGACAGTTGAAGCTTGCTCTGGGCGCGTCACCTTCCGGCATGACTGATCCTCTTGATTTCTCCGACAAAGTTGTCCTCGTCACCGGCAGTTCACGTGGCCTTGGCGCGGCGATGATCCGAGCCTTCGGCGAACGCGGTGCGTGTTGTGTCGTTAATTACATCAGCGACGCGAATGGCGAGAACAAAGCGGGCGCGGAGGATGTCGCGCGCAAATTGAAGGATCCACTCGTGGTGGATTGCGATGTGACCGAGCCGGAGCAAGTCGAGTCGATGATGAAAGAGATCGGCGAGAAACGCGGCGGCCTCGATATTCTCATAAACAACTCCGGGATCATTCGCGATCGCACGATCAAAAAGCTGACGCTCGAGGAATTTGAGAGCGTGGTCCGGGTCAATCTCGCCGGGACTTTCAACGTCACGCAAAAGGCCGCAACCGTGCTGCGTCAGGGCGGGCGGATCATTAACCTCTCGTCGGTGAGCGGTCAGATGGGGCTCTTCGGCCAGGCGAATTATTCTTCGAGCAAAGCGGCGATCATCGCCCTAACGAAAGTGAGCGCGCGCGAGTTTGCTCGACAGCAGATCACGGTGAACGCGATCGCGCCGGGCTTCATCGACGTCGGGATGAGCAAAGGCATGCCCGATGAAGTGACGGAGAATTTCAAGAAGCAGATTCCGCTGGGTCGCCT
>DASXPA010000237.1:0-2802 GCA_036493915.1 Chthoniobacterales bacterium | reverse complement strand
TGCACTCGCTGGCTGGCAGGTGGAGGCGCAACCGCGTCGCGCGGTCTTCACCGTCGTCGAGGGTCACCATCTGCGCCTTCCACCCGGCGCGCGCCGTCGGATCGGCTGGCTGCGCGATCGCGGGATGCTTTCGCCCACCCTCAGTTACAAGAATGAAACTGCGGCTCTTCGTTAGGCTGACAGCAGCGTTCGCTCTTCTTGCACTCGCGGGTGACGGAGGCGCGACCGGTTATTTCGGACCGGCCGTTTACCTCGACGAAGGCGGGCGCAGAGTGACCGCATCGCCGGAGTTTTATTGGGAACTCGAAACGAAAAGATTGGCCCGCGATTTTCATCCTCCGGAAAAATTCGGTCCGCGCAATCTCGAGCCGTTCCAAACTCCCGAGGATCGAAAGACCTGGCAGGATCACATCACCGCCGAAGCGGATGCGTCGGATTTCGCCGAGGCTTTGCGCGACCAGCGCATCGCGCCCACCGATCCAGCGGGTGCCACGCGCGAAGACGCCGCCGCCCGCGCGATGCTGGAGCAAACCAGCCTAACGAGTATCGAAACATTGCCGCCGGAATTTCCCTCCGAGTTCGCCGATTATCACCGCGGCGCGTTCGCTTATCGGCGCGGGCCAGAACATTGGGAGGAAGCGCGGCAGGCCTGGAAAAACTTGCTCAAACGTCCCGCGCCGGAGCGCCACTATCGCAGCGTCTGGGCGGCTTTCATGCTCGGCAAAATCGCGATGAAGCAGAACAATCCGGCCGCCGCGCAATGGTTCGAACGCACCCGGTCGCTCGCCGCTGCCGGCTTCGCCGACTCGTTAGGCATGGCTGCGGACAGCTACGGATGGGAAGGCCGCAGTGAATGGAAACAAGACCATCCGGAAAAGGCTGCGCCGCTTTTTCTCAACCAACTTGCGCTCGGAGACGAGAGCGCGCTCGTCTCGCTTAAAGCGCTCGTGCCCGACCGGCAACCCGTTGGAGGCATGTTGAACTACGGCCCGGAGCCGGACGAAAAACGCCAATGGAATGGCGCGCAGCTGCAGGCGGCGCAGGAAAAGGCAGAGACCGATTTGCAACGCGACGCCCGCGATCCATTGCTGCGGCGTTTGATCACGGCGCACATTCTCGCGCTCGCCTCGGTGCCCGATGAGCTTTCTTACGAGAACGAACAGCAACCGGATCGTTGCCAACGCTGGCTCAAATTGATCGACGCTCTCAAGCTCACCAAGCTGGAGGACGCCGAGTATCTCGGCTGGGTCGCCTACAACAGCGGCGACTATGCCGATGCCGGGCGCTGGCTCAATCTCGCGCCGAAAGATGCTCCCGCCGCCCTTTGGCTGCGCTCGAAATTGCAGCAACGCGACGGTCACCTCGCCGCGGCTGCGAAAACCATGGCCCAAGCCTGGCAGACGTTGCGCGATCCGGCTGCCTACACTGGCTGGAATGGTCCGATGGAGAAAATCGACACGATCGAGTTCGGACCACATTGGACATTTCCGCAGAGCGCGAGCGGCGATCTCGGCGCACTCCGCCTTGAGCGAAGCGATTTCGTGCAGGCGCTGCAAACGTTGCTTGACGGTGACCTCTGGAATGACGCCGCTTTCGTTGCCGAACGCGTCCTCACGACAAGCGAACTGCAGACTTACGTCGAGCAACATCCGCCGGCTTCGAAGGCAAGCGCTGAGGATTGGAAAATGAAATTGCGCTACCTCCTCGGCCGCCGGCTCGTACGCGAAGATCAATACGAAAAAGCCGCCGGGCTTATTCCGTCGCCATGGAAGGAGGTGCTGAAAAGATATGTCGCCGCGCTGCACACCGCGCACGACAAGAGCCGCCCGAAAGAGGAGCGTGCGCGCGCCTTTTTCACCGCCGCCTGGATGGCGCGGCACGACGGCATGGAATTGATGGGAACCGAGGCCGCGCCCGATGGCTTCGCCGATGGCGGCGAGTTCCCGATGCCGGATTTGGCGAAACAGATGCGCACTGCTTATTACGAAGCCGCCTCCTACGGCGGCACGATCGAGCAGGTGACGAAAACTCCCATCACCTTGAAGGTGCCGGCTGCAGAACGCCGTCGCCTAACGAAAAGCAAACCGGTTCCGGATTTGCGCTTTCATTATCGCATCATCGCCGCCGCTCTCGCGATCGACGCCGCCAGGCTCTTGCCTAACAACAGCGAAGAACTTGCCGACGTGGTCAACTGCGCTGGTCTCTGGGTGAAAGAAGCGGACGAAAAACTTGCCGACCGTTATTACGACATCCTGGAGCGACGCGGCGCTCGGACGTCACTCGGGCGGGCGGTGATTGCCCGGTACTGGTTTGTGGATCAGCCCGGGCCTTGGAGTCAGGAACAAAAGCAGACGCATGAAAAGATGCGCCAAGAGCTGAAGATTCCGGAAGAGTATTAGCCCCATGCCGTGCGGCTTTGTTCGGCGAGAAACTGGACGAGCGGAAGCTCGTCCTCCGATTGGCTAGCCTAACGAGTCGCGCATTCGCTGCAGTTGCTCGAAGCGTTGCGCAAAATCGCTTTCCCGCTGGCGATGCTCCGCGACCACTGCTTCCGGCGCGTTGGCGACGAAGTTCTCGTTCGCTAGTTTTTTTCGGGCGGTAGCTAGCTCAGCTTCCACTTTGGCGATTTCTTTCGTTAGGCGTTCGCGCTCGGCGGCGATGTCGATCAAACCTTCCAGCGGCAGGTAAAGCTCACCGAGCGGAGTCAGTGCCGTCGGCGTTCCCTTCGGCGGCTCATAATCGGCCGCAAGATCGAGACGTTCGGCGTTGAGCAAAATCCGCAGCGACGGCACTTCTTCCCCA
>DASXPA010000236.1:0-1965 GCA_036493915.1 Chthoniobacterales bacterium | reverse complement strand
TTTGGGTGGCGCTCGCGGGGGCGCGCTTTGCGATCCGAAACGCGCGCGGCAATGGGTGCTGCAAGCGGCGCGTTTGCGGCGACCTTTCTCCGTCGCACTGCCGACTTATCGTTGCACGGCCGGCTACGATCAGAGCGGCCGACTGATTGGCATCGCGATGGATAGCGTCCAGCCCGCGTGGCCGCCAAACACACGCGTCCTCGAATACTCCGCAAACGCCAATGCACTCGCCGATCTCGTGCACGATTGGCAACGAGAACGCCCGGCGGAGATGTGCGAGCTGCATTGGTATCGCATCCCGGTTGCGACGGACACTCGCAACTGGCGCTGGCCCACGCTCGTCGCCGTGATGTCGGGTCGAAGACCGGAGCCGCGCTTCGCCATCCTGCGCGACGGCGCCAATCCGATCGATCTCTCCCTCGTCAACGAAGGTGAAACCGATGAAGACCTGCAGGCCTCGGTTGTGGCGAGCTGGAGCACGGATGAATTGGTCGCAGCGGATGCGCTCGCTGGCTGGCAGGTGGAGGCGCAACCGCGTCGCGCCGTCTTCACCGTCGCCACCGGTCACCATCTGCGCCTTCCACCAGGCGCGCGCCGTCGGATCGGCTGGCTGCGCGATCGCGGGATGCTTTCGCCCACACTCACTTACGAAAATGAAACTGCGGCTCTTCGTTAGGCTGACAGCAATTTTCGCTCTTCTTGCACTCGCGGGTGACGGAGGCGCGACCGGTTATTTCGGACCGGCCGTTTACCTCGACGAAGGCGGGCGCAGACTGACCGCATCGCCGGAGTTTTATTGGGAACTCGAGACGAAAAGATTGACCCGCGATTTTCATCCTCCGGAAAAACTCGGTCCGCGCAATCTCGAGCCGTTCCAGACTCCCGAGGATCGAAAGAGCTGGCAGGATCGCGTCACCGCCGAAGCGGATGCCTCGGATTTCGCCGAGGCTTTGCGCGACAAGCGCATCACGCCCACCGATCCAGCTGGTGCAACGCGCAGACGCCGCCGCCCGCGCGATGCTGGAGCAGACCAGCCTAACGAGTATGGAAACTTTGCCGCCGGAATTCCCCTCCGAGTTCGCCGATTATCTCGCGGCGCTTTCGCTTACCGGCGCGGACCGGAACATTGGGAGGAATCGCGGCAGGCTTGGGAAAACTTGCTCAAACGCCCCGAGCCGGAGCGCCATTATCGCAGCGTCTGGGCGGCTTTCATGCTCGGCAAAATCGCGATGAAGCAGAACAATCCGGCCGCCGCGGAGTGGTTCGAACGCACGCGAGCGCTCGCCGCCGCCCTCGCAATCGACGCCGCCGAGCTCTTGCCTAACGACAGCGAAGAACTCGCGGACGTGGTCAACTGCGCTGGTCTCTGGGTGAAAGAAGCCGACGAGAAGCTCGCCGATCACTACTATGACATTCTGGAGCGACGCGGCGCCAAAACCATGCTCGGGCGCGCGGTGATTAAGCGGCACTGGTTTGTCGATCAACTCGGGCCCTGGAGCCAGGAACAAAAGCAGGCGCAGGAAAAGATGCGCCAGGAGTTGAAGATTCCGGCAGAGTATTAGCCCCATGACATGCGGCTTCGTTAGGCGAGAAACTGGACGAGCGGAAGCTCGTCCCTCCGATGGCTAGCCTAACGACTCCCGCAAGCGCCCAAGCTGCTCGAGGCGCTGCGCAAAATCGCTTTCCCGCTGACGATGTTCGGCAACCACCGCTTCGGGCGCGTTCGCGACGAAATTCTCGTTCGCCAATTTTTTCCGGACGGTCGCCAACTCTGCTTCCACTTTCGTGATTTCTTTCGTCAGGCGCGCCCACTCGGCAGCGATATCGATCAAACCTTCCAGCGGCAGGTAAAGCTCACCGAGCGGAGTCAGTGCCGTCGGCGTTCCCTTCGGCGGCTCATAATCGGCCGCAAGATCGAGACGTTCGGCGTTGAGCAAAATCCGCAGCGACGGCACTTCTTCCCCA
>DASXPA010000235.1:0-5374 GCA_036493915.1 Chthoniobacterales bacterium | reverse complement strand
GCTGAAGATCGCGGTGTTGAGCCCAATCCCGAGCGCGAGAGTGATGATCGCAAGCAGGCTGAAGCCGGGTGACTTGAGGAGTTGGCGAAGAGCGAAGCGGAGGTCAGTGAGCATGTCGTTAGGCGTTAGGCATTGTTAGGGAACGAGAGTGAAATCATTCGGCGCGCAATGCGACAAGTGGATCAACGCGCGCCGCCCGCCGCGCCGGCAGATAAGAGGCAAGAAGCGCGACCGCGCCGAGGACCAGAATGACGACGGCATAGGTGAGGGGATCCGCCGCCAGGGTCTGGAAAAGCAAACTGCTGAGCGTGCGGCTGAGCGCGATCGCGAGCAAAAGACCAATCGTTAGGCCGGCACCGGCGAGCCGCGCGCCGTCCACTACGATCATCTTGAGGATGTCTTTTCCTTCCGCGCCGATTGCGATCCGCAGGCCGATCTCCGACGTCCGCTGGTTCACCGCGTAAGACATCACGCCGTAAATCCCGACTGCGGCGAGAATGAGCGCGAGCCCCGCAAATCCCATCAGCAGGAGCGAGCTGAAGCGTGTCTGCGCGAGCGAACGCGCCACCCATTGTTCCATCGTCCGCACGTCAGAGACCGGTTGATCCTTGTCGAGCGCATGCACCTGCGCTTCGACCGAGGGCGCGAGACTCGCCGGATCGCCGGCGGTGCGCACGGTCAGCGTCATCAGGTTGTAGGGAAGTTGCGGATGCGGCCAGAAGGCGTGCGCTTTCGCCGGGGTCAAGAGATCGACCGACTGCGTATCACCGATGATGCCGATGATTTCCGTCGGCACGACCGGATCATTCATCTCAATCGCCACCCGTTGCCCGATCGGGTTTTCGTTAGGGAAGTACCGGCGTGCGAAAGTCTCGTTGATGAGGACAACGTTGCGTTGTTCCTGCATTTCCTGCTCGGTGAAGAGCCGCCCGCGCAAGAGAGGGATCTTCAGCGCGCGAAAAAATCCGTTGTCGCAAACTGTCACCGCCGTCGTCTTTTCCTGACCCGGCGCGCTCGGCGGCTGGCCTTCAATATTGAAATCGGTCGCGGCGCCAAGACCCGCCATCGGCAGATAACTGACGTCGCCGACAGCCTTCACGCCCGGGAGTTGCGAAACGCGCGCCGTCAGCTCGCGGAAGAAACGAGTGCGCGCTGCGTCGTCGGGATATTTTGCGCGCGGCAATTGCAACCGCATGGTCAAGACATGGCTCGGGTCGAAACCCGGATCGACTTCCCGCATCGCCGCGAAACTGCGCAGCATCAAACCCGCGCCGACCAAGAGCACGACCGCGAGCGCGATCTCCGCGACAACAAAAGCGTGACGAAGCCGGCGATGACGAATGCTGCCGCCCATCTGGCGGCTGCCTTCCACGAGTGCTTGTTGCACGTCCGGCCGCGATCCGCTCCAGGCCGCAACCATGCCGCAGCCGAGCGCGGTGAGGAGGGAAATCGCGCCGGTGAAAATGAGGACCGGATAACGGAGCGAAAGCTGCCCGATGTTCGTTAGGTCAACCGGGCTCAGCTTTTGCAGAAACGTGAGGCTCCACTCCGCCACGAGAAGGCTGAGGAGTCCGCCGCAAATTCCGAGGAGCAAACTCTCCATCAGCAGTTGCCGAATGATCTGCAGACGTGTTGCTCCGAGCGCGCTGCGGATTGCGAGCTCGTGTCGTCGCGCGGCGCCGCGAGCGAGAAGAAGATTGGCGACATTCGCGCACGCGATGAGGAGGACAAAAGCGACCGCGCCCGACAACAAGAGCAGCGCCGGCCGCAGCGCCCCCGACAACTCTTCGCGCAATGGCAGCACTCTGACGCCCCAGCCAGTGTCGAACTCCGGCAGCTCCTTCGTTAGGCTGGCGGCGATCGTGTTCATCTCGGTTTGTGCCTTTTGTAAAGTCACGCCCGGCTTCAGTCGGCCGATCACCGAGAGATAGCGGCCGTGCGGCGCGCGCGCTTCGGGCCCGAGCGCATACGGCCACCAGAAATCCGCCGGCTTGTCCACAAGCGAACCGGTTTTCATGAACAAGCGCACGCCCGGCGGCATTACGCCGATGATGGTTTGCGGTTTGCCGTTTAACTGAATGACGCGTCCGACGATCGAGGGATCGGCCCCGAAGCGTCGCGTCCACAACTCGTGGGTCAGAATGACAACGGACGCATGCTCGTCCGCGCTTTCCGCCGCCGTGAAGGCGCGCCCGAGGAACGGTTGCACGCCGAGCGCGTCAAAGAATTCCGCGGTCACATTCTGCGCGATCAGCTCCTCGGGCTGCGCGCTGCCAGTCAGGTTCGCGCGCGTCTCCGCGTAAGCCGCAAGATTTTCGAAACTCGTCGTGCGCTCTTTCCAGCGCAGAAAATTGGCTGGGCCAACAACGTTCGATTGCCCAGCGCGAGCCGCATTCGTCTCCCAAATCGCGACAACTCGGTCGGCGTTTCGGTAAGGCAGCCGCTCGAGAAAAACCGCGTGGACAATTGTGAAGATCGCGCTGTTCGCGCCGATCCCGAGCGCGAGCGTGAGGATAGCGATGAAGCTGAAGCTGCGGGACTTGAACAGCTGACGAAGTGCAAAGCGAAGATCAGTGAACATAGGGTTTAGTTGCGTTCAAGTTTGTCATCCTGAGCGAAGCGAAGGACCTCACATCAGGTAATTGAACGCTCGTGAGGTCCTTCGCTGCGCTCAGGATGACAGGTTGTATCTGCTGTCTTTCATTCGTTAGGCGCAGGTTCCACGAAGATTTCGTGAAGTAGTCATTCATTGCGCAACGCCTCCATCGGATCGACACGAGTGGCGCGGCGCGCCGGCAGCCACGCGGCCAGAAAACCGAGCACGGCCAGCAACAAAGCAGTCGCGCAAAACGTCAGCGGATCGTAAACCCCGACGCCGTAAAGCAGGCTGTTGAGCAAACGCGTCGCCGCGAACGCGCCCGCCAATCCCAACCCCACACCGAGCACCACCAGCGTCATTGCCTGCCGCACGACCAGCCCAAAAATCGACGAGCGCATCGCGCCCAGCGCCATCCGGATCCCGATCTCGTCCGTCCGTTGCGCGATCGTGTAGGACATCATCGCGTAAACGCCGATCGCGGCGAGGAGGAGCGCGAGCCCCGCGAAAACGCCGAGCAGGGACGTGATCAATCGCGGCTGCAAAATCGACGCCGAAACATGGTCTTCGAGCGTCTGCACGAGTGCGATCGGCTGGTCCTTGTCGAGCGCGCGCACCCTGTCGCGCACGAGCGGCACGAAGCGCAACGGATCGCCCTGCGTCCGCAAAATCAGACTCATGCTGTTCAAGGGAAACTGAGGTTGCGGCGCGTAAGTCTCCGGCTGCGGTTCGTCGGCCAGGCCCTCGTGCCGAATGTCGCCGACCACGCCGACAACCGTGCGGCAGAGGGAGTTGAGGCAGCCCATCCCGATCTTTTTCCCGATCGGGTTTTCGTTAGGCCAAAATTTTCGCGCAAAGGCTGCGTTCACGAGAGCGACCTCGGCTCGGTCGCTCGAGTCGCCGACATTGAAGATTCGGCCACGGAGAAGCGGGATCTTCATGGCCGCGAAATATCCGGGCGTCACGACGCCGATCGGGATCGGCTTCAGCTTTTCTTCCGGAGTCGGCGGCTGACCTTCCACCGCAAACCGTCCCATCATGCTGTAACCGGAGAGCGGCAGCTGACTGATCGCGCCAACTGTTTCGACGCCAGGCGTGTTCTGTAAACGTTCCAGCAACCGATTGAAAAAGAGCGTCCGCTGCGCGCCGTGACCGTAGCGGGAGGTGGGCAATTCCACCCGAACGGTGAGAACGTGACGCGGCTCGAAGCCGAGCTTCACGTTCAGCAGCCTAACGAAACTGCGCGTCATCAAACCCGCGCCGACCAGGAGCACGAGCGTGAGCGCAATTTGCGCGACGACGAAACTGCCGCGCAAACGCGACCGCCCGCTCGCTGTTTTCGCTGTTGCCTTGAGCGCAGCGTTCAGATCAAGACGCGAAGAAGAAATTGCCGGCGCGAGACCAAACAGAACCCCCGTCGCAATCGACACGCCGAAAGTGAAGAAGAGGACTCCGCGATCGATCGCGACGCCGTGCAATCCGTAGATCGTGCCGGCGAATTCCGCGGGAATGTTCGCAACCAGCAGATCGACTCCCCAGAGGGCGAGAAGCAATCCGAGTGCGCCGCCCGCGAGCGAAAGCAACACGCTTTCGGTGAGCAGTTGCCTAACGAGTCGGCGGCGGCTCGCGCCTACTGCAGCTCGGATGGCAAACTCCCGCCGCCGTTCCGCCGCGCGCGCGAGCATGAGATTCGCGACGTTCGCGCAGGCGATGAGCAGGACGAAGCCGACTGCGCCGAGGAGCACGAAGAGCGCGATCCGCACATCCTGCACCAGCGTTTCGTGCAACGGCCGCACCTGGACGTGCTCACCGCTGCGGTCTTCCGGCCCCTGCCACGTCTCGCGTTGCCAGATCGTGTTCAGCTCCGCCTCGGCGCGCTCGCGGGAAACGTTCGGTTTCAACCGTGCGATCTGCTGCACGATCTGAAACTGCTGCCCGTGCCGTTCCTGCACCGGATCGAGCGCGAGCGGCTTCCAGATGTCGAACGCGTGCGGGAAGCGAAATCCAGCCGGCATGATCCCGACGACCGTGTAGCTGCGATCGTTCAGCGTGATCGCTTTCCCGATGAAGCGCGGATCGCCCCCGGCACGGCGCTGCCAGAATTGCTGACTAACGACCACCTCCTGATCGTGTCCGGGTTGCTCTTCCTCCGGGCGAAAGCCTCGGCCTAACGAGGGCTCTACCCCGAGCAACGGGAAGAGCGACGGCGACACCTCCGAGCAGAGCACGCGCTCCGGCTCACCCCCGCCGGTGAGCGTAAATTCCTCTTCGTCGTAGGCGGCGAAACTCTCGAAGGCGCTGCTCTGCTCGCGGAAATCGAAGTAAGAGCCGGCGACCAGCCCGCCGAGTCCCTCCTGCGTCCGGACCTTCTCGATCGCCATGATTCGGTCCGGATTTTTGTAAGGCAGCGCGCGGAGGAGGACGGCATTGGTGACGCTGAAGATGGCGGTGTTGGCGCCGATCCCAAGGGCCAGCGCGAGCACCGCGACGATCGTGAAACCAGGTTGCCTAACGAGTTGGCGAAGAGCAAAGCGAAGATCATTCATAACGAAGCGCGACGATGGGATCGACCTTGGTGGCCCGTCGGGCCGGGATGAAACACGCGGCCAGCGCCACGCCCACGAGGAGCATCGCAACCGCCGCAAAAGTGGGCGCATCCGTCGGCGTGACGCCGTAGAGAAAGCCAGCAAGCACCCGCGTGCTGCCTAACGAAATCGCAACGCCGAGCGCCACTCCAAGGAGCGTCAAAGTCAGCCCCTGGCGTAGGACCATGCGCAG
>DASXPA010000234.1:0-5402 GCA_036493915.1 Chthoniobacterales bacterium | reverse complement strand
GATTCGCTCGCGCACGGCCCGCGGCCGATCACTTTCAGCGCGACGACGCGGTTGAGGCTTTTCTGGCGGGCGCGATAAACCACTCCCTGACCGCCGCGGCCGATTTCGGCCAGCAATTCGTAATCGCCAAAATCGGCCTCGCCTAACGAGTAAAGGTCGCCCTGGGCGAGAAGGTGCAGGCCCTCTTCCAGGAGACACGCGCTGCAAAAACCACCGGCGATCGTGGCGCCGCATTTGTCGCAACGAGGAGCGACGGAGGGGAGAACTGCAGATTTCTTAGCGGGCATCACCGGGATTTGTTCGAACCGCCATTGGCTGGAGCGAGCGAGGCAACGATCGTGTCGAAGCGCGGATCGCCGCGGAGCGAATCCCAAGATGGGTCGAGACGCAGGTCGCCGTAGGATGGGCCTGCTGGAATTTTCACCAGCTTCTCGAGCTGCCCGAGCGCCAGGTCGCGTTCGCCGGTCCACGCACAAATCTTGGCAAAGCTATAAAGGACATCCGTGCCCTCGAGGGAGCTTTTTGCCACAGGGATAACCTCAACCGCCCGGCGGCCCTCGCGGAGCGCATCCTGGCTGCGTCCAAGTTGAGCATCGATCAGACCCAGGGCACAGAGAACAAGGCCATGATCGGGCTGTGCGCGGGCCAGTTTTTCCTGCTCTGCCCGCGCTGCGACAAAGGCGGCGCGGGCTGCGACCGCATCTCCTTTCATTCGGGCAATCAGACCCTCGGAAAAAGAACGGGGAAGGCGCATGTCGCCAGTCGGCCCCCAATCCATGCTCTCAGTAAGTTCTGTCAAAGCATGACTAGCCGTAACCGCGTCGCGCTCATAGATAGCGACCCAGAGAGTTGCTCCGGCCAGGTCGTTTACCGCCGCGGGGTTCTCTGCCCGAATCTTTTCAAGGACGGCATGTAACGGCCTGGTATCCCCTCGCGATCGAATGTCGAGAGCCGCGCGAGCTATTCGGGCGTCGATGTTATTCGGGTCGAGGGCAAGCCAGCGATCCAAAGTCTCATCGTCGTGTTTGTAGTCGCGCAGCAGCAGATAGGTCGTAGCAAGATTCCAGAGCCTGACCCCGTTTCGCGGGTCCAGTTCGGTGGCGCGCGCTAATTCGCGCACGGCCTCTGACCAACGGCCCTGCCGGCGATCAATGAGTCCGGCCACAAAAGCGATTCGCGGATCGTTCGGCAAAGTGCGCCCCGCCACCGCCAGCTCAGCACGGGCCCGGTCATAATCGAAATAGCCCCAATAAAAGTGTAAAGCCAGGGCGAGATGCGCTTCACCTGAATCCGGTCCCAGGCGAAGAGCGGAGTTCACCGCAGACTCCGCCAGAGCCAGCCGTTCAGGCGTGTGATCCAACCCGAGATAGAGATCGTCGTGCGCCGAGGCCAGCTTACAATAGGCGAAAAGGAAACTGGGATCGCGCGCGAGCGCCTTGTTAAGTAGCTCTATGACTCGGAAAAGATCCTGGGCCGTTGGGGCGGACTCGATTATAGCCGAGGCGCAGACGTAAAGGTCGTAGGCCGTAAGATCTTTGGTCGGTTGCTCTGCCAGCGCGGCTTTTTCGCTGGGTGAAAGTTTGACTTGCAACTCATCTGCGATTTGTTGCGCGATCTCCGTCTGAGCTACGAAAACGTCCGTCAGGGCCCGATCGTATTCCTCGGCCCAGACATGTTGATCGGTGCGGGTATCGATGAGTTGGGTATTCAAGCGAATCCTGCCACCGTCTCTGCGCACGCTTCCCTCCAGCACATAAGAGACATGCAGCGCCTCTCCGATTTGCCGGGTATTTCGCGCACCGCGATATTGCATCACGCTGGTGCGGCTAATGACTTTTAGATCTGCTACCTTGGCTAGCTTCGTTAGGATGTCCTCCTGAATGCCGTCGGCAAAAACGGTGTCTGCTTTATCCCCGTCGAGATTCTCGAAGGGCAGCACCGCGATGCCCGCAGGCGGGCGTGCCGGCTCGCGATTCCAAAACAGCATTCCAATCGCCGCCGACAACGCTAGCAACAACGGCAACAGCACAGCCATTGTAGGATTGCGACGAATCCATTTGCCGCTGCGACTAACAACGCCGGTGCGGCGCGCCTGAATCGGCTCGTGGCCTAACCAGCGCTCGAGATCTTCGGCCAGCGCGCGCGCCGATGGATAGCGGCGTTGCGGATCTTTTTCGAGACACTTCAAGCAGATCGTGGTGAGATCGCGATCGACTTTTGGATTCCAAAGCCGCGGAGAGCGTGGCTCGGTCTCCAGAACGAGGCGGATCGTCTCATAAGTGGTGCCGCCAGCGAAAGGCGGATGCCCGGTGAGCAGTTGGTAAAAGACCGCGCCAAGCCCATAAACGTCGGTCGCGCTCGTGAGCTCCGCGCTCTTCCCGGCGGCCTGCTCGGGCGCGATGTAACTCGGCGTTCCCAACACATCGCGGGTCCGCGTCACCGTGCTTTCCGTTTCCACCAAACGCGCCAGACCGAAATCGGCCAGGTGCGGTTCGCCGTGGACATCGAGCAGAATATTTCCCGGCTTGATATCGCGATGAATGATTCCGCGCTCATGCGCGTAGGACACGGTGCGGGCGAGACTCGCGATGATTTCCACCGCGCGCCGGAGCGGCAGCGGTTCGCGCCTAACGAACTCGTCGAGGCGTCCGCCTTCGATGAACTGCATGCTGAAAAAGCAGGCGCCATCGTGCTCGCCGATCTCGTAAATCGGCACGATCCCCGGATGCTCCAGGCTCGCGGCCGCCTCGGCTTCGCGCCGGAAACGTTTCAGATGCGTCGCCGTCGCCCAATGCCCCAAGCCGATCACCTTCAGCGCGACCAGCCGGTTCAGACTTTTCTGGCGGGCGCGATAAATTACGCCCTGACCGCCGCGGCCTATTTCCTCGAGCAATTCGTAATCGCCAAATTCGGCCAGGACCGGTTCGCGCGCTTGCTCGGCCGCGTCCCCGGTGAGCAGGTTAAGACCGGTCTCCAAGAGGCACGCGGCGCAAAATCCCGACAGATCATCTGCACGGATCATCGCGCCGCATTTTTGGCAAAGCCTGCTCCCGGCGGTGCGATCTTTCTGCATCTCCAAAAGGTAATGCACGAGATTTGGCCCGAGGTTACGTGCGCAGGACCGCGATCAAGTGTCGCAACTCGTCCTCGAGATCGTCTTCAGTCGCCAACGTCTGCGCGATCTCGTCGCGGAGACATTCGCGATAACGCAGCCGCATCCGATGGAAAGCCTGCTTCAAGGCGTTCTCCGTCATCCCGAGTTCCTTTGCCATCGCCGCCTGCGAAGGATGCCCCGGCTCATCTGCCAGCAGCACTTTTAAGTGATCGAACAAAAGTCCTTTTCCGCTGCCGCGGTATTCCTCCTCGAGACGGGCCAGCACCTGGTCGAGCACCGCGGTTGCCCAACGCCGTTCGTAGATCTGCTCGGCGGTCAAAGTCTCGGCCGGCTCCAGATCGAAACGTTGCTTGAGCATGATCTCGTCGAGTGAAATGGGATGCTCGCCCCGGCCGCGCTTCACGGCCTGCGCGCGTTGGCGCTCGTTCGAGAGAAAATGCTTCAGCGCCACGAGCAGATAGGAACGCAAGCGGCCCTTCTCCTGCCGGGCGGCGTCGAAGTCCCGGCGCTCGAGGAGCCGGGCGAAAAATTCCTGGGTCAGGTCCTTCGCATCCTCGGGGTCGTGACCGGCTCGCCTAACGAACGCGTAAAGGGGCAGCCAATAACTGCGGCAAAGAGTTTCGAGTGCGGCGTGAGCGGCGGCGGATTCTCCTTGCGCGTTGAGGACCACACTCCAATGCGTCGTGCGAAAAGCGGCGCCACTGTGCTCGAGCGTGTCCGGGGTCGGGTTCACCGGCGTCGAGTTTAGAGCGCTCTCGCCTCTTCCAGCAATTGCAAAAAAGGTTTGGTGAGCGAAAGGTCGGGAGCGCGGCTGCGGCTCTTCTTGCGGTCATCGACACCGGCATCATGAGTCGCCTACGCGGCTTGCCAAAGTCCGGACCGAGCGATAAAAGAGCCAGCATTAACCCCGTCAGAACAACCGCCAGCCTGGAAGCCAGCCCGGAGATGAATTATCCCGCCTTCAACCGCGGGATAATGCCGCCTACTTTTCATAGACGTATGTGTCGCGCGTTACTTATTGCCTTTTGGGTCTGCCTGACCGGATGCGTCAAGACTACTCTCCCGCCGTTCTCTCACGTGACGCGGGCCGAAGTCCGCAGCTGTCGCTCGCAGTACGATTACTTCGGCTCGATCACCGCTCCGAACAAGCTCTCGGCCCTGCTGGACTTCGTCGATCGCCCGCGGCCGAGTTGGACACGTACATTCATATTCGACTTTGGCGTGCCCCGAGCACTTGTTCGCGCGGATTTGTACGACGGCGATACATACTTGGGCTACATTGCAGTTGGAGGTGGTATGCTCCCCGGCAACCGCGCTTTTTTCGAGGTTCGGCGCGGTAAGATTCGCGCGCCTAACAGTTCCGATTTCGGAAGCGAACGAATTTATTGATCTAATCGGTGCGCGTGGGGCCACGCTGATAAACACCTCAATCTAAGGCCTAACCAGGTGATGCAGGCGTCCGCGGGGCGCGGGGGATCGCTGTTTCCAATCATGGCGGGCGTCAACTCGACACCGCACTCGCCAGTCGTCAAGTGTTGCCGCCTGTGATCGAGGCAGTGGGCGACGGTTGCGAAGTTTATCTCGACGGTGGAATTCGAGGGAGCGCGGTGCTCACGGCAATCGCGCTCGGTCCACGGGCGGTGCTGGTCGGCCGCCCGATTCTTCGGAGTTATGTTGTCGGCGGCGAGCAAGAGCGCTGAAGGTTCTTGAGATTCTGCGGCGTGAGTTGGATCAGGCGATGCTTCTCTGCGGTTGCTCGAAGCTTGACGACGTCGGGCAGTGGTTGCTTCAGGCGCGAATCCTGAGGCGGGCTCTAAACCACTCGTTAGGCGGTCACCGACGTGAGAGATCAGCGAGAAAAAATGACCGGCACCCTGAAGATGATTTCTCCCGAAGTGTTTTTCGGATCTCGGCTTTGGTGCATCTGGCGTATAAGCGGGGGCTTGAATTGCCACTTTTCAAGTGCTGCGATCGCAGGGTGGTCGAAGAGGGGACTGCCGGCGCTCCGTTCCACCTCAACATTTCTCACTGTCCCGTTATGCAAATCGACGTGAAGACGATAGATGCCGTTGCCTCGAAGTCGTGAGCGATCGCTTCGCTCGGATAAACGGGACGCGGCGCTGCCACGGCAAGCTCTCTCGTGTTAGTCAGAAGAGTCAGAGGACCGTTGATCTTCGGGGGGCAGCGAATCCGGCAGAATACAGCGATGTAACTCCATCGTTTCATCCTCGTCCTGAATCACCAGCCTTCGTGAAGTCAGGAAAAGAATTCGCTCTGTCGTGCTCTC
>DASXPA010000233.1:0-8004 GCA_036493915.1 Chthoniobacterales bacterium | reverse complement strand
CTAATTACTACGAGCAACTCGCCAAGACCGGTGGCGTGGCGGCGAATCCGAAGGGGCCCGGTTCATCCCTTGATCCCGCCGAGCCTAACGAACCGAAGCGAGTCCAGCGAGGAGGTTCGTTCCTCTGCACCGATCAATATTGCTCCCGCTACATTGTGGGCACGCGCGGCAAGGGCGAAGTCAGTACCGGCACGAACCATCTCGGTTTCTGCTGTGTGAAATCAGGTTTGCAGGTAACCACACGATGAAAGACGACAGGCTGCCAACGTTTGCCGGGCCCGATAACCGCGATGCGGCGCTGCACGCCGATGAACTGGCGACGTCGCTTGCGATGATGCATGCCACACTGGAGTCCACGACCGATGCCATTCTCGTCACCGATGAATCAAACCGGGTCAGGGCCTTTAATGAGAAATGCATCAACCTCTGGGCAGTTCCGCCCGAGATAAGGACATCACGCGACGCGAATGATTTCTCGAATCACTTCTGCCGCCAACTCAAGGACCCCGCAGCATCGCTCAACCGCATTCGCGAGATTATCGCGTCGCCAGCTGGAGAGAGCTTCGATGTCTTATATCTGGCCGATGGCCGCGTTTTTGAGCGTAATTCGGCCATTCAGCTGGTTGACCAGGGGAGTGTCGGCCGCGTCTGGAGCTTTCGCGACATTACCCAGCGCAAACGCACCGAAGCCGCGCTCGAGAACGAGAAGAAAGTCCTGGAGAAAATCGCTTCCGGTGCGCCGCTCCGAACCGTGCTGAATGTCCTCGTGCGCGGGGTGGAAGCGCAATCGTGTGACGGCATGATCTGCTCGGTATTGATTTTTGACGAGGAGGGGCAACGCCTGCGGGAAGGTGCAGCTCCCGGCTTACCCGCGGCGTACAACCAGATTGTCGATGGCATAGGTATTGGCCCGAACATCGGCTCGTGTGGGAGCGCCGCTTACGAACGCGAACCGGTTTTTGCCACGGACATCGCGACCGACCCTCACTGGGTCGATTTCACCGAGCTCGCGAAAACCTTTGCCCTCGGCGCCTGCTGCTCGACTCCCATTTTCTCGAGTGAAGGGAGCCTCCTCGGAACGGTCGCGATGTATTATCACGAGCCGCACAAACCCAGCGCGCACGATCGCGAGTTAATCCGCATGGCCACCCATCTCGCGAGCATCGTTATTGAACGGGCGCGCGCCGTCGAGCAACTGCGCCTTGCGAAGGTGGCTGCAGAGGAACGCGCACAGGAAATCAAGCGAGCATACGATAGCCTTCGCACAACCCAGGAGACGCTGCACGCCGAGCTCGCTGGGGCGCTCGATTATGTGCTCTCGCTCTTGCCGCGTCCGATTACGGAAAAGCATATCTCGGTTGATTGGTCCATGACTCCTTCTGCGCAACTTGGCGGAGATGGACTCGGCTTTCAGTGGATGGATTCGGACCGATTCGCTTTTTATCTCCTCGACGTCTCTGGTCACGGCGTGAAATCCGCGTTGCTCGCGGTTTCGATTCTCGACACCCTGCGCACCTGCGGACTGACGAACACCGATTGGAACGATCCCGGCGCGGTCCTTGGTGCGCTCAATCGCGTTTACTCCTCCCAATCACGCGAACACTTATACTTTACTATCTGGTACGGCGTGGCGAATTTTGTCGAGAGAACGCTGCGCTACGCTGCCGGCGGTCATCCTCCTGCTGTCCTCCGCGCCCCGCGATCTGAGAATCGGCGCCTCCCCGCAAGCGGGCCACCTGTGGCTTGCCTCCCCGACGCGAACTTCCAGACCGTGGAGTTACCCATGGCTTTGCCGAGTGACTTATATCTTTTTTCGGATGGTGTCTTTGAAACACGTCGCCATCAGGATGCCGAGCCTCTCAATCGGTTGGTGGACTTCCTTGTCGCGCCGAATAATGGCCACAGCCGAACCGTTGCCGAAATCCGTAATCGCACCCTCGAGCCTCTGAACGGCGCCTCACCGCCAGACGATTGTTCGGTTTTGAAAGTGTCACTCTCCTGACTCACCTGCCGGGCCCATTTTGCAAGCGGGAATTCATAAGACCAACTTCCCAATGACGCCACGTCTGACGATCCTAACTTTAGGAGGGGAATTCCGCTTCACTCGGCGCCAGAGTGATCGGTTCAAGGCGCTCGCGGCTCAAGGTCCGGAATGGAAGAAAGAGCCCTTCGCCTCCTTGCTCAAACGCAACATAAAGGAGTGGCCGCGCGCGGCGGATTGGAAGGGCTAACTTTTCTCATCGACCGTGACTACACTGCTCGTTAGCGGGAACCACAATTAGGAGCGTTTAGGCAGTTGTTGCGGCATGCAGGGCGAGCCGGTCCTGCCCGGCGAAGACGCCTACGACAAGGGAGATGAGCCGTAGACAGACTTAGCGTCAAGTGAAGACGGGGAAGGATGTCGAGGACAGGAAGCGGCTCATGGTTTACCTGCTTTCGCAAGCGGCCTACGCGCAGGACCCGCTTTCTTCTTGGAACGATGCGGCGCCGAAGAAGGCCATCATCGCTTTCGTCGGGAAGGTTGCGAAGGAAGGTTCGTCGGACTTCGCTCCGCCGAACCAGCGAATCGCAGTCTTCGACAACCACGCTCTCGGCCGAGCAGCGCCCACCGCGAGAGCGGGCAGCCGGCGCCCGATCCCACTGCAGAGAATGAGCCGGAGCCCGTCGGCAACACGCTCAAAGAAAATCCGGCAAGCGCGAAATGATCGTCAGCCGGTTTGTTCGCCAGCGCGAAAAATCGTCTGGCGCGATGCTGCAGCATCAGGCTTTCAAGTTTGTTTCACGCAGGAAAACTATAATTTCCATACATCCGCCGCAACTTCCCCCGTCGATTTAGTCAATAGAGGCTGGGGCGTAACCGAGGCGCGGAATATGATGAACTTGGAAGTTGTGCAGAGCGTCCTCAACGTGAGTGAGGCGCAGCCTTTTGACTTTGTTAAGCTGCGCGGCCGGAGAATCTCCTATGAAGTTCAGGAGATGGAGAGCGCAGGGTTGGTCGAGCTCTCGGCCGCTCAGACGAACGACCCAGACTCGGTGGTCATTAAGACCATCACCGATGCGGGACGGCGTTTATTGAGGATACTGAGAGACGAGACAACAACGCGCTATTTGAAGCGTGCGCGCGCTTTATACGGCCTGCCACCGATAGACTTGGAAATGGTCCTCCTTTAAGTGCGCGGAGCAACGCCAAGCTTTTCTCTCCCTTGGCGCGCCGCGGCGAACCAACAAACACACCCAGGCCGCGCCAATGCGCAGAGACCTAACGAGCCACAAGATCAGCGACCGCGAGACCTGAAGAGCTGTTCCTGAGAAAGAAGTGTGGATGCCAAATACAAAAGCACGGATGTCACGCTACCTCGCGGTTCGCTGCATCGGATGGTTAGCGGGCGGGACGGGGCTCGTCACTGCTTTGCCGAGACCACCTTCGGTGTCATCTCCGATCCCACTTCGAAACCAGCGGAGCGCTTCTTGCACATGGGCGCGCTCCACCCAGTGACCGCCAGGGAAGGTCTTGTGTCTAATGTTCTTGAAACCTGTCTCCCTCATCGAATCCTCCACCGCGAATTGTTGGTCTGGGGTGGCGATTTTGTCCTGCTCGCCGCTGCTCAGAAAGATAGGAGTGAGGAAAAAGCTGGCGGCCGGTTTAAAGCGCCGGCAACCTTCGGTTATCTTGTCCTCGTTGATCCCTTCGAGAAAGATTCCGATCACGTGATAGCCGCCGACCGCAAACAACGGCGCCAGGTAACTCGCCCGCTTCGATCCGCCTGATTGTCCGGCACAGGCGAGCGGCCATCTCTCGGAACCTGGAAAGCTGTGGTGTAGGGCGTCGAGCGCAGCCAGCGTGTGCCCGGCACGCCAGCCGCTGCTGTCGACGCGCGGAGCGGGCGTTGGGCCGTCCCCAGCTAGTAATATCCATCCTTCCGCGAGGGCAGTCGCGCGGTAGAGCAAGAGGTCGTGCGAATTCGGGTATAAATGGTCGCTTGAAGCGAAAGGCAGCAAGACAGGCCAGCTCTTCTTCGGGTTAAATCCGCGCGGCACTGCAAGCACAGCCACGCTGTGTAAGGGCACGGCATTGCCGCCTTCCGAGACGTAGGATTTCTCCAAGTCATTCAAGGGAACGTCCGCTCGTACCGTCGTTCCGGGAGCAAGAGGCACACCAGCGAAGGTCAGACCCGCGGAGAAGCCATGCCCGCTCGATGCGAGCGACGCGACAACGCAAAGGATCCCCGCGGCGCGCCGCTCAAAGGTTCTAGGACGCCGATCCGCAAGGTGTTTCATGACTGCGCGTAGCAACGCCTAACGAAAACAAGATCAGCCGCCGCTAACGGGAGCGCGCGTTGACTGCGGGAGGTGAGGTTGGAATCATGGGAAACTTGAACGTACGCCGGCCAGTGGTTGGCTGCATCGATGGGTTAGGCGATATCGTGTCTCGGAATCTCAGCCCGGCGCACTGCTCGTTCACGGCCTACGCCGCCTTGTCGTCGATGTAACTGTCTCGCGGCGGATAGACTCCAGCCAGACGGGCGATGAGTATCGCGAGGAATAAAGCTCCGGCAATCTGCTCGATCATGCATACTCCGCGCGCCGCGCGCGTAAGTGGCGTCACGTCTCCGAAGCCCGTGCTGGTCAGCACGGTTATGCTCAGGTAAAGCGCATCGGCATATACCAGTCGCCCCGGCTGCCCGACGATCATGTATGACTGGGGATAAAAGTATCCGATGATCGCGTAGAGGTATGCCCAGAACACGCCGATCATGAGATACGCAGCCGCCGCGCCGAACAGCTTGTCCTGCGTCATGAGCCTGGGCTGGAAAACGTAGCGCAGCAGATACGCGGTGGAGATGAAATAGAGCGCGGCACTGAACATCCACGAACATGCCAGGTCGCTGTCGCTGTCGTGCCAGAGGCCGACATACTGGAACCACACTGCGGGTACGGCGAGCAATAGCGCAATGACGAACGACACTCGCGAGCGCCCGACCGCTGCGACCGTCGCGATGAGGAGGAACATGTTGACAGCGTTTAGGACCAGCCGGCCGGAGTCGTGCGCCGGGACGAACGATACCGCACCGATAAGAACCATCAGAAGGACAAAAAGCCAAAAGCAGCGCTGGTAAAAGATGTGCGACAAGGCACCGCGCTTCGCACCGATACTCATCGTGACTTCTCCCTTGGTTTGTAATCACTCATGTAGCGAGCTTTTCGGTACTTCTCGCCTAACGAGAACAAGATGAGCCACCGCGGGCGAGAGCGCGTGTGGCAGCGGGATGTGAGGTTGGAGTCATGGAAAACTTGGGCGTACGCCGGCCAGTGGTTGGCTCCATCGCCTGGTTAGGTCCCACTCGGATGAAAGGACCAATATAGATAATGACGCGAGTGATAAACCAAATATCCCAGCGCACAGAATAGGAAAGTGAGCCTGACTGCAACGGCGGTGGCAAAGCTTCGCCACGGTTCTGATGCCTGAACCGTAGCGAGAAGTGGATCGCTGGGCCCGGAAGCAGGAGTGCAATCATCGCAAAAGGCACAACGTCCAACGACCTAAAGCCAAACAGCATCAAGAATCCCCGCAGGCTTTGGCCTCCTGCGTCGATTTGGCGATAAAAGGCCAATACAAACCATCCGAGTAGCAAGCTAAATGGCAACGACATGACAATGGACAGCGCGGCAGCCGTGAATCGATTTAGGTGTGCTTTATCCATATCACGCCGCTCACCACAAGAGCTAACGTCGATGGAGGGGTGAGCCGTCTTCAATGCTTCGCGAGGAAGGCGGCAACTCGCGCGCGGCACACATCGGGCTGTTCCGCCCACATCTCATGCGTCGCACCTGGGATAACCACAGTTTCTGCCTTGGGCAATAGCCTCTTGAGTTCGGCGTCGATTTTCTTGTTCATCTTCATCGTGTTTTCGCCCGACATCAGAAGGATCGGCACGGTGATGGCTTTCACCGCCGCCCGGTCCAGCATCGGGAATGCGTCCGAGGAGGTCGTCAGTGCTTGCCATTCGAGCGAATTCGCCACCATGAACGCGCGGATCTCTGTCGGTAGCGCGTCGAACTGCGCCGGCTTGCCTTCGATCAGGTAACCGTTCTTGCCAAACCAGTCGATCGTGATTCGCAAGGCCTGCTCGGCGTGGCCCAGGCGAAACTCGCGACCGGTCGGTTCCCACATATTGTTCATGAAATCGGCATAGAGATGCTCTCCGCTCGGGAGCTGCGGCAGCCAACGGAGCAGCGGCGGCTCGGCGAGGACCACACTGCGCACCAGCTCGGGATGCTTCATCGCCAGGATCAATGCGGTATAAGCACCATAGGAGTGGCCCACGACGTGCGCAGGATATGCGCCGAGTGCTTTGAGAAGGCTTGCCAGATCGTCAGCCTCCACTAGCGCGGAGTGGTTGCCCGAGGGCGCGTTGGCTGCATTTGGGAAATTGTAGCGGCGGCTATATGAGATCACGCGGTAATGCCGCGACAGCGGTTCGAGCTGTGGCTCGAAGGTGCGGTAGTCATCTACCGACCCGTGCACGAAGATGACCGGGACACCCTTTCCCTGCTCGACGTAGTGCAATTCCACGTCGCCTGCACGGACGCCCTTCACCTCGTGGGCTGGCGCCGCGTCCGCCGCACATGCGAAACTAATGCCTCCAAGGCTCAGGCATGTCACTAGCATAGCGGCGCAGGAATTGGCGAACGGTATCATATGGTCCTACTTGAGCATACATGATCGGCGACGACTGACACCTGAAGACTCCGACGAACTCGCTGCTTAGCCGGACAAGGAGCGGACATTAGGGTCTAACGAGAACAAGATGAGCCACCGCGCGAATTACGAGTGGCGCTCATGAGCCAGGAAATCTGGGCATACGGACGGTTCGCGGTTGGCTCCATCGCCTGGTTAGATTTCCCTTCGCTCGATCTTCCGATAGCCGACCACAATAAGGACGATAAACGCTGCCAGCAGCGAAAGAAACTTTAGAGTCGCGGAAAGCTCAGACCAATAGTTGAAGTAGCCGTCGCAGACGCTAAAGATGCCGCCAAACATCAGACCGGCACCAATAGCGGGAGTGAGAAAGAAGGCGCCGACGACGATCGCCACTAGGCCGAAGGGAACCGCGACAGCGAAGAGGTGCTTCTCGAAGATCTTTTCAGCAGCTCGGCGCTCGCTCTCCTTCTTCTGCCACTCAGCAGAGTTGCGGTCTATCATGGGCGCGACGGTGTAGTCCTCCCAACGCGGCTGTGGGGAAAAAATACTGACGCCACAATGAATCATTGCGGGGAAGACGACAGCGATGCCAAAGGCGAGTGCGAATTTCTTAGCTAGCATATGGGTAGTGGTGTTCCAAGGAATCTAACGAAAACAAGATCAGCCACCGCTGGCGCGGGCGCGCGTCGCGGCGGGAGAAGAGGTTGGAGTCATGGAAATCTGGGCCGTACGCCGGCTAGCGGTTGGCTGCATCACTTTGTTAGATGTTGAGTGCAATATCATGCCGATAGTCACGCCACAAAATGGCCCAGTTGATTGGCGGCACGAACATGAGTACAAGGCCGATGGCGAGAAGCCACTCTATAGGCTTGGTCGCAACAATGGATGATCCGGACGCCGATCCAATACAATAGAATAGAAGAGCAACCCCCCAGAACCCAGGCAACAAGCCCAAGACCGAAACAAATAGCGTCGGCCCAAGCAAGAACGGATGATTCCGCACCAGCATGACGACGGCTGGGATAGTCGCCAACACGCTGATGACGGCAAAGACGCCAAAGATGGCTGTACCAAATTGCCGGAGGGCAAGCGCCGATCCGACGCCAAGCGTGGTCCATGTGACTATGGAAACCAAACTGGTAATTCGCAACATGCTGCTACATCTAACGAGAACAAGATCAGCGCACTGGCTGGCGGAAGTTAATGTGGTGGTTCGAGAACATGGCGCCGCCAGACAGTTCGCTGCATCGCTTGGTTAGGTGGTCGTTCCCATGATGAGGAAATGATTCGAGCCAGGGCAA
>DASXPA010000232.1:0-5902 GCA_036493915.1 Chthoniobacterales bacterium | reverse complement strand
AAGGTCGCGAATCAGTTACGAGCCAAACGCTTTCAAGTTCGCGCAGCCATTTCTTCATCGTGGGAGTTTGACGAGGCGTTTACTCAAGTATCGGAGACTGCATCGCTCGAAAGCGGAAAGTGCCGTATCGCCTCTCTTGCCGTCAAAGGAATCTGGCTGTCCTTTTTCGGCCAAATCGGGCTTGCCGTGCTTGCGACCGTTTTGGTCGCGTTTTTGGTCTTGGTCTTCGCAGACTTGACGCAAACACTTCTCGACACCGCGACTAATACAGGACTCACCGCCGAGGCGGCGGCAAAGTCATCTGGCGACTCTTAGTTCGGTAACCCTTGAAGAACGCGTCATGACTCCAACCTCACAACCCGCCGCCACGCTCGCCCTCGCCAGTGGTGGCTGATCTTGTTCTCGTTAAAACTCAGCCGAGCGCGCACTCTATCCCCATTATGCCCAATAACAATACGACAGCATCTAGCCGCATCCGGTACCGCTCATTGCTGCTGGCGCAATGATAGTCGGATTTTTCCTGCCTTGGGCCCAGCTTTTCGGCTTTGGCGTTTCAGGCTGGAACCTCGGTCAGCTGGGGCACTTGTATGCGCAAGGCGGGCATGCCTTTGGTGTGCGGCGTACAGAGTTTCCGATTACCAATTGGCCGCAGTTGGTGGAGACGTGGCTGGGAATCATCAGGATGACGGCGAAGTAGGCGGGAGAAATCACATTCGACAGCTAAGTTCACGCCCCGATTGCAACAGAGGCGGGGCTTCCGTAAGCGACCGCCGCCAGACATTTTCAGATCGCAGGCTGGGACATGGACCGTTCAACTGGTGCCGAAAATCGACTTTCCCGATTCGGTGCGTCGCGTCGACGCAGACCGATGGGTCTCTTCCACACAGCGTCGGTTGAATTAAAGCTAGAAATTGATATAACGTGACAGAAACGGTGTGACAATACCAGTGTAGACGCGCAGCTTTGCAAGCTGGATGTCAGGGGTTCGAATCCCCTTGCCTCCAGTCTACGCTCGCGTCGTAAAGGTGAACGTAGACTGTCGCGCCGTCGCTTTAGCGTAGGCGGACGTTTTCCTCGTTGCGACACGGAATCGCGCGAGCTTCGACTCGGCAAGCCCGTCGATGCACTACGTCTACATCCTTCAGAGTAAAATCGACGAAAAGCGATTCTACACAGGGACTGACCGATGATTTGCGCAAGCGTCTGGAAAACTACAATGCCGTCGCGTTCCCCATACGGCCAAGTGGAAACCGTGGCGGTTGAAGACGTACCTCGCCTTCCGCGATCGGGAGCCACGCTTCCGAATTTGGACGGTACCTCAAGTCTACATCCGGACGGGCGTTCGCCCGGAAACGGTTGTGAGGCCAAAAGTTTGCACGGCAGGGCTGCGCTTCGGGATCGGCGGGAGCAATTCCATCGCGGCGGGCGATGTGGCGGGGGCGAGATTCTGCCGCATACTTCTTTTTCATGAACAAAGTCCTGCCTCGCATCTTTTCTCTGGTCCTGACCGGTTGCATGATGATCGGCGCAGCTCAGGCCGCCGTTGAATCTGTGGTGCCTGCCGCGCGTACTATCGTGCTGGTGCGTCATGGCAATTACGTGTCTGATTCGTCAGCGGACCCGCGACTGGGGCCTGGGCTTTCACCCATCGGTGTCGCGCAAGCGCATTTGGTCGGCGCGCGATTGGCTGGGTTGCCGACGCGGTTCGACGCCATGTACGTTAGTCCGCTGCAGCGCGCGCGTGACACCGCCGCGATCATTGGTGCGAGCTTTCCGGGAAGTCACTTCAAGGTGCTCGATGACTTGGCGGAATGCACGCCGCCGACACGCCGGGCTGACATCATGAAAAAGGAGAAACCCGAGGACCTTGCGGCGTGCAAGACCCAACTCGACCGTCTGTTTTCCGAATACTTCAAGCCGGCGACCGGTGGTGAGCGCAAGGAGTTGTTCGTGTGCCACGGCAACGTCATCCGTTATCTCGTCACGCGCGCATTCGGCGTCGACACGATGGCGTGGCTCACGCTGTCGATTGGCCATGCCAGCATCACGACGATTCGCGTCGAAGCCAATGGCCGCGTGAGGGTCATCGCGGTCGGCGATGTCGGTCATATCCCGCCGAACATGCAAACCGGTTCCATCGGCGATCGTGAGCGCAGCCTCGCGATTCCGGCGTTGCCGTAGACTTGGCGAAGCCGGACTGGCCGGAACCAACGAAGACTTGAGGGAACAGCTCCCGCGGCACCTGAAATTCCAAGCCGATCTGATCTTCTATGTTCGGCTGGCCGTTAAGCCGTAAAAGAATCTCGGGCCAAGAGATAGCTTCGCTCCGGAAGTGCTACGAAAACGGACGCGAGCGATCTCGAGCGCATCGACGGCTTGGACGCTTCACCCAAACTCGCCGCCCTCAGGGCACGCGTATCGGCTTTTCAAGATACCTGAGTGAATCCACGACTCTGTTCCGTGTTCGCGTGCGTAATCTGCGATTATTTCGTCAATATCAGTTCCTAAATTGCCCTCCGGCGGTCGCCTTGCGGTACTCCGCGAGCGTCTTTGGCATTTCCGCCTGCAACTGCGCGGTCCGCGTGCCGTGGGAGGGATGAGTCGAGAGAAACTCGGGCGGTGCGTTCCGGCTCGCCTGCTCCATCCGTTCCCAAAGACGGATGCTTGCGTCTGACGAACCTTCTGTATTCGAGTGATAAGAGTCTCGCGCCTCTTTTGCTTTCTTGGTAAGAGATTCGGATGCCGAATCCCTGGCTAAAGCGCTGGCACGCCTTCCGGTTTCCGATCGATGAGGAGAAGCGTCGCTTATTGCGCGAGCGCTGGGAGTCGCTCGCACCAGAGTTACAAACACGGCACCAGCTCAGCGGACGACATCTTACCCACTGCGGTTTTACAACGGGCGCGAGCTATTGCTCCTTTCGTTGCACGCACTGCTATCTGCCGAAGGAAGCCAACCAGATTCCGATTCCCTCTTTCGCGCAGATGAAAGAACAGATCGACGCGAACCGCCGGTTTCAAGGTCCGGGCGCCGGGTTGCAGATCACGGGCGGCGACGTGGCCGACGCCTACTGGCGCAGCGATCGGCAGAACGAGTTGGTCGCGATCGTGCGCTACGCCGTCGATGCCGGCTTGGTCCCGATGCTCATGACTCACGGTCAGACCTTGCTCGAGCATTCGGAATTTTTGGAGCAGCTCGTGGTCGAAGGCGGCCTTCGCCAGATGGCGGTGCATATCGATATCACGCAGGCTGGTCGCGCCGGTTATCCGATCAGTCGCCTAACGAGTGAAGCCGATCTTCACCCTTTGCGCGAAGCATTCACCGATCTCGCCCTGCACGTGCGCATCCGCACCCGTTTGCCCTTCGAACTCTCGCACAACTGCACCGTGACCGAACGCAACATCGACTCGATCGCGGAAGTCGTGCGCTGGTTTCTCGGCGAGCCGCGTCGTTCCAAGGTCTGGCGCATTTTGAGTTTCCAACCGGAAGCAAACACGGGTCGCACGATCTATTCCCAACATCCCGTGACCCCCGCGATCGCGTGGCGGGAAATCTGCCGTGGCATTGGCATTCCGATCGACGGCAGCGCCTTCCTGGGTGGGCATCCCGATTGCAACCAGGGCGCCAGCCTGTTTATCGCCGAGGACACGAATCACGTTCTCCCACTGCTTCCGAGCGATCGGAAGACGCGCGATCTTTTCGCCGAGGTTTTGGAAAAGCTCGGTGCCGTTTCGACCATGACGACCGACGGCGACAGCCAGAGCGGTTCGCTCATTGCCTACCGAGTCGCGGGAGCCTTGGCCAGAAATCCGGGGTTGGCTGCGCGCATCGTGTGCCGCCTCGGAGCACTGGTGATTTCCGGCGCGATCCCGGGGGAATTTCTCCGCGCGCTCGCCCGCGGTCGGGCGCACACGATCAACATCGGCACGCATAATTTCATGGACGCCGCCCAGGTCGCGAATGCGCCTAACGATCCCGTGGTGCAGGCGCGACTCGACGCCTGCGTCTTCAAAGGCGCGGTTAGAAATCGTGCGAGCGGAGAATGGGAAGCCGTCCCGATGTGCGCGATGAACCAGAGTCGCTGGAGCGAGGTTTACGCCGAGCGCGAACGCGAAGTCGCGACTACTTCGGCTTGACCAGATCCGCGCTGTTCAGATCGAGTTCCTTCTGCTCGATCACCTTCACGTCGCCAACCTGCTTTTTCAGGGCGTCGAGAAAGTCGCTGGCTTTGCCCACGACCACGAGACTCGCTGCCGTTGCCATCTCCTTCTTCGCAAACGTTGTCACCTCGTCCGTCGTCACGGCGTCAATCGACGGGATGTATTTGTCGAGCGTGTCGAGCGGCAGATCGTAGGTCGCCAAATCTGAGATTTCTGAGAGAAAGCCCTGATTTGTCTCCAAGGCGCGCGCATAACCACCGGTCAGGACCGCCTGTCGCGACTTCAACTCCTCCCCCTTTACCGGATCGCTCACCAACGTCTTCAGCTCCGACTCCATCAGGCTCGCGACCTCGGCCGCGGACTGGTTCTTGGTTTGCGCGAAAGCCGTGAACGGTCCGGCCTCGCGTCGCGGATCGATCGAACTTCCCGCGCCGTAGCTCAAACCGCGTTTGATCCGAATCTCGCGATTCAAGCGCGAGATGAAGCCGTTGCCGAGAGCCGCATTTGCGACGAGGGCGGAATAATAATCCGGTGAGTCGCGCTTGATCATCGGCTTGGCGAGCGTGACCGCCGCCTGCCCGGCTTCCGGCATGTCGATGACGACGTTCTCGGGCTTCCAGTTCGCCGCTCCCGATGGCATCGACTCGTTAGGCGCAGCGCCATTGCCCTTCCAATCGCCGAAGAACTTTTGCGCGAACGCCTTTCCCTGATCGGGCGTGACATCGCCGACGAGAATAAAGGCCGCATTCTGCGGGGTGTAATGCTGTCGATAAAGCTTCACGATATCGTCGCGGCTGATTGCCTGCACCGATTCGAGGGTGCCGGTGGCGGAATGTCCATAGGCGCCAGCCCCGAAGACCACGCGCACAGTGACGAAGCGCGCGAGCGAACCCGGTTGCTGCAAGGCGACGCGCAGGCCGTCGAGGCGCTGAGTTTTCAGCCGATCGATCTCTTCCTGTTTAAACGCCGGATGCCGCACGACGTCGGCCAAAATCTTCAGCGCAGCGTCCGCCTTGTCCGACATCACAACCACGCTCGCCGCGGACGCATCCCAACCCGCCCCGGAATCGATCGAACCGCCTAACGATTCAATGGCCTGCGCGATTTCCGGCGCCGACATGGTGTCGGTCCCTTTGGTTAGCAGGTCGCTCGTCATACTCGCGGTGCCGGCGAGGTTTTTCGGGTCAACTTCCGCCCCGTCGCGCAAGAGGACCTGGGCCGCGAGAAGCGGCAGTCCCGGTCGGTTGGCGACGATCACCCGCAGTCCGTTCTCGAGTTTTGTCTCCTGCGGGGAGGGAAATTTCCCTTCATGTTTCGCCGACGGCGCGGGAGGCGAGTCGACTCCGGCGATGGCGAAGGCTGAGGCAGCTGTCGTTAGGCAGAGAGCGGTGACAAGAAGGTTGGGCAAGAGTTTCATTAGGATTTTTTCTCCTCCTTCTTCTCGCCGGCGGCTTTCATCGCCTCGGGTAGAAACTCGATCGTGACTTTCCTTTTACCCGCGAGGTAGCGATTCAGGACCTCCTTGATCTGCTCCGGCGTCACGGCCTCCAGTTTGGCGAGATCGGTATTCACGTGGTTGGGATCGCCGTAGATGACAGCGGCCTCACCGAGCGCGCTCGCTTTGCCGTTGTCGGTCTCGCGCTCGAGCAACTTGCCGGTGAGGAAGCGGTTCTTTGCCTTCTCCAATTCCGCTGGCGTGACGCCGTTCTTGAGCACTTTATCGAGCTGCTCCTGAAGCGATTTC
>DASXPA010000231.1:0-30129 GCA_036493915.1 Chthoniobacterales bacterium | reverse complement strand
CGATTTTTGCGTCGGTTGAGTAGGCGTCTTTGACATCGATTGAGCCGTTCGCGAGGGCCGTGTAGCCGATCGCGTGATCGATGCCACTGACGTTAGGCATCGTTAGGCCATAGCGCCCGGCAAGCGGTCGCCAGCCATCCTGCCGATCGAGAAACTCATGCGTGAGGCCAAGTTTAAGCTGTGGATGCTGACGCAGATCACTGATTTTCTTAATCCCAAGTCTGTCCGCTTGAGCGCGCCGCATGACGAGTGCGTAGGTGTTGTTGAAGCCGAGATCGGCAGACATGCCGACGCCGAATTTCTTTAGCGCCTCCCGCATCGCGTTTTCCGAGAGCGGCGCCTTCGCCTTCAAAATTTCTTCGCCGATCGTCCCGGTGTATTCCGGGTAAAGGTCGATCTGACCGCTGGTCAGCGCCTGCCAGAGAATGATCGTGCCGCCCATCCCGGCGCGCTCCTCGACTTCGATGTGCGCCTGCTCGAGCACTGTCTTCGCGACCTCGCCGAGAACGTAAGACTCTGTGAATTTTTTCGAACCGACGACGATGGGGTTGGCGGCGCGTGCGGTTGCCGCGAGGAAAAGGAGAAGCAGGATTGCTTTCAAAACGCAGCGCTCCTCTGGGCGTTGATGAATTCTGTCACAAACTCGGTCGCCGGCTGATCGCGGAAGTCCGCCACGCTGCCACGTTGAATGATCCGACCCTCGTTCATGAGCACGATTTCATCGGCGAGATAGGCGGCTTCGCCCATGTCGTGCGTCACGAGGATCGTCGTCTGCTTTAAACGGCTGAAGATTTCCTTCAAGTCACGTTGCAACGCCGACCTCACGAGTGGATCAAGCGCGCCAAGCGGCTCGTCGAGCAGGAGCGCTTCCGGCGAAAGCATGAGTGCGCGCATGAGGCTGACGCGTTGCCGTTGGCCGCCGGAAAGTTCCGCGGGGTAACGATCGAGCGCCTCGCGTGGAAACTGCGAGAGTTCGCAAAGTTCTTCGAGGCGCGATTCCATTACCTTCGCGGCTCGGCCGAGGTGTCGCGACATGAGCAGGATGTTGCCGCGGGCGGTGAGGTGCGGAAAAAGGCCGCCCTCCTGGATGACATAGCCAACCCGGCGTCGAATTTTCTGCGCCCTGGCTTCCGTCACTTCCTCACCGTCGAAGCGAATCGTGCCGCCGTCCGGTTTGAGCAGGAGGATGAGCAAGCGCAGGAGAGTCGATTTGCCGCAGCCACTCGGGCCGATCAGCGCGGTCGTTAGGCCGCGCTTCAGTTCCAAATCGGTCGTCTCGAGTGCAGTCCTGCCCGAAAAAGTCTTTCGGACGGCGATAAGCTGGACGAGTGGCTTCATCGTGGTGCGAGCTTCCTGCTTGGAGGCTGGACTGCGCAAGCTGGACGCTCCCACCATCCGCGCGCAACCGCCCCAGAATCAAAGAGTGGTGAAATGAAAAACCGCGAAGAGCTTCTGCGGATCGGACCAGACGCGCGCGAGCTGGAAACCAGCGGAGGCCGCGAGCGCGCTGAATCCTTCGACGGTGTGCTTGTAGGAAAATTCCGTAATGATCCTGTCGTTAGGCTCGAAATGAAATTGGCGGCCGCCGAGATGAACGACCTGTTCCGTGACGCTGATCAGATGCATCTCGATGCGCGAACATTCTTCGTTGTAAACGGCGCGATGCCGCCATTGTTCGAGATCGAAATCAGCGTCGAGCTCGCGGTTCGCGCGCACGAGGAGGTTGAGATTGAAGGCAGCAGTCACCCGTGCGCTGTCATTGTAGGCGGCTTCCAAGACGTCGGCCGATTTCTGCAGGTCGACGCCGATGATGAGGCCGCCGCTTTTTCCGCAAAGGCGACAGACGCGCTGGAGGAAATGCCGCGCGACGTCCGGCTTGAGATTTCCGATGGTCGAACCAGGAAAGTAAACCGCGATGTGATCGGGCCGGCGGGACGGCGTCGGGAGCTTGATCGGTTGCAGATAATCGGCACAGACCGGGAGCACTTCGAGGTTCGGCATTTCGCGCGTGAGCGCTTCCGCCGATTCGGTGAGGGTCTGCTTCGAGATGTCGACCGGGACGTAAGCAATCGGGTTGCGCAGGTGACTCAGGAGGAGACGTGTCTTCACGCCCGCGCCGGTGCCGAAGCCGACGAGTTCCGCCTTTTCGCCGATCGACTCGGCCATTTCCGCTCCGTAGCGACGGAGGATTTCCGTCTCCGTGCGGGTGACGTAATACTCCGGAAGCTCGCTTATCTGGACGAAGAGTTCAGCGCCGCGTTCATCGTAAAAGAACTTGCTCGGCAGGGTGCGCGGCGAACTCGTTAGGCCCGCGATCGCCTGCTCGAGAAAATCTGAGGTCGCCGGCTCGAGATCGAGAAGGGCGATACCGCCAGCATCGTCGCTCATGCCAGGTCGCGCGCCAGCCGAATGCCGCTGAATTGCCAGCGTTTCTCGGGTTGGAAAAAGTTGCGATACGTTGGGCGAATGTGGTTTTGCGAGGTGGCGCAGGAACCGCCGCGCAGAACCATCTGGTTGCACATGAACTTGCCGTTGTATTCGCCCAGTGCGCCGGGCGCCGCGCGATAACCGGGGTAGGGGAGATACGCGCTTCGGGTCCATTCCCAGACGTCGCCATACATTCTCGTTAGGCGCTCGTTAGGCGAATTGTTCATCGCGGCGGGATGAAAGCGTTCGCGGTCGACAAAATTGCCTTCGACCGCAAGATTCGCGGCCGCCCGTTCCCACTCGAACTCTGTCGGCAACCGAGCTTCGCTCCAATTCGCGAAAGCGTCCGCTTCGAAATAGCTGACATGGGTGACGGGCTCCGATTCTTCCACCGGTCGCATTCCGGAGAGCGTGAAATTCCACCAGATGCCGTCGCGTTTTTCCCAATAAAGCGGTGCCTGCCATCGCTGCTCGTTCACTGTCGTCCAGCCTAACGACAGCCAGAATTCCGGTTTCGCGTAACCGCCCGCTTCGATGAAGGCGCGATATTCGCCATTCGTCACCGGCCGGGTGGCGAGAGAGAAAGCCGGAACGAGCGTGCGATGCCGCGGGTTTTCGTTGTCGTAGCTAAACCCGTCGCCGGGGTGCCCGATCTCGCAGATCGTCTCCGGAAAATCGATGAAACCAGCCGGTGCGATTCTGCCGCCCTCTTCCAACTCCTCGCGCTCGCGGAAAACCGGGTGGAGTGGATTCTGCGAGAAGACGTGTTTGATATCGGTAACGAGCAATTCCTGATGCTGTTGCTCGTGGTGCAGCCCGATGATGAAAACGGGCTCGATTTCGTCGAGCAGTTCTTCGCTCGCGCTTCCGAGAAGCTCCACGACACAGGCATCGATTGATTCCCGGAATCGGTAGGTTTCCTGAACCGTCGGCCGCGAAATGAGTCCGCGCAGATCGCGCCGATGCATGTCGCCGGCGGCGTTGTAGTAGGAGTTGAAGAGATAGGCGTATTCAGGGACGGCGGGCCGGTACTGCGGCATCCACTTTTTCAAAACGAACGTCTCGAAAAACCAGCTTGTGTGCGCGAGGTGCCATTTGGTTGGGCTTACGTCGGGCATCGATTGGACCACGTAATCTTCCGGCTCGAGCGTCTCGCAAAGGCGCTCCGAAAAACTGCGCACCTGCCGATAACGTCCCAGCAGATGAACCGCACGATCGGTTTCGCCACGATGGGGCGCGACCGAGGCGGCCGGAGCGAGCTCGTCAACGAAGGCGCTGCTCACCTCTCTTCGCGCTCCTCTTCGAGTTCTTCGCGCCGCGCCTCGACCATCTGATCATGCGCCGCTTCATCGATGCCGCCACTGACCAATTCCTCCCCGACGTTCTCGTCCCCTTCGAAGCCGTTGTGGGGCGCGCGGTGGCCGGCGGCGCCGGGGGTTTCGTCGCGCTCGCTCAGTTCCTCGGCGACCTCATCGTCCGTCTCCGGTTGATGCGACGGATCGACACCAGTGAGCTCGTTTTTCGCCTGCTCCCAATCGCCGTCGGTAAATTCATCGGGATTGCGTTCATCGATCATGGCAATTTCGCGGGCGCGTTTCTCAACCAAATCGGGGGAAGGTACGCCGAGGCCGTTTCCGTGAATTGTGATTTTGCCGTGCGGGGAATGCGATCGTTCGTTCATACAGATGATTCGCATGGCGGATGCGGACCGTCCGCATTGCCTGTGAGATAGAGAGACGTTCGGTTATTCCGCGGCGAAACTCAATCCGTTGCAGGCGAAGAACTCTGGCGCGATCTCCAGTGGTTGAGTAAGCTATGGCGTGGCATGCAGTTTGTGCGGAAGTGGGCAAAGGCGACTCCGCGCGTATCTCCTCCGTCAGCCTCACCATTTCTAAAAGAGGCCGCTGCGCAGCATCACGAGGGTGCAGCCTTCTACGACTTCGATGCCGGCGCTGCTCGCCGCTTCGCAAAGAGCATCGTTTTCGGTCCCGGGATTCATAATGATGCGTTGCGGATGGGCGCCGACGATCTCATCGATCAACGGCGTCGACCGCGCTGGCCCGAGGTAGAGGGTGATCGTGTGCACCGGCTCGCCGATGTCCGCGACGCGCGGGACGCACGGCAACCCTTCGATTTCGGCGAAGGCCGGATTGATCGGAATCGGCCGGTAACCATTCTGCTCCAGTTGGCGGATGGCCATGTTCGCGTAACGCTCCGGTTTTGGAGAAGCGCCAAGCACGGCGACGTTGCGTTTTTCCTTTGGAATCAATGCCATCTGCGAAGGGATTCGGGCGCGATACCCTTGGCAGACGGGTCCCTGCACCGCCGGGGTGCCTTCATTGACACCGAGGGCACGCTTGTTACCATTCGGCACTTATGAGATTTCCATTGGCGCTCACGACCAAGATCGCCGCCTGCATCATCGGAAATAAGCTGCGCGGGACGAAAAAGTTCGCCACCGTCCTGCAGCTCGAGCCGTTGCACACTTGTAACCTTACGTGCACCGGTTGCGGACGGATTCGTGAATACTCCACCTCTTTGAAGGATATTTTGCCGCTCGAGGATTGCCTTTCGGCGGCGGAGGAGTGCAATGCGCCAATGGTCTCGATCTGCGGCGGCGAGCCGCTGATATATCCGCAGATCGAAGCACTCATTGGGGGTCTTCTCAAGCAGGGACGGATCGTTTACGTCTGCACCAACGCCATGTTCATGCGCAAAAAAATGCGCGAATGGCTGACCGCGGAATTTCCAAAGCGCGCGAGGCTTGTGGAGGAGAAAATCAGCAGCCTGCTCGCAGCAAGTCTGATCACCGAAAAAGATGCCGCCGCCATTCGCCTCGGTCCGAAAGATCCGGCAAGGCCGACGATCGCGCCAAGTAAGTGGATGTATTGGAATGTCCATCTCGATGGGCTCGAGCGGACGCACGATTTGATCGTCGAGCGCGAGGGCGTTTTCAAAGAATGCATCCTCGCGATCCGGATGGCGAAACAGCTGGGCTACCAGGTCGCGACCAACACCACGATCTACAAAGAGACCGATATGGATGAGGTCGAGCAGATGTTTGATTTTCTGAGCGACCTCGGGGTCGACGGCCATACCATCACGCCCGGTTACGAATACGACGCGGCGAAGAAGGACATGGTCACGCGGCTGAATTTGCAGCCGGAGAATTTCTTCCTCACCCGCGATCTGACGGTGAAGAAATTCAACCGCATGGAAGAATGGATGAACCGCTATACCTTTTTCGGCACGCCGGTTTATTTCGAATTTCTCGCCGGCAAACGCGATCTCACCTGCTCGGCCTGGGCGATCCCGACGCGCAACATTGCCGGTTGGAAAGCGCCCTGTTATTTCATGACCGACACCGTCGGCACGAAAGGTCACTACGGCTCCTACGCGGAACTGCTGGAAAGCGTCGATTGGGAAAAATACGGCGTCGTCGACGGCGTCGCGCGCGATCCGCGCTGCGAAAATTGCATGACCCACTGCGGCTACGAGCCGACCGCGAGTCTCGGCTTGCATGCGAAACCTGGCGACACCTGGAAAACGGTGAAGTTCAACTTTGGCGCGAAGCCGAAACCGACCGGCAAAGGCAACGAGATTGCAGTCTACAACGGCGTGACCTCGGGGAACGGACATCTCAGTGGGAAAAAAGCCAGCCCGGTTGCACAGGCATCATGACAGGCGATCGCGCAAAGCGCCCTGCATGTGGAGGGACGACCGGTGTGTCGTCCGAGTCTGGTCGAAGTCCGCTACGGCCGACGGAACATGGACGGGACGAAACCCTCTCCTCCAGCTCTCGAGCTTCGCACCTTTAGAACAGCCGTGTCGCCGACAAACGTGATCGCGCTTCCCCGGGTTCATCCGAAAGAGGAGAGGCCTCGCCTAACGACTACCGCCGAACTCGCGGAGGCAATCGCACTCGCGCAGGAGAATCTCCTGGGCCAGCAAAAAGCCGATGGCCACTGGGTCGGCGAGCTCATGGTCGATAGCACGCTCTGCTCCGATTTCGTCCTCTTCATGCACTGGGTCGGCGAGGTCGATGAGGCGATGCAGCGCCGCTGCGCGAAGCACATTCTGAAGCGCCAGCTCCCTGACGGCGGCTGGAACATTTACTACGGCGGGCCGAGCGAGATCAACGCATGCGTGAAAGCCTACTTCGCGCTCAAGCTCGCCGGCCACAGTCCCGACGCACCCTTTATGCAGGAAGCGCGCGCCAACATTCTGCGCCTCGGCGGCATTCCCCGGATGAATACTTACAGCAAGCTCTACCTGGCATTGTTAGGGCAGTTTCCCTGGAAATATCTGCCCGTCATCCCGGTCGAGATGGTCCTGCTCCCGAATTGGTCTTTCTTCAACATCTACAAAATGTCATCCTGGAGCCGGGCGATGCTCATCCCGCTCGCGATCATCAATCACTTTAAGCCGACCCGCGAGCTGTCCGAGGACAAGCAATTGCACGAGCTCTATCCGGTCGGGACGGAGGGAAATGATTTCACTTTGCCGCGCGATCAGCGCTCCTTGACCTGGCGGAATTTTTTCCTCCGCGCCGATCGCGCCCTCAAGCTGCTCGAGCCGATGCACGTGAAGTCGCTGCGCCAGCGCGCGCTCGAAGAAGCGGAGCGTTGGATGACCGAACGCATCGGGGAAGGGAGCGATGGGCTCGCCGCGGTGTTCCCGGCGATGCTCAACTCGATTATCGCCCTGCGCGCGCTCGATTACCCGAAGGACCATCCGCTTTACAAAAAGGCGCTCGTGGATTTCGCCGGGCTCTTCGTTAATGACCCGGAGGATTTTCGGATTCAACCCTGTCTCTCGCCGGTTTGGGACACGGCCATCAATATCATCGCGCTCGCGGAATCGGGATTTCCCGCGCAGCATCCCGCGTTGCAGGCCGCGGCGCAGTGGCTCGTGAACAAGGAAGTCCGAGTGCGCTGCGATTGGGTGGAGAACAATCCGCATCGGGAAGCGAGCGGCTGGGCGTTCGAATACAATAATGTTTTTTATCCCGACACCGATGACACCGCGATGGTCCTGATGGCCTTGCGGCTCGTCCGGCCCTCGGAACAGGCGAAGCTCGCCGAAATCTTCGAGCGCGCGCTCGGATGGCAGCTCAGTTTCCAATGCGCCGATGGCGGCTGGGCTGCGTTCGACAAGGATGTCACGCGCCACTGGCTGGAAGACATGCCTTTTGCCGACCACAACGCGATCCTCGATCCAACCTGCAGCGATCTCACCGCGCGGACCTTGGAATTGTTAGGCTACATTGGCTACAACCCGGGCCGCCCATCGGTGCGCAAAGCGGTTCGTTATCTGCGTAAGACCCAAGAGGACGACGGCTCGTGGTATGGTCGCTGGGGCGTGAATTACATTTACGGCACCTGGCAGGTGCTGCGCGGCTTGCGTGCGATCGGGGAAGACATGACCGAGAATTGGATTCTGCGCGGACGCGACTGGCTCGAGAGTTGTCAGAATGACGACGGCGGTTGGGGCGAAACCTGCGCCTCGTATGAGAATCCCGATCTTAAAGGAAAGGGATCGAGCACCGCTTCGCAGACGGCCTGGGCATTGATGGGAATCTGCGCCTGTGGCGATCTCGATCGACCGAGTGTGCAGCGCGGTTTACGACATCTTCTCTCTACGCAGCGCCCCGACGGTTCCTGGGACGAGCCGCAGATTACAGGTACCGGATTCCCGCGGGTCTTCTATCTGAAGTACGACATGTATCGGCAAAATTTCCCACTCCTCGCGCTCGCGACCTATCTGAACTATCGCAGCGGGATCGGTCACTACCAGAGCTTCTACCGCTGGGTCGGCCGTTAGGCGCGCTCTTCGTCCGCGTGCCAATCTGAACGCGTTCGCTTTGTCATCCTGAGCGCGACAAAGGACCTCATGATTGTTCGCAGGAGTTCTCGCGATTCTTCCTTGGCGTGATCCGTCAGATTCTTCGCTGCGCTCAGGATGACAAGAATCGAGAACGCCGCCGCGCTGACTATTCTTTCGCGATCTTTCCGCCCCAGGACAAAATCTTCGCTTTCGTCCCGGCGGCTTCGGCTTCCTTGATGTCGCCGTTGCGATTGTAAAACAACGATAGACTCGTCCAGCCAATCTGATCGTTAGGCTTGAGCTCCACGGTTTTCTTCCCAGCCTCGATCGCTTCCGGGAAACGGCCGAGCTTCATCAGCGCCATCCCGAGCGCATGCCAGCCATCAAAAAACTCCGGATCCAGTTCGACGCAGCGGCGATATTTCTCGACCGCACTTTCCAGTTCGCCGATCGCGAGATCGCCGTTCGCATCGTCGAAAATTTCGTCGACCGATTCCATTCGTTAGGCGGGTTTCCCGCCGGCCGCGGGCGCGATCGTTAGCTGTTCGCCGTTTGCCGGCGGGTCACGGTCTGGATGTCCGCTTGACGTCGCCGTTCCAGTAACCATTCGATGAACACAACCTGCGTTTTGTTCTGCAAAGCACGGCTCTCGAGGAGCGGCTTGGCGGCATTGAACTTTGCGGTGTCGAGCGGCTCTCGTTTTTCAAGCACGACGAGCAAGCCGCCCTCGGGCTCCGGGACCAGATCGCTTACATCGCCCGGGTTCATTTCGCTCGCGGTTTGTTTGATCGTTTGCATATCAGGAGCCTCATCCTTCGTTTCTGGGGCCGACGGCGGAGCGCCGGGAGGCTGACCGAGCAGCGCAAAGGCCGGAATGCTTTCCGCTTTCACGCCCGCCTTCGCGGCGCCTTCTTCGACCGGTTTGCCGCTCTTGATCGCCTCGCGAATTTCTTTCGCGGTGGCCGCCGCCTTCGATGCGATGAGAGCTTTCACCCGCTCCTGCTTCAAAGTGTCGACAATTTTCGGTCGCGCTTCCTCCAAGGTGAGTGGGCGCGCCGGATCGATCTTGACCAGGTGTTCGATGTAAAATCCGTCCGAAGCCTGGATGGCATCGCTGTTCGGCGCATCGTTCGTGAGAGCAAATGCCGCTTTGACCAACTCGGGTGTGGCTGCGATCTGCGGTGCGGGTGCCGCTTCAGTAAACTCTCCCGTCGCCGTCGGCGTGAGATTAAATTTTTTCGCCACCGCATCGAAATCGGCGCCTTTCACCTGGATTGCGTCAGTGAGATCATTGGCGTTATCGGCCAGTTTTTGCAGCACGTCGATGCGTGGCTTGCCGGTGAGTTTCTTCTCTTCACCGCTGAGGACGAAGCTGACGAATTCCACCTGCCGTTTCTCCTCCGACTTGAGCTGCGCCTTGTGCGCTGAGTAATAGCTCGAGACATCGTCGTCGCTCACCTGGACCTGGTTCGTGAAATCGGTCACGTGAAAGCGCACCACGCTGACATCCATTTTCGAGTAGGCCTGCTGAAAATCGTTGCGCATTTGCGACTCGGCCACGCTGATGCCGGTGCCGAGTAATTTCTGCACCCGATCCATCGCGATTTGATCGGAAGCCAGCTCTTCGATTTGCGCTTCGCTAAAGCCCATCGGCGCGAGCGCGTGGTCGGCGAAGTCGGTGTATTTGGCGAGATCAAACCCATCTTTGCCCTGAAAGGCGGGTAACGTTTTCACCGCCTCGGCGATCTCCGCGGTGGTTGGTTTAATGCCGAGCGCATCGGCTTCGTGGCGCAGGACCATCAGGTTCCAGGAGAAATTTTCGTAGGCCTCGTTCTCGGTCTGCGCACCGATCGTGAGGGTGTTGGTGAGATCACGCATCCCGAGGTCGGCGGCGAGCCGAAGGAGGCGGGAGTTTCGCTGAAATTCGACCTGGGAAACGTTGCGATCGTAGATCTTGCCGACGACGCCGTTACCCATCTGCGCGAAGTCGGTTTTGTTCCAATACCAGGAGAAGGAAATGCAGACGAGGCCGGTGATAACGATCATCAAGACCTTGTGATGCTTGCGCATGATGGTGATCATAATTTTGAGCGGGTTGGAGTGCGGAACTTAGGGGCGAGCATCGGCGCGGCAACTGTTTTCTGATTGTTGTAGCCGGGACTGGCCCGAGAAAGAGGTTGGGTTTTTCGAAGCGCTCCCTCTTTTGTCATCCCGAGCGCAGCGAAGGATCTCGCGGTTTAGGCCGAGAGAGGATTGCTAGAACAAGTACGGACAATCTTGAGGTCTTTCGCTTTGCTCAGGATGACAAATTGCTTCGCGTCCGGGATTCGTCCCGTCGCTCGCTATTCTGCCGTTGGTCGCCGTTGCCTAACGAAGTCCTCCACTTCCTCGACATAGGTGTGGAAGGGATCACCCATGACGAGAAAATCGCGGCTCTCGGTCGCGATCGAGTCCCAGTTGATGACATAAGGCCGGCCGCCTTTGCGGAAAAACTCGACCGCGCGCGCGCGACCACGGGCCCGGGTGTCGGTCGGTGGCGTGTGGGTGACATCTTTTTGCCGCACCAAGTTGTTCCATTCGCCGATCCGCTTCGCTGGTTCGAGTCCGAAGAAGAGCCCGCGTCCTGGATCGATGTTGTGATATTCGAGGTCGAGGCTCTGCAACCAAGGGTCGTCCCATTGCAATCCTTCCGCCTCCATGAACGACTCGAGCAGCCAACGCTTGCTGATCCAATCGACCCCGCCGATGAGCGTCTCGGGTTTGTTCGACAAAGCGTCGAGGGTGTAACTCCAGCTTTCCAGAAGCCAATCGGTTTCTCGGTTCGCCCCGCGGAAATGATTGTCCGCGAGTGCGTGCAGCTGCCATTGCACATCGAGCGCACCGATCGTCTCGCCGCTCTCCAATTCGACGATCCACCGCCGGGTCGGGTCGCGTGAAATCTCGCGGGTGGTCTGGACGGCATCGGACAATGTGAGGTCGTTAGGCAAAAGCCCGGCTTCGAGGAGGGTGAGAATGCAGGAGGTCGTGCCGATCTTCAGGGCGTTGGCGAAGGGGCTCATGTTCGAGTCGCCGATGAGAAGATGGAGCCGCCGATATTTTCGGTAATCGGCGAGCGGCTCGTCGCGCGCGTTGATGATCGCGCGATTGAATTGCACCCACTGATAAATGTCGTTGACGATGTGATCGGCGCGTTGGCTGAGCTGAAAGTCGACCGCCTCTTCGTTGCTCGGGATTTCGAAATCGAAGGCGAGAGGATTGGCCTGGCCGACGCGACCCGCGCCGGTGAAAACCTGTCGGGTGGCGAGAAAAGCGAGGAGCGCGCCGAGCGCCGGGGGAGTGAACTGCGCCTCGCGTTGCATGAGATAATTCTCGTGACAACCGAAGGTCGCGCCGGTGTGGTGATCGACGTTGTTCTTGATGAAGCTGACCTGCTCGCTCACGCCTAACGACTGCAGGGCGGCGAGCAAGAGCTGGTCGCCGGCGACATCGTAGGCGACCACATCGCGCAGCTGCCGGCACTCGGGCGAGGCGTATTCGAGGTGGCCCATGTCGAGATAAATGCGACCGCCATTAAGGAGAAATCCGCCGTTGCCCGGTGGCTCTTCGTAGTCGCGGTAATGCAGGTCGAGGGCACCAGCGCGCATTTTGCGGAAGAGAAAATTCTTCACCCGCACCGGCCAGGCGTCGCCGTTAGGCTGGGCGGCGTCGCCCTGAACGAGGCAGCCGTATTCCGTCTCGAGCCCTGCGATCCGATCCATCCTGCGCGAGCATCCGACAGCGCCGCGTCGTGGACAAGAGACAAAACGGAGCGCACTTTGCCGGATGACGAACAAACCATTTCCCGCGCGCAGTCCGGCGGAGAAAGTCGGCGGCATTTATCACTTCGGCCGGATGATCGACAAGATTAGTGCGCACGCCAAAGGCGAGCTGCCGGACGATCACGTGCCGCAATTAGGGAAAGGTTTCGATGACCGCACCGTGCGTTTTTTGGGAGTGAGATATGAGGATTTGGTCGCGCGCGCGAAGGAAGGCGGAAGCGCGGAGGAGATCTTGCAGTGGGCGTTCGAGAAAGGACGCAAACCTTCCGAGGAAGAGATCGAAGTTTGGAATGAGTGTCTGCGCAAGGTGGGCTGGAACGACAAGACCACGGAAATCCTGGAGCGGCGTAAGAAGGAGAGCGGCCTAACGAATCGCGACGACATCCAGACGATGTTTCAATACATCGACGTCGACGAAGGGCGCGAGCCGGTGTCCTGAACATGAGCGGGCGTCCGTCTCGATCGGTGGCGCGCACAACTTGTCATCCCGATCCGGCGGAGCACGGAAAGGGATCTCACGGCTGGAATGGACGCTTCCTTCCCGGATTGCAAACGAGAGATCCCTCGCTCCGCTCGCGATGATAAAGCGCAAGGCGAAGCCGCCAGCGGGCTCACCCAATAACGCCTAACGACCGTCCGCTTGCCTAGCGGCGCTCGGCGGCGGCGGTGGCTGTTGCCGGTAGTTGATCACTTTCCACGCCACCAGCACGACGAGCGCGACGATCACCGCTGCGATGATCATTCGCAGCCTCGAGGGAGGCGCGGGATCGGTCGCTGCCATCGCGTTATTCCGCGAGAGTGTCGATCCGCTCGGCGAGGCTGAAATCGAGATCAGTAAGGCCGCCCTTGCTGTGGGTCGAAAGAATCAGCCGCACTTTGTTGAAGCGGATATCGATGTCGGGATGATGTTCTTCGTCTTCGGCCACTTCGGCGACGCTGTTGACGAAATCGATCGACTCGGAGAATTCATCGAACTCGAAGGTGCGCTCGATGTGTTTCTTCTCAAGCTCCCACTCGGGAATCTTCTTCAGACGGTTTTTCAGCTCGTCCGCTTTGATCAAGTCGGCCATAACGGCAACACGAGTAACATCCCCGCTCCCTTTTGCAAACAGGGAATCGGACGGCGTTTTTTGCCCGGTTTTGGGCCCCTTAAAGGCCGAGAATTCTGCGCAGATTTTTCGCCGAATCGAAGGCCTCGATCGCGCATGCGCACGCCTCCCGCGAGAGCCGTGGCCAATCGCTCAGGACGCGTCGCGCCGCGGCCGCTGCGCTCTCGCCATCCTCGACAAAGAAGAAGCCGCTCTTGGCCGGAAGGTATTTCGCGGCGCCCGTTTCCTCGGTGATGACCGGCCGGCCCATGGCGAGAAAGGCGGCCGCGCGATCGCTCACCCAGCCGGTGCGCCAACTCACATCGACGCCTTTAATGGCGGTGAACTCGGCGGTGGCCGAGGCGAGATAGCGGCGGTATGTCGCCGGGGTTCGCGCGACCTGATGGGGTGAGGCAAGTTGCCATCCCAGATTCGTTAGGCGCGGGGTTTCGGGATCGTCGGGATTGATGTTCATAGCCAGCTCCCAGCGCGCTTCCGGCACAAGCTTGGGGAGGTCGAGATACCGCGCGAATGCCTGCTTCTTCGAGAGATCGGGGAATTCGCCATTTACCTCCACCGCGCCGCTCCAATACCACTGGCCGATGGTGGTGAACTTCAGACGGCGTGGCGCGGGCTGCGGACGCAACAATTCGGTGTCGGCGAGCGGATAAAATGTCCGCCACGCGAGCGGCGACTTCGGCATCCGGCAATCGTCGCCATCGACATTGAGCCCAATCGTCCAGAACTCGTGATGATCGCGCTGCCCGAGATCGAGTTTCGTCATCCAATAGAAGATCTCGCTCGGATCGAGGTCGCAAAAAATCCGGCGCTCGAACTCGAGCAGGAACGGCGGGTGGAGCGAGTAGGAGAGATTGAGGAGAACGTTAGGCCCGGCGAGCCGGTCGCGGAGGGCGCGCCGCGATATCCCGATGCAGCGCATCGCATCGAGATCGTGTTCCTGGCTCACCGGCTCTTGATAGAGCAGGCAGTAATGGCCGGCCAGACCGTGGGCGCGAAGTTGTCGCTGGAAATTTGCGATGCAGGCGTCGTCGCGTACGCGGTCGTCAGTCGCAGGCAGAATCTCAAGCCAGATCCCGTTCTGCCGCAGCCGGCGCAAGCCAAGCATCCATTGCAGCGGCACGGAAAAATTTCCGCCGCCCTCCCGATATTTCGCCGCGAACCCGCAACCGAGAAAGATCGTGGTCGATGCACTCATGCTCCCTCGTGCTTTTACTCGTAATCCTGCTCGTGATCGAGCAGCGGATTTTTAATAGACCGCGGGATGACTCGCGAGATCCCTCGCTTCGCTCAGGATGACAACGCTTTTGGGAGATCGGGAGCATGAGGAAGGAGCAGGAGTGGGGGCGCACGATTACAAGTAGGAACGCGAGTAGGATGGAGGTTCCCAGTGGCGAGTTGACGCTCCGGGCGGGCTCTCTTAATTACCCACCCTCCCTCGCGCCCGTAGCTCAACTGGATAGAGCATCTGACTACGGATCAGAAGGTTTGAGGTTCGAATCCTCACGGGCGCGCCACCCATTTCGCAGCGGTCGCAGGATTTCTAGGAATCCAATTTTTCCGCTTCGTCCAAAGTTCGATCGAGGGTCTCGAGGAATTTTTTGACGTTGAGGGGTTTCGTCAGGTAATCGGCCGCGCCGGCTTGCAGAAGTCGATCTTTCTGCGCGCTCATGGCATCGGCGCTGATGATGACGATAGGAATCTCAGCGGCCGCTGGGTCGGTTTGCAATTGCAGCAACACCTCCCGGCCGTGCATATCAGGCAGATTAAGATCGAGCAGGATGAGGTCGGGCGTGCGTTTTTGGACGAGGCGCAGGCCGTCGCTTCCGGTACGGGCCGAGAGCAGTTCGACAGCGGGACGATGCTGCAGGACGTGCTCCATCAAACTCAGGTTGGAGAGGTTGTCCTCGATATACAAAACGCTGTGCTTCCCTTCCGGATCGACCGTCTCCGACGGTGGTTCAATTTCCACGCGGTCGGTTTGCATGAGCGGCGAGTGGGTGACGGGGAGCTCGATCCAAAAAGTGCTGCCCTCGCCCAACACGCTCTCGACACCGATCGCGCCGTTCATGGCTTCGACCAGTCGCCGCGCGACCGCCAGTCCGAGTCCGGTGCCTTCGATCGTGCTCCGGTCGGCGCCCAGTCGTTCGAAGGGGACGAAGAGTTGCGGAATTCGCCCGGCCGGAATGCCCACGCCGGTATCGTGAATCTCAATCCGCGCCCTGCCCCCTACATCCGCATAAGCGATCGTGACCGAGCCGCCGACGCGATTGTATTTGATGGCGTTGGAAATGAGATTGATGAGGATCTGCTTCAAACGTTGGCGATCGGCGAGGACGTAGCAGGCGCACAGCGGCGCGGTGCTGAGACGCAGGTCGCGGTGGCTGGCCAGCGGGCGCACCAGGTCCATTGATTCACCGAGCACTTCGCTGAGTTCAACCGCTTCGGCGGAAAGCGTAAGCCGGCCTGCTTCGATCCGCGAGATGTCGAGCACTTCGTTGATCAGGTCGAGCAGGTGCCGGCCGCCCCGAATGATGTGCCTGACGCTTTCGTGCTGGCCGGCGTCGAGGGTATCAAGTTCGAGGAGCTGCGCGAAACCGAGAATCGCGTTCATCGGTGTCCGTAATTCGTGACTCATGCGAGAGAGAAATTCGCTCTTCGCGCGGTTCGCACGATCGGCTTCCTCTTTCGCCGCCTTAATCGCTTTTTCATTTCGCGCACGTTCCGTGATGTCGGTGGCGATACCGCAGATGGCGTAGCAACGACCCTCCGGATCGAGCAATGGGAACTTCCTCGAAATGTAAGTGTGCGTGCCGTCGGGCTGCTCCGCCGTGTCCTCGAATTCGAGCTGACCGCCGGTCGCGAGCACCTTGCGATCGTCCGCCGAGGAGGAGTCGGCAACTTCTTTGGAAAATAACTCGTAGGCGGTCTTGCCGAGGATTTCTTCGCAAGACAAACCGAAGAGCTTCGCAAATTGCCGGTTCACGAGGAGATAGCGCCCCTCGAGATTTTTCAGGAAAACGACAGCGTTCGAATGATCGAGGATGGCATGGAGGCGAGCCTCACTCTCGGCCAGCGTGGCTGTGCGCTCACGGACACGCGTCTCCAGATCCACGCGCGCAACCTCCAGCTCTGCATTGGCGCGCGCGAGCTGCGTCGTCCGTTCCGCGACGCGCTTTTCCAACTGAACGTGCGCGCGACGCAGGCGGCGGTCAGCTTTTATGCGCGCCGCATCGGTTTTGAAAAGCAGGAAGGCGGTGCCAGTCACGAGCCCGCCGAAGACGAGCATGTTGGTTACGGCGAAGAGCGCGAAACCAAGCTCGCTCCCGACAAAACCGCGCCGATGCGCCTCGATCCGCAACCAGCCGATGATCGCCGGCAAAAGAATCGCCGCCGGTAGCAGCCGGCGCGTCATGACGCCGCCGACATTTCCGCTCGTGATCGCGGCGAGGAAACCGCGCTCGGCCTGGCACGACATGATGCCGAATGCTAGCACGAGGAAACCGATCGCAGTGTTTAACGCCATCGGGATGTAAGTCTGCACTTTGTAGAACGCGCCGATTCCGTAGGTATAACCAAGAATCGCAAGGATCGCTTCGAAACCGCAGACGAGTGCGGCGATGCAGGCGAAAGGGCTCATCCGTCGCCTTCGCGAATGGAGCAGGAGGAGGGCGCTGCCAACGAGGAAAAAATTCAGTGCGGTATTCGGCGCCATCACATTGCGCACTCGAAAACCGAGATTGAGTTTCGAAGCGAAAAGCAGTTCGTCGATGCGAAGATCGGGCGCACCGGCGAAGGCGAGAATTCGGGTCGCGCCGATAGAAACGATGAGGAAAGCGCAGGCCCGTGTCGCGAATACAAGCCAGGGATCGCGTGCCGGGTCGGGTTTTTGCCTGACGAACGCGAGCGAAACTGACGCGAGCAGAAAGGAAACCGCAGTCATCGGATTCATCGCGACCAGACCGGGCACGATGCGTTTGAGCATTTCGACGTTGAAGGTCCAACCGGCGAGGACAAGCACGGCGAGAATCGCCGCCACGACTGCGGCGAGGACGTTCGCGCGCCTGGGAAATGAGAGAGAGCGGCCGACCGCCATCACGCAAAGACCGGCACGTGAGGAGTCATCGGTTCGATCAACGATTCCAGTTCGCCATCGACCAGGAGATGACGGGCTTTCTGGAGGTGCGCCTCTTCCATCGCCTGGCGGAAGGAAGCAGGTTTGATGCTATGAACTGATTACGCGCAGCCTTGCGGAAAACCAGGCCGTAAACGCGGGGCGCTTCTCGCCGCCCTCGCCGATTTGCAATGTCCTACGCGCTCGGCGTCGTGACAGCGCTTTTCTGCGTCACTTCCCGGCGCAAGCTGCTCGCGCTTCCGCCACGCGCGCGAGTCCACCAGAGGACGATGGGCGAGGCGATAAAGATGGACGAATAAGTGCCGACCGCGACGCCGATAATGATGGCGAGCGAGAAATCGCGCAGGACCGCGCCGCCGAGGAAGAACAAGCACAGGATCGGAATCAGGGTGACGCTGCTGGTGAGGATAGTGCGACTGAGCGTCTGGTTGATGCTCTCGTTCATGATCTGCTCGATCGTCCCGCGCCGGCCGCTGGCGAGGCCTTCGCGAATTCGATCGTAAACGACGATGGTGTCGTTAATCGAATAGCCGGCGATCGTGAGGATGGCGCCGACGAGGGGGAGGGTGAGTTCGCGCCCGAGGAGCGAAAAGACGCCGACGGTGATGAGGACGTCGTGGAGCAAGGCAACGATCGCGCCGATTGCGAAGGAGAGCTCGAATCGGAAGGTGACGTAAATGAGGATGCCGAATATGCCGATACCAAGTGCCCAAAGCGAGTTGCGTGCGAGCTCGCCGCCGACGAGGGCGCCGACGCGTTCTTCGCGCTCGACCTTGAACTGGCCGTTGGGGATCTCCTTACGAATTTCGCTCTGGACTTTTTCGCTCGTGTTAAGCGGCAGACGCATGGTGATGTAGCTACGATTGTTCTGCATCGACTGCTGGATCGGCTCGTTATCGAGGTGCAGCGGTTTTAAGGCCTGGCGAACCTGCGCCACTTGCACGGTCGGCGCCGCGCTCAGAGCGAGCAGGTCGCCGCCCAGAAAATCGACGCCGAAATTGCGTTCGCCGCGGAGCGTAAAGGCGGTCGCGCCGGCAATGAGCAACGCGAGCGAGCACATGCAAGCGAGGAAGCCTTTGCCGAGAAAGTTAATGTGCTGCGAAGAGATGAGGTGGAGCATCGAGACGCGTTTGACGCGCCCTGTATCGACGAACCAACTGAAGAGATTGCGCCCCACGATCAGAGCGGTGAAGAGCGAGGCGAGAATGCCTAACGACAGGGAAATAGCGAAGCCTTTGACCGGCCCGCTCGCTTTCCAGAAAAGGATCGCGGCCGTGATCAGGGTGGTGACGTTGGCATCGAGAATCGAGGAGAACGCTTTGTCGTAAGCGGTCTGGAGCGCAACTTTGAGCGACTTGCCGGAGGCGAGCTCTTCGCGCAACCGCTCGTAAATAAGGACGCTGGCATCGACCGCGAGACCGATCGTAAGAATGATCCCGGCAATACCGGGCAGCGTGAGAACGAAGTTGAACATCGTCAGCGCGCCGATCAGGAGGATGATGTTGACGACGAGCGCGAGGTTGGCGATGAGGCCGGCGAATTTGTAGTAAATCATCACGAGCACGAGCGTGATCGCGAGACCAAGGAGGCCGGCGAGAATGCTGGCGCGGATCGAGTCGAGCCCGAGCGTCGGCGAGACGCTCCGCTGTTCTTCGATGCTCACCGGCGTCTGCAGCGGATTCTCCAGCACGCTGGCGAGACCGCGCGCTTCCTCTTCGCCGAAGTGCCCGGTGATGATCGCGTCGCCACCGTAGATCGCGGTGCGAATGCTGGGCGCGGATTGGATCACGCCGTCGAGCACAATGGCGAAGCGATGGCCGACATTGGCCTCGGTGATTTGGCCAAATTTCTTCGCCCCCGCGCTGTCGAATTTGAGCTGCACGGTCCAGCCTTCCGGCCCGTAGTAGGCGTTTGATTCGGTCACGCTGTTGCCGCCGAGATCGGCCTTCTTCTTTACCAGGAGCCGCTCGATGGTTGGCTTCTTGTCAGGACCCCCCTTGTCGAGAGTGTATTTCTCGATCCGATACTCGGGCGGGATGACTTCCTGGCCGCCGTCGATCTTATGCAGGCGCTCACCGTTGTCGGGATAAACGAGCCGGAACTCGAGCTTCGCGACGCGGGAAAGTTGCTCGCGCGCCTCGATAATCTTCGCGGGATCAAGCCCTGGAATCTGCACAAGGATCCGATCGGTCCCGACCGGGCTGATGAGCGGTTCGCCGCCGCCGAAATAGTCGACGCGCTTGCGGATGACTTCGACCGCCTGATCGAGATTATTTTTCGTGATCGGGCGATCGCCGGCGACGAGACGGATGAGAAAGGAAGTGCCGCCCTGAATGTCGAGACCGAGCTGAATTTTTTTCTTCGGTGGCCAGATGGTGACGAAGCTGAAGGCGACGAGGAGGACCATGAGCAAGGTCGCGAGGAGCCGCTTGCGCGGGCCAAAATCGGTCGCGAAATACCAACCGAAAAGGACGAGCAAAAGCAGCCCGAGGAAAAAAGTAAAAAGCGGATTCATTCGGAAAACTTGAGAGTTGAGAGTTGAGAGTCGAGAGACCTGACAAGCGGGTGAGATGGTTTGACTTTTCTCTCAACTCTCATCTCTCAACCCTCAACTGCCTTCACCACGTTCGTGACCGCAGTCTTGTCCATCTCCAGCTTCACGTTGTCGGCAACTTTCACAAGCACGGTGGTTTCTTTCACATTCGTGATCAGGCCGTGAATGCCGGAAGCGGTGACGACGCGATCCCCGGTCTTGAGCGCGGCAACGAGTTTTTGCTGTTCTTTTTGCCGTCGCATCTGGGGACGGATCATGACGTAGTAACCGATCACAAAAATGAAAACGATCGGCAGCAAGGAGATGAGGCCGGAGCCGGCGGGAGCGGCCGGTGCGGCTGACGCGGCCTGTGCGAGAAAAGTGAGTAGCATTTGGTAAACGATTGCGCGGGGCGGCGACCTCGCGGAAGCGGGATTTCACTGAGCACAGCTGACGCGAAAATGCAAGGCGCAGAACGCGCGTTCAGCTGGTCGAGCGCGCTTCCACTACCGTGTCGAGCGCGGCCGGATAGCTTAAGCACGCTCCCATACCTTGCCATCCGTCGCGGCCCTCAGGATGACAACGCTCTTCTTCTGACCGGCTCTGAAATTTTACATGCCCGGCGAGAATGTTAGCTTCTCTTTGGCGCTCGATCGTTTTTCTGCGCGCCGACCTTTCCATGAATCAAAACCCACCATTTCCATCGCCCGAGGAATTACAGTCGAAGCTTTCCGAGTTCATGAAATCGAACTTTGGCGACAAGGTTTCCTTCTCGAGCTTCACCCAGCCCGAGAGCGCCGAAGCGGGCGACGAAGAGAAGCCGCTCCCGCCGACCGACGACGACTTCGTCTTCGACTTTCTCCCGCGCGACATCAAGGCGCATCTCGACCGCTTCGTCATTCAGCAGGATGAAGCCAAGAAGGTGCTCTCGATCGCGGTCTGCGATCACTACAACCACGTCAACTACATGCGCCAGCTCGAAAGCGAGGATGCGAAGCGCGCCGAGGAGACGGAATACGCGAAGCAGAATGTCGTCCTCGTGGGGCCGACCGGCGTCGGGAAAACCTACCTCATCAAGCACATCGCAGAGCTGATCAAAGTGCCGTTCGTCAAGGCCGACGCGACCAAGTTTAGCGAGACCGGCTACGTCGGCGGAGACGTTGAGGATCTCGTTAGGGAACTTGTCCAGAAAACGGACGGCGACGTCACGCGCGCGCAGTTCGGGATCATCTACATCGACGAGATCGACAAGATCGCGTCCGCCAACAATCTCGGCGGCGGCCGCGACGTCAGCGGCCGTGGTGTCCAGACGACGCTCCTCAAGTTGATGGAAGACACCGAGGTGCCGTTGCGTAGCGCAAACGATCTCCAGGGTCAGCTGCAGGCCGCGTTTGAGTTTCAGCGTCGCGGGAAAACGAAGAAGGAAACGATCAGCACGCGCAACATTCTGTTTGTCGTCAGCGGCGCCTTCGAACGCCTCAAAGCGCAAATCTCACGGCGAATCGCGAAGGGCCAGATCGGTTTTCAAAATGAGCCGCTCAAGGTGCTCGACAACGACATTTTCAAGCACGTCACGACGGGCGATTTCGTCGAGTACGGCTTCGAGCCGGAATTCATCGGACGCCTCCCGGTGCGCGTTGTCTGCGAGGAGCTCGACGCCGACGATCTCTTCAAGATCATGAAGTTTTCCGAGGGCAGCATTTTGCGCCAATACGAGCGCGCCTTCCGCGCCTATGGAATCGAGATCAGCTTCGAAGATGAAGCGCTCCTCTTGATGGCAACTGCCGCGGCCGAGGAAAAAACCGGCGCCCGCGGGTTGCTCACGGTCTGGGAAAAATTGTTCCGCGACTACAAATATCACCTCGCCGGCTCGGGCCTGACGCAGCTGCGGGTGTCGGAGGAATTGGTCCGCGAGCCCGAACGGGTGCTCGAGCGTTTGATGGCGGAGGGTCATCAACAGGAAAAGGTCGCGCTTCGACATGAGGCGCAGCTTTTCGCCGATCGTTTTTCGCGCGAACACAACGTCGAACTGCGCTTCGACGAGTCGGCGCTGCAGCGCCTGGTGGAGCGTGCGGAAGCCGAGCGAATGAAGATGAGCGATCTTTGCGCGCATCTCTTTAAAGACTTCCAGTTTGGTCTCAGCCTGATTCGCAAAAACACGGGGAGACAGCAGTTTGTGCTCGAGGCCGCGGCGGTCGACGCGCCGGACAAATTCCTCAGCGACCTCGTCCTGCGGTCCTACGGTCCTGGCTCGTCGGCGAACGAGCAGCCGGTGGAATGAAGCGTTCGCTCAGCGCCACCTTTTTCATCGGCGCGATCGCGGGCGGGCTCGTCATCGCGCTGCAAAAATACGGGCTCATGGACCGTCCGGAGACACTTCTCGGCCGCTCGATTCTCGCGTCACCACTGCCTGACGAACACCTCTTCCTTGGCAATTTTATTTTCGTTGTCGGCGTCGGTTTGGCGGTTGCCTGGACGATGTTGGAGGTGCGCGAAGCTGGCCGACGCGTCGGCTTGCTCCTTTTGTTGATCGTAGAATTAGCCGGCGCGTCGTGGATTTTGGGTTTGGCCGGGATTTCCTTTCAGCCGGTGCCAGGAATCGCGGTCGCACTCGTCGCGACGCTGCTCGCGCTTCTCTTCGGCTTTTTGGCCGGAGGCCATCGTCGGCGGGCGAGAGCGCGCTTTTTTACGGGTCGACTCGCCGAAGACGGCGTTGCACGCCTGACGGAAAGAGGAGCGCCCGACCTGAGCGAGCCGCGCAACTACGAAGTCACTTTTGTTTACTGCGAGGTGGGCAATCAAGCTGTGTTGATCGATGAAATGCCGACAGCTGATTACGCGCGGTTGAGCGACGATTTGATCGCGGAAGCGAGCGGACCGTTTCTGCGGGAAGGCGGTTACCTCCATGCCGCCGATGGGGAAGGAATCCGCGCGATCTTCGGTTTCCCGAACGCGATCGAAAATCATGCTGCCGCGGCCGCCAAAGCGGCGCTCAAGTTTCGCGCTCGGGTCGCCGCGGCTTCCGCGCACAAGCCGGAATCGTTAGGCAAGATCGATTTGCGGATTGGGATCAGTTCGGGCTTGGTCGTTGCGAGCATGAGGAGCGCGCGCGGCGGCGAGGTTCTCGTCAGCGGCGAGCCGGTTGAGCTCGCGCGTCGTGTCGCGGCCGCGAATCCGATTTACGGTTCGCAAATTTTACTCGGCCCACGCACGTTTAGCGAAGCGGGAGCGGAAATCGTGGCGCGGCCGATCGACTTCCTGCGCAGCGGCGAAGCGCATGAGCGTCTGGAAGTTTACGAGCTGCGTGCGCTCGCTTCCGAAGCGAGCGCGGAAGAACTCGCCTGCCGCGACTCTTTCTGGACTGGCCTGGTTTATTTCCGCGAGCGACGCTGGACGGAAGCCTTCGCCGAATTCAGTCGCGCCCGACCTGCCGGGGTCGAAAACGACGAACCATTGCAACGCTATCTCCGCCGCCTCGAGCCGATCATGCTCCAGGTGGCGACGGAACCAGGGCCGGTCGCGGAACCGCTTTCGCCGTTTTGAAACGCACCGAATATCCGAGCGCAATTCGCGAGCTGATCGCGCAGTTGCGGCAGATGCCCGGAGTCGGCCCGCGCTCGGCGGAGCGGATCGCGCTCTGGATCGTGCAGGCGCGCGGCGAACAGCCGGAAGCGATTGCGGGCGCGATCACGCACACACGCGCGGCGATTCGCCCCTGTGTGCAGTGCGGCTTTTTCGCGACCGCGGACCTTTGCGAAATTTGCAGCGACGAGTCGCGGGCCCGGGAACTCCTCTGTGTCGTCGAACAGCCGACGGATATCCTGCCCCTGGAAAAGACGAGCGCTTTTCGCGGACGCTATCATTCGTTAGGCGGAAGGATTTCGCCGCTCGATCGCGTCGCCCCCGAAGATTTGCGAATCGCCGCCCTCCTCGATCGCGTGGAGCGCGAATTGCCTAGCGAGATCATTTTCGCCCTTGCGGCCGACGTGGAAGGGGAGGCGACGACGCACTACCTCGTCGACCTTTTAAAGAAATACCCGGTGCAGCTGACGCGGATCGCGCACGGTCTGCCGGCCGGCGGCGGTCTCGAATCGGCCGATGAACTGACTCTTTCGCGCGCACTTTCCGGGCGGACGAAGTTGTAAGGGGGCGAGCCATCTGCGAGACGTGATGGCGTGAATCCCGCGGCACCCGTGCAAAAGATGCTCCAACCGAAGCGGCGTGTTCGCTACCTCAAGATCATCGCGATTTTCACGATCCTGAAAGGCCTGCTCCTGCTCGGCATTGGAGTTTCGCTGATTTTTCTCAACAGCCGCACCCAGCTGCTCGATCGGATTGGCGATTGGGCGGGGGATGAGCTGGCACTCGTCCACAGCCGCGCGGTGCTCTATCTCTTGAATGGATTGCAGGCCGTGGTCTCGGGCGGGCTCTTGCGCGTGACTGGTTTGGTTTCGCTTTTTTACGGTGCAATTCTCTGCACGGAAGGGATCGGCGTTTATCTGCAAAAGCGCTGGGCGGAGCTGCTAATGGTGTTCGCGACGACGGTGCTGATTCCCTTCGAGATTCATCATCTTTGGCATAAGCCGGGAATGGTCGCCGCGCTGATCCTGGCTGCGAATTGCTTCATCGTTTGGTTCCTCTATCGCGTTCTGCGGCGGGAGAAACACGAGAAGCTACCGGTGGCCGCGCCGGTGATTGCGGAGGTTCGTTAGGCGTTAGTCACGCCGCCGAACGCCGAAGCGAGCGAGCGCCGTCCGGATTTTCTCCAAGGGCAGGCCAATCACATTGCTGCGTGAACCGACGATCCGCCTAACGATCGTGCGACCGCGGCCTTGTGCGGCGTAAGCCCCGGCTTTGTCGAGCGGGTCGATTTTCGTGAGGTAATCCTCGATCTCGCGGTCGCCCCATTTTTTGAAAACGACCTCCGAGAGGACGGTAAAGGTTTCCGTGCGGCCGCGTGCGAGATGGCCGAGAAAGACGCCCGAGACGACGGTGTGTGTGCGACCGCTCAAGCGCTGGAGAGTGCGACGTGCTTCCTTGAGGTTCGCCGGTTTGCCGATCACTTCGTGGTCACGTCCCACGAGCGTATCGGCGGCAAGGATCACCGCGTCGGGATGGGCGCGCGCGACCGCGAGCCCTTTGCGAAGCGCGTTCCAGGTGGTGATCTCGCGCAGCGTTAAATTACTCGGAAAAACTTCCTTAACCGATGGAAGAAAAACCGCGAAGTCGAAGCCTGCATTGGTGAGCAATTGGCGGCGGCGCGGAGACGCCGAGGCCAGGATTAAATGCGGCGCAGCAACTCTCACTGATGAGCGGAGGGTGCGGGCTCGTCGGAAGGTTTTTGGCCACTGAGAAAATCCGGCATTTTCATCTCCGAATAATCGGTCGGAATCTGGAAGGCAGAATCAGGAACCGGATCGGTGTTGACCGAGACAAGGGTGCTAGTGAGGGCGGTTTTGCCGTCAGATTTGATCTCGGTGCGGACGGGGAGGCCGGGCAACTTGCTGTAGTCGGGCAGGCCGCGACGCATGGCCGCGAAGGCGCCTTTCTGCAGGACGAGCATCTGTTGGAGGATGCTTTGGTAGTCGGGAAAATTTTTCGCCACCCAGTAGGTTGTCTGGAGGTGGGGAGAGGTGCTGACGTACTCCTCCGTTTCGTAGCCGTTGATGGTCTCGGTTTTGCCGGTTGGTTTGGGAACGACCTCGGCACCATTTTCCTTCGCGGCCGCGTTGGCCATATCAGCCATTGCCTTGGCGCGCTCGCCCGAGATGCGCATGATTTTTTTCTGGTCGTTCATGAGGGTAACAAGGTCGCCGGTTTTGCCGTCAAGAATGGTCGTGATCTGCGGATTGATTTCGATGCGAGCCTTATCGCCTTTGACCTTCAGGACGATGTTGTTCGAATCGTTTCCGCCCTCCACTTTCTGCACAATCGTGAGATCGGCGTGCACGGCGACGCTCCCGCCGAGAAGAGCGAGCAAAATCAGAGGCAATCGTTTCATCTTTTGTTGGTACCCGGCGCGCCCGTGCTTTGCAAGTGCGTAGCGGACGGCGGCGAGGTGTTGGCCGACGGTGGCCGGAAAAAACTTGGCAATTGAATCCAGGCGCGCGAATTTGGGCGCACCCGCGGGCATAGCTTAATGGTAAAGCTCCAGCCTTCCAAGCTGGCTATGAGGGTTCGATTCCCTTTGCCCGCTCCAGTGCGCGACGGGATTAAAGATTGACCCTCCTCCTGCTTCTGCGGTAAAAATCGAGAATTCATTCGGAGAGGTTTTATGAAATATTTGCGCACGGTTTCCCAAGGTAGCGTCTTCTCGTCAGCATTTGCGCGGATGGCTTTGTCACTCTTTGTGGTGAGCACGCTGGCGACCGCCCTCTGGGTGGTAACGATGCCGGTGGCGCGCGCGCGCACGCTCACGCCGGCCGAAATGATTCAGGAAAACCTGCCTCCGGGCAAGACGATGCAGACGGCGACGAAGCAGGAATTTCTTTCAGCGGTTTGCGTGGCGGTGCGGAAGTATCGGCCGGCCGCTCCAGAGATCACGAAGGTGGCCGTGAGGGTGCACCGAGAATATGCGGGCGACAGCGTCGCCACGGTCCTGCGCTGCACTCCGAGCGGTGATTGCGAATTTGTCGAGAACATCGTTCGTGCAGGTGTTTTGAATGCCGCAAGCCAGGCTTCCGCGATCCAGGATGCGGCTCTCTCCGTCGCTCCAGACTGTGCCGATGCAATCCAAGACGCGCTCGCCCGGGACGGCAAGGAAATACTGGCAGGTGGAAAAGAGATCTTGGAGCCGCCAGCGGAAGGTCCCGCCGGCCCCATCGCGCTACTACCTCCTCCCGGCTCAGTCCCCGGCGCTGGCGGTTTCAATCCGCCGGGGCACGTTCAGGTCTGCGACAACGGGACGCAGCGGAGTATATCGCAGGATCAACTGGCCGAGTTTCTCAGCTCGCATCCCGGTTCGTTTGTCGGCACCTGTCAGCCGACGCCGACCCAGAATCGCTAATTCGTCCCAACCTTCGTCTCTCACGAAATGCCGTTGCAGCCGATCTGCAGCGGCATTTTTTTGGATTCGTTAGGCGACTGGGAAAGAACTCGCCCACCAGGTCTTCCGATCTAACGTTGTCAGCTCGTGGAAGAGACACCTTCACTCGCTAGTCGCAGTGCCGAGCTGATCGCGACGTTCATCCTCGCGCTCGCGCTCGTCGGTATGCAAGCGCTAATTGGCGGCACCCGGCTTGTCTTCAGTCTGCCAATTTACGGGCTGCTTGCACTCATTGGGTTGCTGAGTCTCTTCTCGTCCCGTGCCAAACCGGCGGCGAGCCGGCTTTGTGTTTGGTCGACGATAATTTTTTTAGGCTACATTCTGGTGAGGGCGTGGTTTTCGCCGGTGCCGTCGATCGCGCGGCCGGACATCTTCTCGGTCCTTGGCGGACTGGTGGTTTATTTCTTTACCGCCTGCGTTCTTACTTCCGCGAGGCGGCGCATGTCTTTGCTCGTCTTCCTCGTCGTTGTCGCGCTGGTGCAGGTGGTGATCGGTGCAATTCAATTCAGCGGCGGCAACAACTACATGCTGATCCCGTTCTTACAGCGGTTTGATTATGGCCGTCGCGCGAGCGGATTTTACGTTTGCCCGAATCATTTCGCTGGCTTGCTTGAAGTGTTGGGCCTCTTCTGTGTTAGCCTCGTCTGCTGGAGCCGCTGGCCCGCGTGGGCGAAGGTGCTCCTTTGCTACGCCGGTGCGATGTGCTACGTCGGGCTCGCGCTCACGGGAAGTCGCGGCGGCTATGTGAGTGCGACTTTCAGCCTTTTCGTTTTTGCGGGATTGACCCTTTTCGTTCTCCGCAAGGCGGGCGGCGCTGTGTTCTGGCGGACGGCCCTTTTCGGCGGCGTGCTCGCTCTGCTCATGACGGCCGCACTATTTTTCGGGTTCAGGAATGACTGGCTCTTAAGCACGAGGGCGCAGAATGTTTTCGATACGGAGAATATGCGGATCGACTTGTGGCAGGGAGCGATCGCGGAATGGAAATTGCAACCGCTCATCGGCACCGGGAGCGGCACTTATCTGTATTACGGGCGCCGGTTCCGGACGCCGCGTGTGCAGCTCGATCCGGTGGAGGTGCACAACGATTACCTGCACTTGCTCGCCGAATATGGCGCTCTCGGGGGCACCGTTTTCCTTTTTTTTCTCGGGGCACATTTGTGGCGGGGCGGGCGCTCTTTTCGGCGCCTCGGGCCGCGCCGGGTCGCGGTCTCGATGCAATTGCCAAGCAATAAACTCGCGCTCAATCTCGGTGCGCTTGGCGCGCTCGCGGCGTTGCTTATCCATTCCTTCTTCGATTTCAACCTGCACATCCCGGCGAACGTCCTTCTGCTGGCTTTTGTCTTCGGCATTTTGGCGAATGCCGGCCTGGAGCGGGAAAGCGAGAGCACTCGGCCGCGCCCGCGCTTCACGCTTGCCCGAGTGGCGCTGCCGCTCGTCGCTCTCTTGCTCGCCGCCGGATGTGTTCGCTGTCTCCCGGCAGAATATTGCGCGGAATGCGCGCGGGTGGCGTTGCGCGACGAGCGACATGTCGCCGCCATGCTCTGGGCGAAGAGAGCGATCGCGCGCGACCGGCAGAATCCAAAGACATGGTTTTACCTTGGCGAAAGCCGGGTCCGCCGCGCGGAAGGGGTCGCGTCGCCAGCCGTGCAAGCTTCGTTCGAGCGCGCGGCGCTTTCCCCTTTCCAAGAGGCGCTGGCGCTCGCTCCTGACGACGAAACTTTTCTCATCGCACTCGGGAGGATTTACGATTCGTTAGGCCGATTTCCAGAGGCGGACTGGATGTTCGGCCGCGCTCTCCGCTGGGACCCGCGCTCCGATGTCGCGCGAAAATCTTATGCGGCCCATCTGACTTTCTGGAAGAACGGTAAGGTCGCGCCTATTCCGCCGGAAAAACTGGAATTGCCGGACAAAAATGCGCCGCTGAAGTTGCTGCCGCCGGCCTCCCAGACATCCCATCCCTAATCTGTGGTGGACGGGTCGCTAACGCTTGGAAAAAAGCATTGCTCCACGGGAATGAAACGCCTACTCTTTCGACTCCGCAGCTACAAAGGGAACGGAAATTGGCCTAACGATAGCGTGATGTTTTTATGATGATTCGAAAAATTCTGGCAATCGCTGCCGCCTTTGTTGCGGCGTCCATTCTTGCCGGCCCGTTTAATCTCCGCGCGCAGGAGGAGGATCCGGATGTCGCTCCGACAGAGACCTCAGGAACTCAGGCCGCCGCCAATTCTGGTCCTGAGGCGCCCATGAACGACTACGGGCAACAGATCACCCCCGAAGAGAGTTCGGCGGGGGCTGAACTCGGCATCGGCAAATTTGCGCCTTCCCGATTTCACTTCTCCTTTCAAGTCAGCGAAGGCTACGACGACAACGTTTACGACTCGACCTTCAACCCGATTACTTCCTTTTTCACCAGCGGATCGGTTGTTTTGGATTACAACTTTAGCAGCCCGCGCACGTCGATCGATTTTCGTGGAGTGGCCGGCGGGACTTATTATTACAACCGGCCTTTCGGTCAGGAGTATGATGTCAACGATTCGATCACACTTGGGATAACGCACCACCTCACTCCGCGCCTCACGCTCTCCGCCGCCATTTATCTTAGCTATCAAACAGAGCCCGATTTCACCGATACGTTTGGGGTCAATCGATTAGCTGGAAATTATTTCTACACCTCGGATAAGTTCTCCGCCGCTTACCAATGGGCGCCGCGCTTCTCGACTGTGACTAGTTATACCTTCGATGCGATCAATTACGATAGCGCCGTCGTCAGCACTTATGAGGATCGCACCGAACACACGTTTGGGAATGAGTTTCGCTTTCTCGCTTCGCCGACGACCGCCTTGGTTGGAGAATACCGCTTCCAACTCGTCGACTACTCCCAAGAGACGCGGAACTCGACGACGCATTTCTTTCTCGCCGGCTTCGATCATACTTTCAGTCCGGACTTCAACGTTTCATTACGCGCCGGCGTTGAGGCTCGATTTTTCGAAGATTTCGGGGAACGGACGGGGCCATACGGGGAAGCTACCCTTCGCTACGCCCCCGGCCACCGGACCAGCATCAGCTGGACGAGTCGTTACGGTCTCGAGGAGCCGGACGTTCCTGGCACGCAGTCGCGCACGACGTTTCGCACCGGGCTCAGCGCGTCATATGGCATCGCACCCCGCACCACTATCAGCGGCTCCGTTTCTTACGAACACGACGCCAACCAGGAAGTCCTGCAACCGCCGTTTTTT
>DASXPA010000230.1:0-2174 GCA_036493915.1 Chthoniobacterales bacterium | reverse complement strand
GACACCCAGTACTACGTAATCGCGGGGTTCGAGGAAAAAATCGCACGCCATGTGGATTTGGACTATGCGACCGGCCGCACCCATCAGAATGGATTTTCTCTCGAGGGGCACTTTTTTTTCGAACGCGATCCGACCGAACGTTTTTTCGGAATCGGTAACAGCTCTTCCGAAGGCAACGAGAGCAACTACACCACAGAACAGCTCTACTTCGAGGGGACGCTCGGCTACAACGTCACGCCGCGTTTGCAGATAGCGCTGTTCGAGCGGCCGCGCTACGTGCGGATTTTTAACGGCGCCTTCGAATCGATTCCTAGCATCAACAAGCAGTTTCCCAACCTCAAGGGACTCAATGGCGGCACCGAAGTACTCAACCAGTTACAAGCCACGTATGACACTCGCGACTCAGTCGATCTTCCCACCGATGGCGGCTACGATTTGATTTACGCCTCGATCGCCGACCGTCGCTTCATGAGTTCGATATCGTATACCCGCATGGGCGTCGACCTTCATCACTATTTCCCGATCGGCCGCAAGATCACGCTCGCCACCCATGGCTATCTGCAATACATGCCGGCCGGCAACGAGGTCCCGTTCTGGTCGATGGCGCGTTTGGGCGGCGAATCGAGCATGCTATTCAGGCAGCAGACCTTGCGCGGCTATGGTGCGGGACGGTTTGTCGACAACAACCTGTTCGACGTCAACGTTGAAATGCGCTCGCGGGTGTGGGAAACCGACGTCTTCAACACCCACGGCATCCTCGAGTTGGCGCCCTTCTTCGACGTTGGCCGCGTTTTCCACAACCCGGGCGAAGATTTCGTAACCGACCTGCATCCCGTGGGCGGGATGGGCTTTCGAGCGATTGCCGAGCCGTTCGTGGTGGGCTACGTCGATGCGGGTTGGGGCGGCGAGGGTGCAGCGGTTTTTTCGGGAATCAACTATCCCTTCTAGCTCGCTCTAATCCGCTCGGCTGCGTCCCGCGGGAGACCGCTATGGAAGCCCGACGCAATAACGGGGCGTCTCAAAAGTCCGGCACCGATCACGTCGCACCCGATTGCGGCGGGATGAACTTCTACCGCGCCGATGACGCGTTTCGCGGCCTGCTCGACCTTTACCTGGAGCCCGCGTTGCGCGCTCATCTCGAGCCCCATCTCGATCGCCTCGGCGAACTCGCGGGCGGCCGCCTGGACGAACTTGCCGACGCCGCTGACAGGCATCCTCCCGTGCTTCATCCGCGCGATCGCTTCGGCCGCGACGAGGATTGGATCGAGTATCATCCGGCTTATCGCGAGATGGAGCGGATCGCGTTCAGCGAATTTGGACTGCATGCAATGAGCCATCGCGCCGGCGTGCTCGGATGGCCCGACTCGATGCCACCGATCGCGAAGTACGGCTTCCAGTACCTTTTCGTGCAGGCGGAGTTTGGCCTCATGTGTCCGGTCAGCGTCTCGGACACCAGCAACTTCGTTATCCTGCGCTACGGCAGCGACGAGCTGAAGCGCAAGCTCGTTCCCCGCCTCCTCTCGCAGGATCCAGCCGCGATGTGGAAGGGCACCCAGTTCATGACCGAGAAATCCGGCGGCTCGGACGTGGGCGCGCTGGAGAGCGAGGCGCGGCAGGAAAACGGCGAGTGGCGGCTTTACGGCGAGAAATGGTTCTGCTCGCACACCGATGCCGACCTGGCACTTGTCCTGGCGCGACCCCAGGGTGCGGCCACCGGCACTCGCGGCCTGGGACTGTTCGCGATGCCGCGGCGGCTCGAGGACGGCAGCCGCAATCGCTACCGTATCGTGCGCCTGAAGGACAAGCTTGGCACGCGCTCGATGGCGAGCGGAGAGATTCAGCTCGAGGGCGCGTTCGCATGGCAGGTCGGCGAGCTGCGCGCCGGCTTCAAGCAGATGCTGGACCAGGTCAACCTGTCCCGGCTCTCGCACGGTGTACGCGCGGCCGCGATGATGCGCCGCTGCCTCAACGAGGCGCTGTGGCTCGCAACCGCGTCGCTTTCGGCCGCACGCTCATCGAGATGCCGCTCGTGCGCCGCCAGTTACTGAAACTGATGGTGCCGACCGAGCAGGCGCTCTCGATGTATGCCTGGACAGCCGACGTGATGGGCCGCGCCAGTCGCGCCGATGAAGGCGCGGTCCATCTACTGCGCATCATGACCCCGCTCTTCAAGT
>DASXPA010000229.1:0-4318 GCA_036493915.1 Chthoniobacterales bacterium | reverse complement strand
GGGAATTCGACGGCCCGCGCAGCTTTGCCACGACGAAAACAGACGACGAGGTCCAGCAGTTCTTCGACGAAGAATTTCCCGATGCCGTTGCGCTCATGCCGGCGCTCCTGGAAGATTTTCAAACGAACCCGACCGGCTCGTTGGTGACGATTCGCTGCGCGCCTTGGTGTTACGAGGACAAGGTCGCGCTCCTCGGCGACGCCTCGCATGCGGTCGTGCCGTTTTATGGTCAGGGGATGAACGCCGCCTTCGAGGACTGCGTCGTTTTCGATGAGTGTCTGACCGAGTTCCCTAACGAACGTAAGAGAGCTTTCGCAGAGTATTTCGTGAGGCGAAAGGAGAATGCCGACGCCCTCGCTGACCTCGCGGTGCACAACTTTATTGAGATGCGGGACAAGACGGCTTCCCGAACTTTTCGTGCGAAGAAGAAGCTCGATCACCTGCTCGAAGGGTGGCTGCCGGGATTTTATTTGCCGCTTTACAGCATGATAAGTTTTACGCGCATCCCCTACGCGAAAGCCGCCCGCCGCGCGCGGCGGCAGGATCGGATCGTTTGCGGCAGCCTGATCGCGATTATCGTCGTGATCGTTCTTTTACTACTGTTCTCGTTAGGCAAAAGCCGGCGCCACATTTTGTCATTCTGAGCGTAGCGAGGAACCTCACGGATTACTCCACGCGTGTTTTTCTTTGCGATGACGCCCGACGCTCGTGAGATCCTTCGCTTCGCTCAGGATGGCAATGTTGCGGGCGTTAGCGACCGACTCAGGTCTCGAAAGTCCCGCCTTTTGACTTCACCCGTTCCCGCAGTACCGATACTGCCTTCCACTCCCAATGCGCTTCTCCCATAAAATGAAAAAGCTCGCCGACCCGCGCGCCTGGCGCAGCGCACGACGGCATCTCGCGCTCATCCTTCTCAGTCGCCGCTTCGTCCTTTCCCTGAACGAGGATACGATCATCGCTGCGATGGATCGGGAAAAGTTTCAGGGCATCCATGATCGGCACGCGGTCAAAGATCCGGGGAGCGATTGGCCGAAGTATCTCGATTTAAAAAAATGGATTCGAATCAATCTGCGCCGTGTCCACGATCTCGACCTCGGCTGGAGCCGGCGCAAAGACATCCTCGATATCGGCTCCGGCGCCGGCTATTTTCTCTACATCTGCAAGTGGCTCGGACATCGCCCGGTCGGCCTCGACATCGATGACGTCCCGATGTTCCGCGAAATGATGCGGATGCTCGAACTGCCGCGCATCATCTGGCGCGTCAACGCCTTCCAGCCGCTGCCGGATCTCGGCCGGAAGTTCGATCTCATTACCGCATTCATGATCTGCTTCAACGGTCACAAGAGTCCCGCGCTCTGGGGGCCTGAGGAGTGGGAATTTTTCCTCAACGATCTCGAGACGAGGCTGAAGCCGCGCGGCCGTATCTGGCTCGGCTTCAATCGCGAGGACGACGGCAACTTTTATCCGGAAAAGGTGCGCCGCTATTTCCTCGATCGCGGCGCAGAGATCGAAGGCGATCACGTCTCTTTTCAGCTCTTTGAAAAGACGCCGCAGCCGCCGCAACCGCTCGCCGCGATTTCCTGAGTGAGGCTGGTTCGAGTCTAAACCTGGAAACGGCGCGCCGCTTTCTGCAGATATATATCGGCGCCGACATCGCGACCACAGCGACAGAGTTAAGGCCAGAATGCGTCCGTCGGGTTGCGAGATTCAGATGCGCAAGTGTTTCATCCCTGCTGGCGATGTCGATCGTCATGCCAATGCAGTGTAACTGTGAAACCGGAACCGAATTTTGGCGGTAGAGAATGTAATGAAGTCCGCCAAAACCTTGTAACTCGACCGCTTAGAGCGATCGAGTCCAGGTGAAGCGGTCTCCCAATTCAAATGTTACACTCGACTAGTGAACGCCAGCTGGCGTCACGGCCAGCCGATACGCTTCCACCAGGGCCACGCCGGTGCTGTCATCTTTCCCTCGCACGATCACCGTATAATTTCCTGGCTCCGGCATTGCCAGAATGGCTGACTCCGCGGGATCGGTCGGCGCCAGCCCAGTGGCGGTGATCTCCGCCGTTCGCATCGCGTTGGGCTTGCCGTCGGGTTCTTCCATCCAGTTATCGTTATGCGCGATCAGGTTTCCGTCGCCGTCATACAGGTCGAGAGTCGGATCCTGCAGCGGAGCGTTCACCCCCTTGTCGGCCAATGATGGTCCGATGGCGCGGAAGAGGATTTGCTCGGCCGCGTCGCCGCCAACAATAACGCCGCCGATCAAGACATTGTCCCCGCCACCGACAAAAGCGCGGGTGGAAATGTTCGCGAGATGGGTCTCGGTCGTCGTTTCCAGATCATAGACTTCGACGAGCGCGATGCCCGAAGTGTTGTTTATCCCGCGCAGGACGGCGGTGTAATCGGAGTCGGTAGCGAGCATGACAAGCAGGGCCGATTCCCGCGGATCGGTCGGGGCCAGGCCAGTCGCTTCGATTTCCTCTTTGTCCGTGTCTTCCCAATCGTTGTTGACGGCAATGATTTGGCCGTTGGCGTCGTACAATTCCAGAATCGGATTCATCAACCGTCCGGCGAGGCCCAAGCCACTGACGGTGAGTGAAGGACCGATGGCCCGCAGGAGAAGGCGCTTGCTCTGACCGGCGGGCGCGGAAGGATCGCTGCGCAAAATGAATCCGCCGATGGTGACTTTCTCACCCGTACCGACCGAGGCGCGAGTGGAGATATTGATCAGTTGCCGCTCTGCCGGGACGAAGCCGATGCTGCCGAAGAGGCCGTGGTCTTCTACCTGGCCCGGTCCGGGGATTCCAGCGGCGAAATAAAGGGTGTTCGGATCGCCGCCGCTCCCGCCACTGCCGAAGTGCAAACCCCAGAGCCCTTCAATCTTGATTGGGTCGCCCGCGCTGTCAGTAAGCGTCCCGAGGAAGTCTCCCGTTGCTGGATCGAAAGCGTTGATCTTACCGTCGCCGAAATTACCGATCAAGAGATCGCCGCCGAACGGTCCAAAACCCGCCGGCGCGACGACGACGGCCCAAGGGGAATTGAGCGGGCCATTCGAAGCGAAGCGCCCGAGCAGGTTGCCCTCGAGATCGAATTTATTGATATATCCGTTGCCCGGCCCGGGGACGTCGTCCTCGGCATCTTCGTCCTGAAGCGCGTAGGTGACGTAGATCGTGCCGTTGATTTCCTGGATGCCGAAGGGCGCGAAACCTTCCGGGAGCATTGGATCGCTGAAGCTGCCGTCGAGCGTGGCAGGCGCAAAGTCGCCGTCGAAAACGTCCACCGCGCCGTGATGAAAATCGGAAGCGTAGAGATAACTCTCGTCGCCGTCGTTCGCCAACGCGAGTCCCTTGTAGATGGCGCCAGTGCTCTGGTTGTTTACTTCGATCCGGGCCCGATTGCCGGGTCCCCGGTAGGCGTTTATGGTGCCGTCTTCGGTTGCGAAGATGAACTGCGCCGGCGCCGAGGTGGAGATGGCGCCGGTGTGGACCTGAAAATCGTTGGTGGCGTTGTAGACCATCCCGGTCGGGCTTCCCGGCGGGACCGTAATCACGAGGGGCGCGGCAGTTCCGCTTCCATCGTACATAGTGGAGACTCCGGAGTGATTATCGGCCACCCAAATCAACCCTCCGGGAGTTTCTGCAATCCCCCAAGGATTGACCAAGTTCGGATCGGTATGCACGGCCATTCCTGGCAGATCCGAGACAAGATTGGTTTGCTGATAGACCTGCGCCCGGCTGGTTCGCACGAGGCAGGTGAGAACGGCCAAAACCATGGCGGCCTTCGCCACGGAGCGGAAATCAGGAACGAGGCAGCGGAAAGACATAAGGGTTGGTTTCATGATAGGGCATTGTTCGCGACGGTTTGACGAAAGGTCTCGCGGCGCGGAAAGGACAGGATAGGCCGCAGGAAAAGAATTGGCCGTCACAGCTGAACAGACGTTCGCGCTCATAGCCAACCGCTATCTAAGAACGCCAGCCGCTGCGCGGCAAGGGCGCAATAGTAACAAGGTTGTTACCATCGCCACGGTATCTTTTAGCGGAGGCCCGCCGCACCAACGACGAAGCCACCCGCCTCACCGTCATCGAACGCATCGCGCGCCGGCAACGGGCCGGCTCGTCGGCGAGCAGGCGCAGACGCCGACAAAAACAAGTCGAAGAGGCAAGCCTTATACCAGTACCGGTCATGATTGGCACCTTGGCGTAGTGGTACAGTGTACCACTACCAACCTGGTCACAGGTCAGGGTTTGGATCTTTACCGCACTGCTCGGCTTCAACCGCGAAGACGACGGCAGCATTTATCGGAAAAAGGTGCGGCGCT
>DASXPA010000228.1:0-5559 GCA_036493915.1 Chthoniobacterales bacterium | reverse complement strand
ATCAGGTCCGGACCGCCGAGATTGGAGAGCATGGCGAGCAGATTCATAACGAAGTTGAACATCGGACGATCTCCCTCGGTTGCAAGCCATTTCCCAGAGGCGCGGCAGTCGTCGCCGGCGTCTTTTCGCCTCTGGATCTTCGCTCTATGCCTAAGTCTTGAGCGCAGGAAAAGGGATGCGCAGCGGAAACGCAGTCCCTGGATACCTCACCCCGCTGCGTGGTCACCCCGAGGCAGGTGCAGGCGCGCCCAGGGAGGTCCCGAAAATCCTTGCGGGTGCAGTTTCCGGAAACAACGGCTAAGACCACACGGGAGATTCCTCGCCGTCTTCGCAGGCTCGGCATGACAAAGCGGTGTGAGGGCGAAAGTCGGACCCTATCCCCCCGATGAAGGCTCAACCCCATCTCTCGACGATAGCTGTCTGCAGCGCCGCCTTCTACTTAGACGTCGTAGTACATTTGGAACTCGAACGGATGCGGGCGCAACCGGAGCGCATCGTATTCTTTTTGTTTTAGTTCGATCCAGTTGTGGATGAAGTCGGCGTTGAAAACGTCGCCCCGAAGGAGAAAAGCGTGATCGTTTTCCAACGCCGCGATCGCGCCGCCTAACGAGTCCGGAACGCTCGGCACATCGGCCAGTTCTTCGGGCGGAAGTTCGTAGAGGTTTTTGTCGAGCGGATCGCCGGGATCGATCCGGTTTTGCACGCCATCGAGCCCAGCGAGGAGCAGCGCGGCAAAGGCAACGTAAGGATTGGCCGCAGCATCCGGAGTGCGGAACTCGATCCGTTTCGCTTTCGGATTCGCCGAATAAGTCGGGATGCGGATTGCCGCCGAACGGTTGCGCGCGGAGTAGGCGAGATTCACCGGCGCCTCGAAACCGGGGACGAGTCGTTTGTAACTGTTTGTCGTCGGGTTCGTAATCGCGGTCAGCGCGGGCGCATGTTTCAAAATTCCGCCGATGAAGAAGAGCGCCATGTCGCTCAGGCCGGCGTAGCCATTGCCGGCGAAAAGCGGGTTCCCCTCTTTCCAAAGCGAGATGTGCGTGTGCATGCCCGAACCGTTATCGCCGAAGAGCGGCTTGGGCATGAACGTCACCGTCTTGTTGTGCTTCCGGGCCACGTTGCGGACGATGTATTTGTAATACTGCAGGTGGTCGCCCATGATCTTGAGCGGCGCGAAACGGATGTCGATCTCCGCCTGTCCGGCCGTGGCGACTTCGTGATGCTGGCGCTCGATCGGGATGCCGGCTTTCTCCAGCTCGAGGCACATTTCGTTGCGGATGTCCTGCAGAGTGTCGGCGGGCGCGACCGGGAAGTAGCCTTCTTTCGCGCGAATTTTGTAGCCAAGATTCGGAAATTCTTCGCGATTGCTATTCCAATGTCCCTCGTTGCTGTCGACCGAATAGGAGGCGCTGTTTCCAGCGCAGTTGAAGCGGACGTCGTCAAAGATAAAAAACTCCGCCTCCGGTCCAAAGAACGCCGTGTCGGCGATGCCGGTGCTTTGCAGATAAGCCTCCGCCTTTTCCGCCACGCCGCGGGGATCGCGACTGTAAGGCTCGCGCGTGATCGGCTCGACGATCGTGCAGATGAGGCTGAGCGTCGGCTCGGCGTTGAAGATATCGATCCAGGCGCTCTCCGGATCGGGAATCACGAGCATGTCGGAAGCGTTGATCGCCTTCCAACCACGAATGCTCGAGCCATCGAAGCCGAGACCTTCAGTGAAAATGTCCTCGTTGTATTCGGTAAGAGTGGTGGTGAAATGCTGCCAGGCGCCGGGCAGATCGGTAAACTTGAAATCCACGAGTTTGACCTCATGGCCTTTGATCAACTTGCTGACGTCGGATGGAGTCTTCTTTTCGTTAGGCATGGTGTGGGTGAGCGTTGAAGCGTTTAAGAGTTGAAGCGTTAAAGCGGAACAATGCTCAGCCGCTCTAACGCTTCACCGCTTGATCGCTTCAACGCTCCTATACCGCCTTCTCGCCGATCTCTTCCGTTCGGATGCGGACCGCATGTTCGACCGGAATGACAAAAACTTTCCCGTCGCCGATTTTTCCCGTCTTCGCGGCACTCACCACGACGCTGACGGCCTTATCCACCATGTCGTCCGCGAGCACCACTTCCACTTTCACTTTTGGGAGGAAATCGACGGTGTATTCCGAGCCGCGATAAATCTCGGTGTGGCCCTTCTGACGCCCGAAGCCTTTCACCTCCGTCACCGTCATGCCCTCGATGCCGAGCTCGGCGAGCGCCTCTTTCACTTCCTCGAGTTTGAACGGCTTGATGATCGCTTCGAGCTTTTTCATGTGGTTTAAAGTGGCGGTGTCCGGCTGATTTTCAACGGTGCTTGGGTGAAGAAAATCAGAAAGCGCGTGCAGAGCGCAAGCGCAGATTTCCCGTCCGCCGAAAGGTGCTGAACGAAGTTGCGGATTCGGACTCTGAAAGCGTCCGAGAGCGAATCCTGGGAGGACGGGCTGTCAGCGCGTCCTCTCCGGGGGACGGATGTGCGCAGATTTTGGGTTCATTTCCGGTCGATTTCTTGCCGCATCAGAGCGCGAGTTTATAGTGTCTTCGCATGCCCGCCGACCCGTTCGTTCACCTTCACCTGCATACCGAATATTCGTTCCTCGATGGTGCCGTGCGGATGAAGCAGCTGATGGAAAAAGCGGCCGCGATGAAGATGCCCGCAGTCGCCATTACCGATCATGGCAACTTGCATGGCGCGATCGATTTTTACCAGGCGGCGACGAGAGCCGGCGTGAAGCCGATCATCGGCGTGGAGGCCTACGTCGCGCCCGGTTCGATCAAGGATCGGCCGGGTTCGCAGCGGGACGCGGCCAACCATTTCACTCTGCTCGCGCGGAACGAAACCGGTTACAAAAATCTCGTTAGGCTAATGTCGACCGCGCATCTTGAAGGGATGCATTACAAGCCGCGGATCGACAAGGAACTGCTCGCCGCGCACGCGGAGGGTTTGATTGGGATGAGCGGTTGTCTCAAGGGCGAGATCAACATGGCGCTCCAGGCGGACGATCTCGCGAAGGCGCGGGCGAGCGCGGCGACTTATCGCGACATTCTCGGCACCGAAAACTTCTTCATCGAGCTCCACGATCATGGCATTGAGGCACAACGGAAGTGCAACCGCGTACTCCCCGACTTGGCGAAGGAATTCGGCCTCGGCCTTGTCGCCGCAAACGATGTCCACTTCCTCGAGCGCGCCCACCACGAAGCGCACGATGTCATGATTTGCATCGGCACCGGCAAGATGGTGCAGGACGAAAAGCGCATGCGCTACGTGCCGGAGCTTTACTTCAAAGGCGCCGACGAGATGCGCGCGATTTTCGGCGATTATCCCGAATCGCTTTCGAACACGATCGCGATCGCGGAACGCTGCGATCTCAAGTTCGAGTTCGGCAAATCGAAGTTCCCCGAGTACAACACGCCTGACGGAAAGCCGCGGCGCCAATTCCTGCGCGATCTTTGCTTCGAAGGTTTGCGCAAACGTTACGGCGAGCGCGCCACGAGCGACGAAGCCCTTCTCTCCCGCCTCGAGAAGGAACTCGAAGTCATCGAGAGCACCGGCTTCGTCAGTTATTTTCTCATCGTCTGGGACTTTATCCATTACGCGAAAGCGCAGAAAATTCCGGTCGGTCCCGGGCGCGGTTCGGCCGCCGGTTCGCTCATTGCCTACGTCCTCGAGATCACCGATATCGATCCGCTCAAGTTCGGTCTCCTCTTCGAGCGCTTCCTCAATCCCGAGCGGGTCTCGCCGCCTGATATCGACATCGATTTCTGCCAGTCGCGCCGCGGTGAAGTGATCGATTACGTCCGGCAAAAGTACGGCAGTCGCGCGGTCGCGCAGATCATCACCTTCGGCACGCTCGGCGCGAAAAGCGTCGTCCGCGATGTCGGCCGCGTCCTCGGCTTCAGCTACGGCGACGCCGACCGGATCGCGAAGATGATCCCTAACGAGCTCAACATCACCCTCGCTGGCGCGCTTGCGAAAAACGCCGACCTCAAGCGCGCCTCCGAGACGGAACCCGCCACGCGCCAGCTGCTCGAGTATGGCAGCTTGCTCGAAGGTCTCTCCCGCGGCGCCGGCGTGCACGCGGCCGGCGTCGTCATCAGCGATCGCGATCTCTCCGAATTCATCCCGCTCACCCGGAGCAAAGATAACGAAGTCACGAGCCAATTTTCTGGCAACGCCCTCGGCGATCTCGGGATGTTGAAAATGGATTTCCTCGGGTTGAAAACGCTCACCGTGATCGAGGACACGCTCAACCTGATCCACGAGCGCGAGCCGGCTTTTTCGCTCAAGGAAATCCCGCTCGACGATGCGGCGAGCTTCACGCTCTTCAATCGCGGCGAAACCATCGGCCTTTTCCAAATGGAGTCCGGGGGCATGACCAATGTCTCGAAGCAACTCGACGTGCAAAAGCTCGACGACATCATCGCCTTGATCGCGCTCTATCGGCCCGGCCCGATGGACCTGATCCCAGAATTCATCAAAGCCAAAAAGGGCGGGAAAGTGAAATACCTGCATCCGCTCCTCGAAGAAATCTCCGCCGAGACCTACGGCGTTCTGATTTATCAGGAACAGGTCATGGCGGCGGCAAACCGCCTCGCTGGTTATTCGTTAGGCCAATCCGATTTGCTCCGGCGCGCGATGGGCAAAAAGGACAAGGCGAAGATGGCGAAGGAGCGGGAGAGCTTCACCGAGGGCTGCGCGCGGACGAACAACATTCCGGAGAAAAAGGCGAACGCGATCTTCGACATCCTCGAGCGTTTTGCCGGCTACGGTTTCAACAAAAGCCACAGCGCAGCCTACGGAATGATCAGCTATCAGACGGCCTATCTGAAGGCGCATTATCCGGTCGAATTCATGGCCGGATTGTTGAGCAACGAGATCAACAACACCGACAAGATTTCGGTCTTCGTCGGCGAGTGCAAACGGATGCGGATTCCGATTTTGCCGCCCGACATGAATCGCAGCAGCCTTAAGTTCACGCCCGAGGCTGTTGTAGCCGGGGGCGTTGACCCCGGCCGCTCTGACGCCGCCGCCGACAACAGCCCCGCCGGGGTCACCGCCCCCGGCTACAACAGTGCCATCCGCTTTGGCCTCGCTGCGATCAAGAACGTCGGTGAAAGCGCAATGGCAGCTGCCATCGCGGAGCGCGAACGCGGCGGCGACTTCACTTCTTTGGAAGACTTCTGCAGCCGGGTCGATTCACGGATCGCCAACCGCAAGATCATCGAGAGCCTGATCAAAGCCGGCGCCTTCGACTTTCTCGGACGCGATCGCGCGGAGTTGTTTGCCTGCATCGAAGAGACGCTTGCGGCTGCGGCGTCCGCCCATCGCGATCGCGCTTCGGGTCAGGTTTCACTTTTTGCCGATCTTCCGCGACCGACGATCGAGCGGCGCACTCACGAGTTCGCCGCCTGGACGGAGCGAGAGAAGCTTTCCTTCGAAAAGGAACTGCTCGGATTTTATGTCACCGGTCATCCGCTCGATGCCTACGCGAGGCTGTTTGCGAGTGGGAAATACCAGACGATCGCGTCGTTAGG
>DASXPA010000227.1:0-8896 GCA_036493915.1 Chthoniobacterales bacterium | reverse complement strand
TCCCAGCGATCGCGAACGGCGTTGTGGTGATTGTGGGTGGCCGCCAGTGTTTTCAAACCGGACGGAGATTACCGCACACGCGTTGTCGATGGAACTCAGGCCAGAGCCTAACTTCCAATAATGCTCACTGCGATCTCACGGTGGTGCGGGGCGCGCCGATGTTCGAAGAGGAAAATCCCCTGCCAGGTTCCGAGCTGCATCCGGCCGCCGACGATTGGAATCACTTCGCTCGTACGGGTGAGGACGGAGCGGATGTGGGAAGTGCTATCGTCACCGCCTTCTGCGGTGTGCTCGAAATACGGCGTCTCTTCCGGGACGAGCCGCTCGAAGAATTCCTCCAGATCCTGCCGCGCCGTCGGGTCTGCGTTCTCCATGATGATGAGACTGCAACTCGTGTGCCTAACGAACACCGTAACCGTACCGGTCTCAATGCCGCTCTCGGCTACCGCCGAGGAAACGCGCTCGGTGATTTCGTAGGTGCCCTTGCCGCGGGTGGGGATGGAAAAGGTCGCGGAATGAACAAGCATCGCGGGCGGCTACTTTACCGGCAGCCGCCCGCGTCGCAATCGCTCGCTCGAGGAGAAATCAGGCCGCCGACCGGCGGCGGAAGAAGAGCAGTCCCATCAGAGAGATGGCGAGGAGCGACATGGTCGGTCCGCCCTCTGGCACGGTGGGCGCGCCGGTAAGGTCGCGCAGTTGGAAGGCCTCTTCCGTGGTGCCGCCTGTCGGATCTCCTTGAAAAGTGATGACTTCGTCGCCGTCCGCAACAAAGGTGAGCAGCGCATATTGCCCTGTCCCGCCCTCCACGCCGGTCGTGTCGCCCAAGATATGCACGCTCAGGGCTCCATCTGTCGCAGTAATGCCTTGGGTGCCATAGGTGCCCCGCGAATCGTTGATCCAAACTTGGAATTGATAAGTATCTCCAAGCGTCAGGCCGCTGATTGTTAGCGTCATCACCGAGTTACTGCTTCCGTTGTTGCCGGTGCTGAGCAGGGTTTGGTAGGCAGACGACAAGTTGGAGAAAGGCGCATTTATGCTCCCATACCCGTCGTAGAGGGCCAAGCTTCCGTCCAAAGTGAAGTGACCAGAGATGTCATGCCCGCTGGCGGCGACAAATGGCGCAAACGTCACGCCATTGACCGTTGTGCCGAGCATACCATTGGGTGTGATATTGGCTGCCTGCGCTAAGGCGCCATCAGTGCTGATATCAGAATCACCCGTGATGTCCTGGGCAGCGCTCCAACCGATTGGATTGGCCGAGAGGGATAACGGCAGAAAGACAAGCGTGGCGGCGGCGAGGAGAATGACGCGAACGTGATTCAATTTGCGTATTTTCATATTGGTTGGCGATGAAGTGAGTGAGTGATGGAGTTTCTGATTTCATCTTTGGAGATGGAGAAGCCGCGGCGATATTACCGGAAAGATGCGAGAAATTTTTTGTCGGCTTTGGCGGGATAGATTTCGCCGTGCCTAAAGGGGCTTAAGACCACGAAGATGTCTGACTCGGATCCGCTGCTCGCAGCTTATCTCGCCGCACCGGCGGCGGAGGAGAGGCGGCAGTTGGCAGAGCTGCTGATCCAACATGCCGATCCGCTAATCGATACGATCCTGCGCGGCCGCCAGGCGGGCGGCGTCGGTTCGGCCGAGAATTTTGCCGATGCGGAAGACGCCGCGAGCGCGGTGCGCGAACAGCTCATTCGCCAGCTGAACGCCCTGCGCGAGGAGGCGCGCGAACCGATCCGTGACTTCCGCGCTTACGTCGCGAGTACGACCTATTCCGCCTGGGCGGAATACCTGCGCGCCCGCCATCCGCAGCGTGCGCTCTTCCTCAATCGACTGCGTTACGTCTTGGAAAATCGCACGCCGCAAAAAGGTTTCGCGCTTTGGGCTGACGCGGAGGGTGCGAAATGGTGTGGGCTCAGATCATCGGCGGAAAAATCGGTCGGGCTGTCGCCGAAGTTGCAATGGCTGCTCGTCGATCCGGAAGCGGCGGTGCGGGAGGCTGTAGGCGGTGTCGTGCCGGCTCAGTTGGCTTTACCCGATCTGCTCGCGCGCTTCTTCTGCTGGCTCGGCGGGCCGATCGAATTGCGCGATCTCACGGCGGCCTTGGGCGAGGTACTTGGCGCCGGGCGGACTCCGCGCAGCGGTGCGGTCGACGCGGACGCCGCGATAGATCCGCGGCTTTCACCTTTGGAAGATGCGGTCTGGAAAGAATATCTCACCTGGCTCTGGAACGAGATTGGCGCGCTCTCCGACCGGCAGCGGCGCGCTTTTCTTCTCCACTCCGAGGTTCTGCGGGAATTCGAATTGCTCGGCGTCGCTTCGATTCGCTCCATCGCCACGATACTCGATCTCGAGGCGCAGGAGTTGGCGGCGCTCTGGAATCGCCTGCCGCTCGATGATCTGACGACGGCGAAAATGCTCGCCTGCACCCGACAACAGGTGATCAATCTGCGGCGGGTGGCGCGGACCAAGTTGGGCGATGCCTGGCGCGTCTGGAATTCCGGCGCAGGTAATAAACGAGCGGAATCGCCATCTACATAAGAGGAAGAGCAATGGACAAACACGGGCACCTAACCAGCGAAGAGCGTGAAGCTTACTGGGAGCGAACGCTGGCGCCCGCCGCGTTGGTCGAGGTGAGCGATCATCTCCAAAGTTGCGTCGAATGCCGGGAGGAATTGCGGCGGCAGCGGCCCCCGGCGATCCGCTCCGACGAGCCGGTCGCCTATGAAGATTTGCTCGCTTTGATGGAAGAGAATCTTGATCCGTTGACCCGCCGCGACCTTGCCGAACGGATCAACAGTTCCCCCAAGGCCGCCGCCGAATTGGCTGATCTGCTGCGCTTCCGAGAGCAAATGGATCGACTGCCCTCGCGCGATTACGCGCTGGACGAGGAAGCTTCCGGAAGATTTAGCTGGGTGCTGCCGATCGCAGCCGGCCTGGCGCTTGGGTTTGCCTTTTTCTGGTGGTCCTCGATGGAACACCGGGTGCACAGCGGAATCGTGTTGCGCGATGCCGGGGAATCGATCGTCGTGAGGCCGAGTGGCGCGGTCCCGGCGCTCGGGCCGCTCCCGCCGGATCTGCAGAATGCGGTCCACGCGGCCGCCTCGGGCGAGTTGAAACTTTCGCCCACCGTCAAAGGCTTGCGAGCAACGAGCGAGACGTTGGCCGGCGGCCGCAGTGCGGCGACTGGCTTCGAAGTCGTTGCCCCGGTTGGAACCGTCGTCGCGAGCACGCAGCCGACATTTCATTGGAAACGGGAGTCGCACGCGAACGGCTATCGGGTGAACATTCTCCCGCGGGGCAGCGGTGCGCTCGCGAGCAGTCCGGTGCTGAATGCGGCGCAAACGGAGTGGACCCCCCGCGGTCCGCTCCAGCCTAACGAGAGCTACGAATGGGAAGTGGAAGCCTTGCACAATGGCGAGATGATCGCGAAAGCTCCCACCCCGCCCGCGCCCGGGGCGCGGTTTGCGATCTTGCCTAACGAAAAGCGCGAGATGCTGGAGAAGTTGCGGAAGAAATTTGGGACTTCGCATCTGCTCATGGGCGTCGCTTACGCGGAAGTGGGTCTCGTCCCAGAAGCGCGTGCGGAATTCCAAGCCCTGGTGCAGGAAAATCCGCAGAGCGTTTTGCCGAGGAAACTGCTTGCTGGTCTAACGACCGCGATCCAGTAGCGGATCGGGAAAAACCCCCATCCCACCGCTCTCAGTTCGTGCCAATGAGCACGAACGGCGCCCAATAAAACGGGTGCCGATACCGCGGGTTCTTCCGCACTTCCAGGCTCGCCTCCCGCAGCGCCTCGGCGTTTTTCGCTCCGTCGTGCAGTTGTTGATGCAACTTCACCATCAGCGCGCTGCTACTCGCGCTCTCGACTTTCCATTGGCTCACGACCGTCGCCGGACATCCCGCGACCATGAAACCCCACGACAATCCGATCACGCCCTCGCCCGCGGTGACTTCGCCGCGCGCGGTCTCGCAACCGCAGAGAACGGCGAGGCGCGCGTGCAATCTTAACTGCATCAACTCCCGCGCCTCGAGCCGCCCGTCTTCCTCCAGCCCGAGGCCCGCTTGCGAGAGAAGCAGGTAGGAATAGAGCGGTGCACGATCATCGAGCACGCCATGCGTGGCGAAGTGCAGGATCTCCGCGCTCGCCGCGTCCGCCTTGAAGGTTTTCTCGCGCGCGGCGGCTCCGACCAAAATCTCGCCCGCCGGCTCGGGATAAATCTTCGCCAGCTCGGACACCTGCTTTTCCATTTCCGGCAACGGCTGCCAAGCGCGGTCCGATAACGCGTCCCGGCTTTCGCCTGCGGCATCGTCGAGCGCTGGATTTACAAACGCGAGAAGTTGATGAGCGAGCGCCGCCGGCGGTCTTTTCTCGGAACGCGCCAGGAGGGTGAGCGATGGTGCATAACGAACCGAGTAGTCGATCAGCACGGGATGATTCGCGTCCCGCTCGAGCGATTGAAAAGGCAACTCCCAGAGCGGCCCGTCGGGCACAATCACAATCGCGTCGGCGCCTTCCAGCTGCGTCTGCGCGGGGCGGAGAAGCAGATCGTAAAGTTCACGCGCGGGTTGTTCCCAGGCGAGGCTGCGCCCGGCCACGCGGGTGCGGTAGTCATTTGTCAGGCGTGCGAGCGCGGCCCTGTTCTTGCCTAACGAAATCACCTTGAGTGCCGGCGCCCCGGATTCGTTAGGCAAGGTCACGATAAAAAGAAACGACTCCTCTTCGCCGACCAGAAACCGGAGCAGGACCTTATTGCCGCCGCGCAGGTTCGGCTTCAATTCCGCGAGCGAATGGAGCGCTGCGGGCGGCTTCATCCGTTGCAACTCGGGATGTGACGACTGAACCAGCGCGGCAAAATCTTCCTGCGCCGCTTGCGCTTCGCGTTGCTTCGCCTCGGCCCGGGCAAGCGCAGCCGGATCGACCTTCGCCGCACTGCGCAGGCGCGTGATGTCCTGAGTGGCCTGCGTCGATTGCAAATCCAACTCATGATTTCGCGCACGCTCCTCGGGCGTCAAAAGAGATGACCATTCCGTCCGCTCTCCATTGGTCGCGTCGAGCAGAACGCGTGCGCTCGATGCCTCCGCTGCAAGAAGCGCCTTCTCCGGCTGCTTTTGCCTAACGAGTAAAGCAACCAGCGCGCGATACGGCGCGATCTGTTGCGCAAAGAGCGCTTCCCGCTCGAGGTCGCCGCCGGCGACCTGCCCGCGCATCTCTTCGACTGCCGCGATTGCGCCCTTAAAAGCACTCTTCGCTTCCTCCTCGCGCCCGAGCGTCTGTAAACATTGGCCGCACAAAGTCAGCGCCGGCGTCACCTCAGCGATGTGACCTGTCTTCCTCGAGAGCGCGGCCGATTCCTGCGCCCCGGCAAGCGCAGCCCTCGCCTCGCCTCGTGCCAGCGCCACTCGCGCCGCTCCCAAGGTCGCGCGCGCTTCGCCTTCGGCCCGGCCGAGTTCTCTAGCGAGTTTCAGGCTTTGCCCATAAAAATCGCCGGCCGTGTCGAGATGACCGCGTTTCAACTCCAAATCGCCAAGGACCGCGAGCGATGTCTCAACGCGCGGCCGCGCATGCACCTTTTCCGCGACTGCACGGGCGCGGTTGATGTTCTCGATCGCACGATCGATGTCGCCCATCGCGTCGTAGCACATCCCGATATTGTTAAAGATGAACGCCATGTTCCAGGCCTCATCGTTGCCCACAATCTTGCGCGCCCGCTCATAAAACGTGAGTGCCCGCGCCGGCTCGCCCTGGCTACGATAGACTTCGCCGATGCTGTTCAGCGCAGGCACGATTCCATCGGGATATTTCATTTCCTCCGAGAGACGGAGGGCGCGATGGAGCCACTGCAGCGCATGAGCAAAATCGGAGAGTGAGAGGTAGCAAATGCCGCGCAGCTGCGAGGCGCTGACAAGGATGTGCTTGTCGAGATCGTGCCCCACGAATGAACCGAAGGCGGTGGCGAGTTCGCGCAACGCCCCATCAATGTCGCCTTCTTCGCGAAACAGGTAGGCGTTCTGAATGTGCGCGGCCGCCTTCTCTTCGTCGCCTCCAAGCCGGAGCACGATCTCGTTGAAGATCTGCGCATCTGCGTAATTGCCATCGATCCCGAGGTGATAGGCGTGCAGCGATATTTGGCGCCAAAGCGGCTTTCCCGAGAGCGGCAACTTCGCGTCGCGAAGAATTTTATCCTGCTCCGCGGGACTCTTTGCGGCGGCCAGTTGCTGGAAAAAATCTGGCGGCAACTCCGACGACGGCGTCGCAGCCGGGATTGCCGCCAGACGAAGAAAGAGAAACGCGAGCGCGCCCGCAAACGTAGCAAACCTCGTCATTCTGCTGGAGGCTGGCCGATCTGCAAGAATGCGATGGTAGCACACTCGCCGTTGCCGCCTACGATTAGTTTTGCTCTTCATTTTCCTCGAATGAAATCGATCTGGCTGGTATCCGTTTTCCTCAGCGCGGTTTTCCCGCTGTCGTTAGGCGCGACGAGCGACGACGCGAAGATCGCCCGCCTTTATGCACGCGGGCTCGCGGGCGACAAGCAGGCAGTGATCGATTGCGTAGCCGCGCTCGAGCAAACGCTGGTGGCTCAGCCTAACGATCAATTGGCGCGGGTTTATCTCGGCAGCGCCTACACCCTGCGCAGTCGGGATCTGCCGTTCGGAGTCGCGAAGTGGAACGCGCTTCGCCACGGCATGGGGTTGATGGACGAGGCCGCTGCCGCCGCGCCCGACAACGGTAAAGTACGGCTGCTGCGGGCCGTTACGTATGAAGCGTTTCCCGCCCTTCTCGCTCGCGGGAGAACCGCTCGTCACGCCCTCGACGATTTGGTCGCGGCGGTGGAGAAAAATCCGGAAGCACTTAAACCGTCAGATCAACAATTGCTTTATCTAAACGCCGGCGAGGCCGCGGAAAAGGCCGGCGACAAGACCCGCGCGACGGAGCTGTGGCAACGCGGCCTCGCGCTCCACGCCGACGAAAAGCTGACCGAGGAAATCCGCGCCGCGCTGGCCCGCATCCCTTCCTCTTAGGCGTCGTAAACTCTGACAGCATGCTAGGCCCGTCCCTTAATTCTGTGCACGACGGCCCAACCTGTGGCCCATTGAACCGATGCAGGAAGATCTCGAACGCGTGCTCTTCGACGAGAGCACAATCCTGCGCCGGCTCGACGAGATCGCCGCGCAAATCTCCGCCGATTACCGCGAGCGCGAGCTGACTGTGATCGCGGTCCTCAACGGCAGCCTCATCTTCATGGCCGATCTGCTTCGGCGCATTCCGCTGCCGTTGAAGCTCGATTGCCTGAGCGTCGCGAGCTACCACGGCGGCACCCGGACCAGCGGCGAAATCGTCTTTAAACAAATCGCTCTTCCCGACGTGGCGGGTCGGCACATTCTCATCCTCGACGATATTCTCGACAGCGGCGTCACCCTCGCAGCGATCGCCGAAAAATTACGCAGCGCCGAGCCGCTGAGCGTGAGAATCTGCGTCCTCCTGCGGAAGGAAAAAATGCGGCGGCGCGAGGTGGAAGCGGACTATGTCGGTTTCGATATCGAAGACGAATTCGTCGTCGGCTACGGCCTCGATTATCTCGAACGCTACCGCAATCTGCCCTGTGTCGGCGTTCTCCGGAAACAGCTGATCGCATCCGCCTAACGATGCCTAACGACCGAGCGACGATGCAGGTTTCAGTGCGCTTCTTCTCCCAGCTGAAAGAGATCGCCGGCATCTCCGAGGAAGAAGTCGAGCTCCCGATGTCGGCGCGGGTGGCTGATTTGCTCGGGCGGCTTTATCAACTTCATCCCGGGCTAGAAAAATGGGACCGGCATCTTCTCATCGGCGCGGGGCTCGAGTTCGTCGAGCGGGATTATCTCCTCCAACCCGACGAGGAGATCGCCCTCATGCCCCCGGTGCAAGGCGGCTGAAGATGCGCCTGACGAATCTTTCCTGAGCGTCGCGTGAAGACTGCCGAAAGGGACGCGATCGTCGTCGGTTCCGGGCCGAATGGCCTCGCGGCGGCGATCACGCTGGCGCGCGCCGGTTGCTCCGTTCGCGTTTTCGAAGCGAACGCAACCATCGGCGGCGGTGCGCGCTCGGCCGAGCTAACCCTGCCCGCCTTCGTCCACGATGTCTGTTCAGCGATTCATCCGCTCGCTGTCGGTTCGCCTTTTTTCAAGGCGCTCGCCCTCGACCGCCACGGCTTGGAATGGATTCAGCCGCCGATCGCACTGGCGCACCCGCTCGACGACGGCTCCGCGGTCGCCCTTCGCCGCAGCGTAGCGGAGACCGCGGATTCGTTAGGCGCGGATGCAGCCGCCTATCGTCGGCTGATGCAGCCGCTGGCGCGCAATTGGGAGCAATTGGCCGCGGAATTCCTGCAGCCGATGCTCCACCTCCCGCGTCATCCTCTCATCCTCGCTCGGTTCGGCGTCGAAGCGATCGCGTCCGCCGCCGCCGTTGCGAAATTTTCTTTTAAAGGGGAAGCGGCGCGAGCCCTTTTCGCCGGACTCGCGGCGCATTCTTTGCTCCCGCTGGAAGCGCCCGCTTCGGCAGCTTTTGGTCTGGTTCTTGGAGCAGCCGGACATGCGGTCGGCTGGCCCTTGCCGCGGGGCGGCGCCCAGGCGATTGCCGATGCACTTGCCCTGCGTCTGCGCGAACTCGGCGGCGAGATCGAGACTGATCGTCGGGTCGAGGATTTGCAGCAACTGCCCAAAGCCCGCGCCGTTCTCTTCGATACCACTTGCTGGCAGTTTGCCCGCATCGCGTGCGAGCAACTTCCCCATCGTTACCGGCGACGGCTGGAGCGTTTTCGTCATGCGCCCGGCGTTTTCAAAATCGATTACGCGCTCTCCGATCCCGTGCCGTGGCGCGCAGAAGAATGTCGTTCGGCTGGCACCGTCC
>DASXPA010000226.1:0-21096 GCA_036493915.1 Chthoniobacterales bacterium | reverse complement strand
CTCCTCCGTCGCGCGGGCGAGGGTTTGCTCGGTTTCCTCGCGCCGGTTTCGCAAATCCTGCAGCGCCGCGAGCAAGTTGCGATGTTCGGCGCCTAACGAGGCGATCTGTGCTTTGCGAGCGAAAAGCGAATGGCTTTCTTCATTCACCCGTCCGCCATAGATGACGCCGTTGCCAGCGATGAACTCGCCATTCTTGGTCGCAAAAGCGTGTTCGGGATTCTCCTTTTTCAAACGCTGCGCTTCCCCGAGGTCCCGCGTCAGAACAACTCCGCCTAACAATCGCCTAACGATCGGTTCCAGTTCTGCGGGAGCATGAACTTTGTTGGCCGCCCAGCCGAGCGCGCCTTCTGGCAAACTCATTTCGCCCGGCGCGGACATGCGCAAAAGCTCCGCTGAGATCAACGCCGTCTGTCCAAGTTGTTCTTCGGTTAGCTTTGCAATAATCTCCGCCGCCACCGCTTGGTCGCGCAGAACGACCGCGTGCAAGTTGCGCCCGAGGGCGGCTTCAATCGCGGGAATGAATTCCTCTTCGACCTCGATAAGCGAAGCGAGTGCGCCGGTGAGAGCAGGCAGAATGTGGCCGGGATCGCCAAGGCCCTTAAGTAGCGCCTGAGAACCTTGCGCGAGACCCTCGCCTTCGGCGTTGAGTTGTTGCAAAATTTCCAGGCGCGACTGCCGTTCCGCGACGGCGCGTTCGCCCGCGAGGAGCGCCGCATCGGCCTCGCGCAGCGCCTGCGCCTGACGCGCAACCTCCTCTTCCGCGGCCGGAATTTTTGCGCTCCATTTCTGCAACGTTTGTTGCTCTTCCGCCGCTGTCGCGCGCTTCGTCTCGAGCGCGGTCGCGATTTGATCGCGCGCCGCGGTCGCTTTGCCTAACGAGTGTTGTAATTCCTGCAGACGCGGCGCGGTTGCGCTCCGCCGCTCGCCCGTGCTGCGGATTTCTTCCTCCAGGTCGGAGAGCCGGTTTTCGCTTTTGGAAATGGACAGCTCGAGCGCTTGCAACGCCCGATCCTGTTCCTCGCGATCGCGATGAATCTCCGCCGTGCGCTTGGTCGCTTCCGCCAGCTCGGCTTGTTTGTTCTGCAGCAGCCGCTCGGTTTCTTCGAGGAGCGCGTCGGTGTTGTGGATTTCGTCCTCCTGCTGCGCCAGCTTCGTTTCCGCGGTGGAAATGTCCTCCTCGTAGCGCTTGATCAGCGCGCTCAATTCCTCCGCGCGTTCCTGGTTGAAAAGGATCCGGCTGCGATGGGCAGCGATCTGGTTTTGCAGCCGTTGCACTTCCGCGCGCGCTTCGTTGATCCGGGCATCGACTTCGTCGAGTTTCGCCCGTTCTGCGGCGACGGCGTTTTCCTGTTCCTCGATCGCCCGATCGGTTGCTCGCTGGTGTTCGTCGAAACGCGCGGTCGCTTCGCGTGAGGCTTCCAGTTCCGCGCCTAACGACCGCAGTTGATCGTGCGAATGGTGCGTGTCGAGCACCCGCAAATCGGCCAGCAACGCCTGATATCTTCTCGCTTTCCCCGCCTGTCGCTGGAGCGAACCGATCTGGCGTTTCACCTCCTTAATAATGTCGCCGAGTCGGAGCAGATTCGCTTCCGTCGCTTCCAGTTTGCGCAGCGCCTCGCGCTTTTGGGCTTTGTATCTGGTAATCCCAGCAGCTTCTTCAAAAACCGCGCGCCGATCTTCCGGTCGTGAGCTGAGAATCTGATCGATCCGCCCTTGCTCCATGATCGAGTAAGCGCTCCGGCCGACGCCGGTGTCGGCGAAAAGCGCCTGAATGTCTTTCAACCGGCAGACCGTTTTGTTGAGCAGATATTCCGAATTCCCGTCGCGATAAATGCGCCGCGAGACGCGGACCTCGTGCCAGTCGACGCCGAGTTCGCTCGCGCAATCGGTGAACGTGAGGCTGACTTCCGCGTAGCCCACCGGCTTGCGATTATCGGTGCCGCTGAAAATAATGTCGGCCATCTCGCCGCCGCGGAGCGCCTTTGCCGATTGCTCGCCGAGCACCCAGCGAACGGCGTCAAGAACATTGGACTTCCCGCAGCCGTTTGGTCCCACAATCGCGGTGACGCCTTCATGGAAGTTAAAAACGGTTTTGTCGGCGAAGGACTTAAAGCCAAAAAGCTCGAGCGATTGGAGGTGCATGTGCTGTCGCGGCAGAATTACTTCTCGCTAATTACTCTGCCACGCGAAGGCTGACAAGCCCGATCTCCACAATTTACGGCGCTTCGGCGGCCGCTCCGCCACAGGATGTAGTGCTATCGAATGACCCTCAGGTCCGGCGTGGCGCTCTTACACGGACCCAGTAAAGAATCGATGCGCCCGCAAGAATGATCGCGATCCGAAAAATCTTGTCCCAAGGCTGGGTCAGCCAGAAAAGCCCAAGAATTGCCAAAATGGCGAGGCCGGGAAAGATTTGCATCCCCGGGAAACGCAGCGGCCGGCTCTCTGCCGATTGTTCGCGGCGAAGCAAAGGCCAGATGCCGGCGAAGCAAAGCAGATACATCAGGAGGACGGCGACGTTCGACAAGATCACCAGTCCTTCAAAACTCGAGGAAATCGAAAGACAAAACGCAAGCGCGGAGTAGACGATGATCGCAGCGTCGGGGGAGCGATAACGAGGATGCACGTGCGCAAACCAGCGAGGCAGGATTCCATCGCGCCCGATGGCGAAGAGCATCCGCGGCGAGCTAAGAATGTCGCTTGTGATGAAACCGAAAGCCGAAATGGTCGCACCGACCACCAGGAGGGTACGTCCGGTCTTGCCGAGAAAATGTGAGGCTGCTTCGGCCAGCGGAGTCTTCGTGTTATCTGCCAGGGCCGGCCCGAGTGTTCCCTGGGCGACGATTTGAATAAGAAGATACAGGATGGTCGTGATCGCGAGGGAGAGATAGATTGCGCGTGGAACTGTCCGCGCTGATTCCCTAACCTCGCCGCTCGGGATGAGCGCAACCTCGATCCCAACGAAGGCAAAGAGAAGACGCAGGACGGCGTCGCCTAACGAGCTGCTGGTAGGTGCGCTCGTCCAGGTGAAGTAGGCCGGATGAAGGAAAAACATTCCCACCCCGACAAAAAGGAGCAGGGGAAGGAGTTTTGCCGCTGTCACCAGCGCCACCGCACCGGTGCCAGCCCTCACGCTCCGGATATTGATGAGAGCGAGGAACGCGTACATCAGGAACATCACGATCACGCGCACGATCGGATTGCCTAACGACGGAGCGAGTCCGGCCATCGAATCGACGAGCACATTCCCGACGCCGGCCACGGCCGAGATGGCAGTGACGGCGTAAAGGATTCCCGCGAGATATCCGCTGTAGCGGCCGAAAGCGACTTCCACGTAAGCGTAGAGACCTCCGGTCAGGGAAACGCGACTGCCGGCGATGGCAAAGCAGGTCACGAAGATGACCATAGCAAGCGCGCAGATGATAAAGGCGAGCGGCGCTGCCGGCCCCAGGCTTTGTGCGACTAGAGCGGGAAGGACGAAAATGCCCGCGCCGACTGTGGAGTTGACGATGTTGGCAGTGAGGCCGGGAACGCCGATTGCCCTAACAAGTTGTGCGTCGGCAGCATTGGGCGATTCGTGAGCCACGCGCGCACCGTGCGTGAACTTGCGGCGAGAGACAAGGGCCAAAGCAGGGGCCGTCGGCGATGTCCCCTTCGCCGCAGTAAAGGCATCTTGTCTGTGGGCCAGCGGACGTCTTGCCCGGTGCTCGAGTGACCGGGTAGGATGCCGGCTGCCCAACAGGCGAGACGGCTGTTCGACGGAGCTAGTAACCCGCCGCCTCGCCGTCCTTCCGGCTCTCACTCGCGCCGACGTAAACGCGCTGGCCGTCGTGTTGCTCGACTTCGATCGCCTGGTAACCGCCGTAGCCACCCACGTCGTAACGCACATCGTGTCCTTTCATTTTCAAAGCTCGCACGGTCGCATATGGCACGCCGCTCTCGACCTCCACGTAGCCGCCGTTGGCCATCATCTTTTCACCGGTCGGTTCGTTATCGCCTTCGTGTTGCCAGCGCGACGCATCGCCCGCTTCCTGCAGGCCCATTCCGAAATCGATCATGTTCGTCAGCACTTCGACGTGACCTTGCGGTTGCATGTCCCCGCCCATCACGCCGAACGCCATCAAGGGCTTTTTATCCTTCATCACGAAGCCGGGAATAATTGTGTGAAACGGCCGCTTCCCCGGCGCGTAGACGTTCGCATGTCCCGGCTCCATCGAGAAAAGCTGGCCCCGGTCCTGGAACATGAAGCCGAGTCCCGGGACGACGATGCCGCTGCCCATCCCGCGGAAATTGCTTTGGATCAGGCTGACCATGTTGCCTTCGTCATCCGCGGTGCACATGTAGATGGTGTCACTCTGGCCTAACGACGGATTTCCCGGTGCGACGCTTTTCGCGGCGTGGCTCATGTCGATCAATTTTCGCCGTTCCGCCGCGTAGCTTTTCGAAATCAAGCCGGCGATTGGGATCTTCGCGAAATCGGGGTCGGCGTAATATTTCGCGCGGTCGGCATACGCAAGCTTCTTCGCCTCGACCATAACATGGAGCGTCTCCGGTGAATCGAAGCCCCACTTCTTCAGATCGTAGCCTTCAAGAAGGTTCAGCATCTCGAGCGCGGCCAGGCCTTGTCCGTTAGGCGGCAGCTCGAAGACATCGTAGCCGCGGTAGTTGGTTGAAACCGGATCGACCCATTGCGAGTGATGCTGCTCGAAATCGATCTTGTGCAGGTAACCGCCGTTTGCACGCATGAAGGCGTCGACCTTGTCCGCGATCTGGCCTTCGTAATAGGCGTCGCGACCTTGCTCGGCAATCAGGCTCAGGCTGTGCGCGAGTGCGGGATTTTTGAAGATGTCACCCTCGTTAGGCGCGCGGCCTTTGCCGTCGAGCGTGTAGGTCTGAAGGAACGCGCCCGGCAGGCCTTTGTAAAGCGGCACGCTGTCCTGCCAGTAAAACGCGATCAGCTGCGTCACCGGGAAACCCTCGCGCGCATAATGAATCGCCGGCGCGAGATCATCGCCTAACGACAGTTTGCCGAATTTTTTGTGCAGCTCGCTCCAGGCATCGACGGTGCCGGGCACGCTAATCGGCAGCATCCCGGTCGGCGGGATGAATTCGCGATGGAGCTTCGCGAGCTGGCTCTTCATCTCGTCGTAGCTGAGACCGCGCGGCGAGCGGCCGCTGCCGTTGAGACCGTAAAGTTTGTGATCCTTCGCGCTGTACACGATCGCGAAAAGATCACCGCCGATGCCGTTCGAGACCGGCTCCATCAGGCCGAGCGTGGCGTTCGCCGCGATCGCGGCATCGACTGCGCTTCCGCCGCGTTTCAAAATATCGAGCCCGACCTGCGTCGCTGCCGGAACACTCGTGCAAACCATCCCGTGTCGCGCCAGCACAGGCGATCGCGTTGCCCAAACCTTGCCCGTGATGCGATCGATCTGAGCGTGAACGGTGGCGCTTGCGCCTGACAACGCAGCGGCCACAAAAAGAATGGTGCGAAATTTCATCCGCCGATTCTACCACTCCTGTCATTCTGAGCGAAGCGAAGAGCCTGCACTGGATGACAAGACTGGGTGAGCGCACTAACGTCTCCGCATGCGCGATTCACACCTTGAAGATTACTTCACCTTTCTCCGTTTCCCGAGCATCTCGACCGACGATGCCTACCAGGAAAAGCTCGCCGAATGCGCGCATTGGCTGGTGGAAAAATTGAAGAAGATTGGCCTAACGACACAGCTCGTTTCGACCGCAGGCCATCCGATTGTCTGGGCGCATAACGAACAAAAGCCCGGTCGCAAAGCGGTTATGATCTACGGCCACTACGACGTGCAGCCGCCCGACCCGCTCGACCTCTGGGATTCGCCGCCTTTCAATCCGGTTTTGAAAAACGGCTACGTCTTTGCCCGCGGCGCGACTGACAACAAAGGCCAGATCCTTGCGCACATTCTGGGGATCGAAGAAACGATCGCGGAGAAGGGCGATCTGCCAGTTAACCTGCATCTCATCATCGAAGGCGAAGAGGAAATCGGGAGCAACAACCTGCCCAAATTTCTCGAGGAAAATAAGGGCTCGTTAGGCTGCGATGTCGCCGTTGTTTCCGACACCGGGATGATCGCGCGCGGCGTGCCGACCTTGAGTTACGGACTGCGGGGCGTGACCGCGCTCGAAATCAAAATCATCGGTGCAAAGATGGATTTGCACTCCGGAGTTTTCGGCGGCGCGGTGGCCAATCCTGTCACCGCGCTCGCGCAATTGCTCGCGACTTTGCACGATAAGAACGCGCACGTTGCGATCGAAGGTTTTTACGACGACGTCAAGCCATTGGAAGATTGGGAGCGCGAGGCCTGGAAGAAATTGCCCGTCGATGGTGACAAGGAAGTGCTGAAGGAAACCGGCGCGCCCGAACTTTTTGGCGAGAAGGGTTTCAGCACCGTCGAACGCCTTTGGGCGCGGCCGACTGCGGAGATCAATGGCATCGGCGGCGGCTATCAGGGGAAGGGGACAAAGACCGTAATCGCCAGCCACGCGATGGCGAAGCTGACTTTTCGTCTCGTCCCGAATCAGGACGGCGCGAACATTTTGCAACTGGCGCACAAGCATCTGGAAAAAAATCTTCCGCCGGGCGTGACGATGGAAATCACCGACGGTCACAGTGGACCGTGGTATTTGACCGATCCGCACTCGGCCTTTGGCGAAGCCGCGCAAAAGGCGCTGAAGGAGGCATTCGGCAAGAGCGTCGCGTTGATTCGCGAAGGCGGGAGCATCCCGATCGTCTCGCAATTCCGCGATATACTCGGCGTCGAAACGCTGCTCCTGGGACTGGCGCTGCCCGATTGTCGCGCACACTCGCCTAACGAGAACTTTCCGATCGAGAATCTGGAAGCCGGGATCAAGATGAACAAGGCGATCCTGCAGGAAATCGCTTCCTGATCCTCGTGCCTCGGCGCATCCTGCTCCTGCTCCTAATCCTGCTCCTCCTTCCGCCGGCAGGCGGACGGGCTGCGGAAGAGAAGCCGCTAGGGGAAAAGATCGGCGACACGCTCAAGAAAGCTTTCGCCACGCCCGCGCCGACGCCGTCACATCACCGGCATCATAGCAGCGGCAGCAAAAAGAAGAGTCAGCCGACGCCCAGCCCGACCCCGAAAAAGCACCGACACACTTCCACGAAAACCAAGACCTCTCCTTCACCGAAAGAAAGCGCCACGCCGAAACCGAAGAAGAAAAAGAAATCGTCTCCAACCCCGAGCCCGACACCGGAAGAGTCAGCCTCGCCGTCACCTTCGGAATCCCCAAGTCCTTCCGCCACGGCGGAAGAGGCTCCTTCGCCCGAACCGAGCGCGACCGCTTCACCGGAGAAAATGAAATCGGTCACCGCCACCGTCTCGGCGGATGAGATTAAAGGATACGCGGGGAACCCGCCGGAGATCCGAAAAATTCTCGACAGCGCGCTCGCCCTAACGAATCAGGATCTAAAATACACCTACGGTTCGGCCGATCCGACGAACGGCGGGATGGATTGCTCCGGGTTCATCTATTACGTTTTACGCAAGAACGGGGTGAAAGACGTGCCGCGTGACGCTAGCGGGCAATATGTTTGGGTGCGCAAAGCGGGAACTTTTCGCAGTGTGCTCAGCCGCGATCTCGACTCCTTTGAGTTCAATGAGCTCAAACCGGGCGATCTGCTTTTTTGGACTGGCACTTACGACGTCGAAAAAGACCCGCCGGTGACGCACACGATGATCTACCTGGGCGAAGACAAGGAGACAGGGAAGCCCGTGATGCTCGGCGCGAGTGACGGGCGCAGCTTCGAGGGCAAGCGGATGTCGGGAGTGAGTGTCTTTGATTTTAAGACCGCGTCGAAAAAAGCGACTTCCTCGGGTCGGCATCCGCGTTTCGTCGGTTATGCACGGATCCCGGGTTTGGCCGCGGACAAATGATTGGGTGGCGCACGCGTCTCGCGTGTTGGCAAGGGTGGCTCACAATTGCGAAGTTCTCGTTACGCTTCGCTGTTCGCGACAAGCCACGCACCTCGCGAAGTTCGTCGCGCTGAAACAGCGCGACCAGCAGGCGACAAGCGTGCCTTACCCAGGCGTGTGAGCTTCCACCTGTTCGTTAGGCGGATTCGTGGGCGGATGCGTGGCCCGATAGTGCTTCGTGAGCAGACCGAGAGCGAGCATGAGAATAACGAAAGCGATAGCGCGCTGTTCTTCTTTTGTGAGAACGAAAATTCCCAATCGGTCGCGAAAGCTCATGCTGCGTAAGTAATCGGGTCTTCAAGGCCAGCTTCGTGAAAACCCTTCAAGCGGAGCTGACATGAATCACATTTGCCGCAGGCGCAGCCATCGGGCGTCGGATCGTAGCAGCTATGCGTGAGCGCGTAATCCACGCCTAACGAAGTCCCGCGGCGAATGATTTCGGCTTTCGTTAGGCGGAGGAGCGGTGCATAAATTCTGAAGCGCGCGCCTTCCACGCCTGCGCGAGTGGCGAGGTTGGCAAGTTGCTCGAAGGCCCGGATGAACTCCGGACGGCAATCAGGATAACCGCTGTAATCGACCGCGTTCACGCCGATAAAGATGTCGCTCGCGCCAATCGTCTCCGCGTAGGCGACGGCATAGGCGAGGAAAATGGTGTTGCGCGCGGGCACGTAGGTGACGGGAATCTCGGCTGACATTTCCGCTTCGGAACGATTCTTCGGCACCTCGATTTCGTCGGTTAATGCCGAGCTGCCAAAGAGACGCAGATCGATCTCGGCGATCCGGTGTTCGGCCGCGCCTAACGAGCGCGCCATTTTTTGGGCTGCGGCCAGTTCCAGCTCATGCCGTTGTCCGTAGCGGAAAGAAATCGCGTGAGGCTCGAAACCTTCTGCGCCGCAAATGGCGAGCGTGGTGGCGGAATCGAGCCCGCCGCTGAGGAGCACGACCGCTCGCTTCATTCCAGACGGGGGAAGCTGGCCGTGACGGTGAGGGCGATTCCGCCGCGCGCCGCAAACTCCGCTTCGATCGTCATTCGCCGTGGTGCACACGCCTGCACCAGATCGTCGAGAATGCGGTTGGTAACGTCTTCGTTGAAGGCCCGTTCGTTGCGATAGGAAGCGAGGTAAAACTTGAGCGACTTGGTTTCGAGGCAGCGTTTCGCGGGTTGATAGTCGATCGTTAGGCGAGCGAAGTCGGCCTGACCCGTAATTGGGCAGAGCGAAGTGAAATCGGAGGCGTGAAACTGAATCCAGTAGGGGCGTTTTGCGGGATTCGCGAAGGTCTCGAGCGTCTTCGCCGAGGGCGACGTTGGTACCCGGGTTTCGCTCTTGCCGAGGAGGGTGAGGCCTTTCTTGTCTGGGCGTTTTACCATGCGCTAGTTAACGAAGGCATGTCCCCGCGTTCAATTGGTTTCGCGATAGATTCTCCCCGGAGTTTCTTGCGGCGTCGCTTATTGTCAGTCTGGATGCTGGAGCATCGGGTCTTTCAACGCGCGTTCGCGATCGCCCGGCTTCCCGTATTTCCAATACGCCACCTTCAGGCTGCGCTTCAGTTTGAGGTGGCTGCCATCGGCAGCTGTCCATTCGCGGAGGAGATGAGGGAAATCGCGATCGAGGGTGAACTCATCGCGGCCGCCAGCATGTTGCACGGTGACCTTGATGAATTTCTCGCCGATCTTGTAGCTCACCGTGGCCGGTTTCCAGATGAGATCGGTTTTTTTCGAGTTGATAATGGTCGGCGCGAGCTGGATTTCGAATTGGCCGCTCGGTTTCGAGAAATCGATCGTGCGCACGCGCAACGGAAGCTCGTCGTAGAAGAACCCGTTAGGCGGAAGTGTTACCTGTTCGCTGCCGTCGGCCATGCCGTCCCAATAGGTGTGCCATTGGTAGGCAAATTCCTCGCCGGCGCGCTTTCCTTCTTTAAAGCTGTTGCCGCAGCTGTCGTTGCTCGTGAGGGAAAATTTCGCAAGTCGCCCGTTGTCGGCGCGCCAGAAGTTGGAATGCATTTGCTGCACGACGTAGAGGCCGGTGGGCGCGGGCAGGATCTGGTTTAGCTTCAGCACCTGGATGACGCCGCGATGCGACCATGAATCCGATTTGACCAATTGTTTCAGATCGAATGGCTCACGCACGAGGATGTGGAGCACCTCGGTCTGGCGCGGCGCGCCTTCCCGGACGAGCTGCGCGTCGTAGATGTCGAACTCGGCTTTGCCGTCGTTCCAGTAGCTGCTGTTTTGGATGAAGGCCGGAGTGAATTGCGCGGAGGTACTCGTTAGGCTGGCGCCAAGGAAGATGAGCACGCAGATGATTCTCATTCGGCGAGCTTCCGGCTTGCGCGCACTATGGCAAGCTGGAAGCTTGCGCCACCCATGACAGAGAAAATCCAGCAACCGAGTGGGGTAGCGCATGCCGGCGTGATCGATTTTTTCGCACATGACTCGAAACGCGATGAGCTGGTCTTGGCGATGTTTGAGGAGCGACCGTGGAATGATTCCGAGCTGCAGCTTTTTCAACTGCAGGAAAAGTTCAACGCTTACGTTTCGTTTCTGCTTGATGGGGAATTGGGAGATGTGCATCCGGAGTTGGCCGGCAAAAGGGCGCGGATTGAAGTGCGCTGCGCGACGGTGCCGGAAGGTCGCGCGCTCGAGCTTCTCGCGATGATTCACGATCAGCTTGCGCTGCAGGAGATCGAGGTTGAGGTGATCGCGGGGAGCGAAGGCGGTTGCGGCGTGGGGTGCACTTGTCATTGAACTCGTGAGTCGCACGATTACAAAGTGAACCGCTCGCTGGCGGCTGATCGTCCTGCGCCGTAACATGACGGCATGAAAATTCCATTCACCGTTGGTCAGGTCGGCCACTTCGGGCTCTCCGTGCAACATCCGAAGAAAAGCGCGAAATGGTTCGAACGCGCGCTCGGTTTGAAAAAGCAATTCGAATTCGATGGCGGCGTCGCGATCGGCAACAACAACGTCACGATCGCGCTCCACAAAGGAAAGCCGCGGCCGAAGACTTTCGGTCACATGTCGTTTCATCTCCCGAATATGACCGCGCTGCGGAAAGCGCTCGCGCATCTCAAGCAGCAGAAGGTGAAAGTGGAGGATCCCGGCAACGAGATCGGACCGGAAGCGCCCGGTTCAAAACACATGGGGCTCTGGTTTCGCGACCCCGATGGTTATCGCTGGGAGCTTTCTGTGCAGAACGGAAAGCGCTGAGGCGAGGCAGATTTTTCTTAACCGCGGATTACGCAAATCTCGCGGTTGAGAGAAGAAGTTGAATCAGGTCCTTCGGGCGATCTTCTGATCCGTGAAATCTGCGGTCAAAATTTTAGAAACGACAACACCGGCGTCGGCTCGAGCTTCGGGCGCCCATGCAAGAACTCGAGCTCGATCAGGAACTGTGCTTCGAGCAACTCGCCGCCGGCTTTGCGGATAAGCGCAGCCGCCGCGGCGGAAGTCCCGCCGGTCGCGAGAAGGTCGTCGATGAGCACGATTTTTTCGCCGGGGTTGATGCTGTCGGTATGCATCTCCATCTCGGCGTCGCCATATTCGAGCGAATAAGCCGCGCTTTCGGTCTTGAACGGCAGCTTGCCCTTCTTGCGGATCGGCACGAAACCAACTTCGAGCGCATAAGCTACCGCCGCGCCGAAAAGAAATCCTCGGGCATCGATCCCGACGATTTTGTCGGCCGACAGGGCACGGCATCTTTCGAGGAAACACTCGATCGAGTCGCGAAAAAGCTGCGCGTCCACCAGGATAGGAGTGATGTCTTTAAAAACGACGCCGTGTTTGGGGAAATTTGGCACATCGCGCACCGCCGCGCGCAAGCGCTCGACTGAGTCAGCAAACATGGCGGGAGGCTAGCGGGTTGCCCGGCATCGTCAAACCACCCGTTCGTCCAAAGCGCGGATGTTGTCTCCTCGTGCCGGTTTAATTCGTTAGGCTAATGACACCCCTTGAGAGATGCGAAGCGAGGCAAGAGTAGCCAGATAAGAGCGCGCCCGAAATGGCCGGCGTGCTTCGCCATTTGTACGGCATCGGGCAGTCCGCCTTTAGCTCAGCAACCAGCTGACTGTGTCCGCTCATGCGGGTAATCTGCAGCAGACTGAGCATGACGGCGTTCTCGCTATTCGGCAAGGCGACCGCGACGCTGTTCCGGACTACCGTGAAGCTCTTCAGATACTCGAGAGGAAATGTCCCACCCGGCGCTGGCGTGGGATTTCAAAAAGGGCTAAAATGGCGGGACGCGGAGGTAATGGCGGATTTCTGCGAGCACGAGGCAAATCTAAGCTCTGATACCTGGCCCTTCTCTGAGACCTTCCCCACGCCCGAAAAGCTGGAAGCCGCCGGCAAACGCAAATGGGAGAAGTTCCTCCACGCAGACAAGCTTTGGCGATCCGACACCGTCCTCAAGCGCCTGGAGATCTTCGCCCGCGCCGCCGCCTTCCGCGGCTCCTCTGGCCAGACCGCCGCCAAGAGCCTGCTCGCGCTCAGTTGTGCGTGCGTCCTGCAAACCCTCGAGTGTCAGCTCCTCACCTATCGCGCCGCCATCGAAGCGCCCTTCACCCAGCATCCCGACAGCGACCTCTTCGGTTCGCTCCCCGGAGCCGGACCGAAGCTCGTCCCGCGCCTCCTTGCCGAGATAGGTGTCAAGCAGACCCATTCGGAGGGATGATCTCCGGCTCGTCTAGGAGAGCGAACATTCAGCCGCAGGACTATTTCGCGTTTACTCTGGGCTGCGGGCAGCCAATCTTAGTGTCGTTAGGCTGCTGCAAGAAACGATGACAAACGCGAGGTGATCTCGAACTGCACCGCTCCGGAGCGGAACGCTTCAGTCGTCTGGATTTGGAAGAGATTTCGATCGAGAGGCATGGAGAGATCACGATCGCGGTTGTGCTCGCGAATCTCGCGCTGGTGGTGAATGGTGCGCCGGGTGAGGGACGTTGACGTTATATCCGCATGTGGCGCCGAGTCGGTTCGAGCTGGCGGATCATCGCCGGCAGCGTCTGCGCGGTAACTGCTTAACTAAGCTAGTCAGCGCCGTTGCAGCCAGCTGGTTTCGGCAAGGTCTTCTTTCCACTCATAGTTATCGTACGCGGCCCGCCGCCAAAATAATCGGCCCGCATGCCGCCAGCCGTCGATGATGTAGCCACTTGCGAAAGGCTGCCCACGTGCGGTCGCGACGATGCAGTTGGTTCCATCACTGTGCCGACAGCGGCAGCGCCCCAGTGCAGCTCCAGGGTTTCAAATGAAGCGCTTTTAGTTGCACACCGATGTCGTGCGCCCATAGGAAGCATAGCCGCGTTGGCGGATGCCGATGTGGATGAGGAAATTCTGGAAAAGCGGCGGGCCAACGATGGGATATTCACGCGCGAGTTCCCGGGCAGTGACGTGTGCCGTGCGCGCGACCGCTTCCGCTTCGGCGGGATCGACATTCGGCGAGAGAGTCGTGAGAGCGTGCGAAAGCCGGCGGATGGATTTGCGTCGTCCGCCGAGGCAGAAGACGCGAAGACAAGAACGCGGCGAAGACAAGCAGCGCGCGCACCAGGAGACCAAACTCCTGCGGTCAATCCTCGCCAAAGCGAATACCGGCCTTTTGCACTTCCTGATAGGGCAGCAGCCAGACGAGCGACTCATCGTGCAGATCGACGACCTGGATGCGGTTGCCCCACGGGTCGCGGAAATCGCAGCGAAACCGTGGCTCGAGCCTCAGCTTGTATTTGCCAGTAATCTTTTCGCGGACTTCCGCGAGCTGCTTTTCGTCCCGCACGATCAGGCCGAAGTGGCGATTGCGGTCCGTTTGCAGTTTCTCGACTTCGAAGATGGCGAGAAACTGGTGCGCGCCGAGCTTGAAAAAAGCGTCGCCTTCGCCGCTGCTCATCTTTTTGAGTTGAAAAACATCTACGTAAAAGGCGACCGCTTTTTCGATGTCATCGACCTCGATCGCGATGTGATTGCATCCGTAAATCTGCACACTCATCGGATACCTTAGCGCAATTGCGGACCTGCGAAAAAGTCCGCCGCCCTTTGCGCGAATTGGCAGCTTGAAAGCCGCGGGTTTTGGTCAGGCGGCGAGCCGCCGATCGCGCGGCTCCACCCGGACGCTGACGCAATAATCGGCGGGATCCTCCCCGGCGTAACGGCGCTCCCATTCCGCGCGGGCGCAGCCGCGGACGCGGGCGTAGGCGCGATCAAGGGCGAGGCGCAACCCCAGCAGTTCCTCCGCACCGGTGCTGGTCCCGGTGTTTCCTCGCATGATCCGTTTCATCTCAAATTGAGTAAAAGCAGGAACCGCGCCCGAATCCGGCGATTGCCAAAGGAGGCGCCCGCCTCTTTAATACTCCCTCCGATGGATCGCGAGTTTCTCATTGCTTCCACCCTCTGTTTTTTCCTTGCCATGGTCCGGATGGCGGTCGCGATCCGGGCCGGCAATTATCGCCCGGCTGGCTTCAACTTTTTCGCGATCGCGCTCGGCTGCGCTTTCCAGACGATGTTCCTCTCCGTGCGCGGCCACGCGCTTGGCCGCTGCCCGATCACCAATCTTTTCGAGGTTTTCATCTTTCTCGCCTGGTCGGTCTCGCTCATCTACCTGCTCATCGGGCCGGCATATCGACTCTCGTTAATGGGCGCGTTCACGGCGCCGTTGGTCTTTGGACTGCAAACGTTCGCCCTTCTCGCGCCGATCGACCTGCCACATCCTTTGCGGAAAACGCCGACGCCCTGGCTGGAGTTTCACGCTTCGGTGTCGCTCATCGCGTATGGCGCCTTCGCGCTCGCCTGCGTCGCCGGCTTGATGTATCTCGTGCAGGAGCGCCAGCTGAAACGGCGCCAGCTGAACTCGATGTTTTATCATTTTCCGCCGCTCACCGATCTCTTCGCGGCGATCACCCGGCTGCTCTGGCTCGGTTTTGTGCTGCTCACGCTCGGGTTGATTGCCGGATTTTTTACCGGTGCGCCGCTGCCTTATGGGAAGGTTGCGTGGTCGTTAGGCGTGTGGATTTTCTACGCCGCGATTTTGCTCTCCCGGCACCTTGGGAGGACCGCGCCGCGGCGCATCGCGGCACTCTGCGTCGTGGCCTTTAGTGCGGCTTTGACATTGCTCTGGGGGATCACTTTTCTTTCGCAAACGCGCGCGCTCTGATGAACCTCTTCTGCGTCGGCCTCAGCCATCACACCGCGAATGTAGAAACGCGCGAGCGGTTTGTCGGCCATGCAGAGATCGATCGGATTTTGCGCGAGGAAGCGGGCTGCTCCGAAGCATTGCTTCTTACGACCTGCAATCGCGTGGAGGTTTATGCGGCGGCGGCGGAAGCGGTGCCGACCGAACGCATCGCGCGCTATCTCGTGCGCGCGGGGACGATGCCGCTAGGCGATGAAGTCGAGGCATTCTATCGCCACGAAGCACAGCAATGCGTGCAACATCTTTTCCGGGTCGCTTCCGGTCTCGACTCGATGGTGATCGGTGAAACGGAGATCCTCGGTCAGGCTAAGAAAGCATATGCCGCCGCGCGTGAGTCGGGCGCAGCCGGGCCATTCTTGCATCGGCTGTTTCAGCGCGCTTTTCGGGTCGCAAAGCTGGTGCGCACCCATACGGACATTACGCGTGGCGCCGTTTCCGTCGGTTCCGTTGCGGTCGATCTCGCGGAGAAAATTTTTGGCAACTTCGAATCGCGCAAAGTCCTGCTGTTAGGCGCGGGCGAAGCGAGCGAACGAACGGCGCGTGCGCTCGTCAAACGCGGCGTGCGCGATCTGCGCGTGAGCAACCGTTCGATTGAGCGCGCCAAGAGCCTCGCGGCGCAAGTGGGCGGCCGGCCGGTGGCGATCGAAAGTTGGAAAACGCACTGCTGCGAAGTCGACATTTTGATTTCCTCGACCGCTTCCGCGGAGCCCATCGTGACCCAGGATAGTCTCGCTCCGCTTTTGCTAGAGCGACGCAATCGGCCGCTTTTCATCATCGACATCGCCGTCCCGCGAGATGTCGCGCCGGACGTGAATGAGATGGAAGGCGTCTTCCTTTACGACATCGATTCGCTGCAATCGATCGCGCAACAGTCACTCGTCCAACGTCGCCAGCAGATCGCCGCGGGCGAGGAGATTATCGCCGGGCACGTGGTTGAATTCGGCGGTTGGTTCACCTCGGCGCGCGCGCGCTGGGCGGAAGCGGCGCTGGAGTTGCGGCCTTCGGAATCCTGAGTGGCTGCGCCCGACCGGATCGTTTTAGGCTCGCGTGGGAGCGAACTGGCGTTGGCGCAGGCGCGTCTGGTCGAGCAATCCCTGCGACGGGTTTGGCCGGACCTCGAAGTCGTACTCGAGATCGTCCGAACGAGCGGCGACGAAAGCGCGCAATCGAGGCCGGTCGTCGATCGCAAAGCGGGACGCAAAGGAATGTTCACGCGTGAGATCGAAAAGGAGCTTCTCGTTAGGCGGATCGACGTCGCCGTGCATAGCGCGAAGGATTTGCCGAGTGAACGCCTCGAAGAGTTGGAGGTTTGCGCAGCACTCCCGCGGGCCAACACCGAGGACGTTTTGATCACGAAGAACGGCGGCGGCCTAACGAGTCTCGCAAAGGGCGCGACGATCGCGACCGGAAGCGTGCGGCGGCAACATCAGCTGCATTGGAAACGCCCGGATCTCGCGATCGCCGGGCTGCGCGGCAATGTGCCGACGCGACTGCGTAAGCTGCAGGAGAGCGAAAACTGGAGCGGGATCATTCTCGCGCGCGCCGGCCTGGAGCGACTTTCGATCCAGTTAGCGAGCGAGATTCTTTCGTCCGAAGACTTTGTTCCGGCAGGCGGACAAGGTGTGATCGCGCTGCAAATCCGCCGCGACGATGCGGAGACGCGGCGAAAGGTTGATGGGGTGAATGACCGGCCAACGTTCGCGGCTCTGCGAGCAGAGCGGGAATTTCTTCGATTGCTCGATGGCGACTGTGATTCGCCCGTCGGCGTCCACGCGACATTGGACGGCGATCAGCTGCACTTGCGCGCTCAGATTTTTGAATCGGAGAAGACTGCGCCGAGAGTTGGAGCGATGACCGGCACGAGTAGAGATCCGGAGAAGGTCTCCCAAAGTTTGATGCATTTCATTTATGGCGGATAAAACGAAGAGCGGACGATGTTACCTCGTCGGCGCGGGCCCGGGCGACCTCGGGCTGGTCACATTGCGCGCGAAGCAATTGGTCGAGCGCGCCGATGTAATCGTTTACGATTATCTCTGTAACCCCGAGATGCTTGGCTGGGCACCGCAGAAAGTGGAGATTATTTACGCCGGTAAAAGGGCGGGCGCGCATACGCTCAAACAAGAGGAGATCAATGCGCTTCTCGTCGAGAAAAGTCGTGCCGGTTTGGAAGTCGTTAGGCTGAAGGGCGGCGATCCGTTTTTGTTTGGGCGCGGAGGCGAAGAGGCGCAGGCGCTGGTCGCGGCGCAGATTCCTTTCGAGGTCATTCCCGGAGTGACTTCGGCCATCGCCGCGCCGGCTTATGCGGGGATTCCGGTGACCCACCGCGGGATCACTTCGCATGTCACCTTCTTCACCGGCCACGAGAACCCGGAGAAAAGCGAGAGCGCGATCGATTTCGCGGCGCTGGCAAAACTTGGTGGTACTCAGGTCATGCTTATGGGCGTCGAACGGATCGAGGCGATCGTAAGCAAGATGCGCTCAAATGGGGTGCGCCAAGATTTGCCGGTGGCTCTGATTCGTTGGGGAACGACCCGTCGCCAGGTAGTCGTTAGGGGAACGCTCGCGAACATCGCACAACGCGTCTTGGAGGAAAATTTCGAGCCGCCAGCGGTGGCCATTTTCGGCGAAGTGGTTTCGTTAGGCAAAGACCTGGATTGGCAGGCTCAGCGTCCGCTGACTGGGAAGCGCATCGTCGTCACGCGCACCCGCAAACAAGCCGGCGCTCTGAGCAACCGCCTGCGCGACTTTGGCGCGGAGGTGATTGAGCTGCCGACGATCAAGATCGAGCCGCCGAGCGATCTGCGCGCATTCGCCGAGCTGGTGCAGGATGCGCACGCTTATGATTGGATCGTCTTTACGAGTCCGAACGGAGTGACCGCATTTTTCGAGATGTTCTACAAACTTTACGACGACGCGCGCGACATCGGTGGCGCCCGGATCGCAGCCCTCGGTCCCGCGACCGCGCAACGGATCCGCGATTTTCACCTGAAGGTCGATCTGCAGCCGGATGAGTTTGTCGCCGAGGCGGTACTGGCGGAATTCAAGAAACAAGGCGACATCGAAAACCTGCGCATCTTGATCGCGCGGGCGGAAGAGGCCCGGGACCTGCTACCGAAGGAGCTGAGCGCGCTGGGCGCCATCGTGGATGTGGCTTTTGCCTACCGGACTCTCCTTGAGACGGACGACCGGACGGAAGCTCGCTCACGGCTGGCGGAACAGGGCGCAGATATGATCACCTTTACCAGCTCTTCCACGGTGGAAAATTTTCTCCTGCTCGGTCTCCCCTGGCCGCAGGGGATGGAGGTCGCGAGCATCGGGCCGATCACGTCGCGGACCGCGCGCGATCGCGGCCTAACGATCGCGGTGGAGGCGCGGCAGCACGACGTCCCCGGACTGGTCGAAGCAATCCGCCGTTTTTACGGTCAGTGATCGGAGCATGGCTTCTGAGATCGAAACCGATTTCGCGGCGGCGATGCAGGAGCTGAGCGCGCGGGCCAACGACGATAGCGCGCGGCGCGACGCGCAGATTTCCGCGGGCATGGCGAGCATGATCAGCGCGGTCCATTCGTTAGGCCAGCGCGTCGAGTCGCTCGAGGAATCGGTCATGCGCAATTTCGAGTCGATGCATTTCCAGCGTCTGGAAGAGCAGGTCGCGGCGCTGCGCGAAAGCGAGACGGTGAACCAGCAACTCTTCGATTCGCTCCATGAAGAGCTGATCAGCTACCGCGATAATTTTGTGCGCGACGCGTTGCAGAAACCGGTCATCCGCGAACTGATTGTCTTATTCGACGACCTAAACAGAATCGTGATGCAGCTCGAGAATGCTGACGGGTCAGATCCCGGCCGTGCGCAAGTGCGCGATAACATTAGCAACACGCTTCATTTTCTCGTGGAGATTCTGCACCGTCTCGAAGTCGTCGAGATTGAGGCGATCGACAAAGTGGATCGCCAATTGCACCGCGTCATCACGGTGGAACCCACGGAAGCGCCGGAGGACGATGGCAACATCGTCAGGCGACTAAAGCGTGGATTTACCTGGCACGGCAAAGTGTTGCGCGCCGAAGAAGTCGTCGTGCAACGTTTCCAACCTCCCGCGTCAACCGAAGAATAGTTCGGCTCGGCGCAGCGCAAAAAACCGCGCAAAAAAGCAATTACTCGATTGCCGGAGCGGAAGGCACGAAAACTGCATTCAGAGACGGACACCTTTAGCGGATAGCACTTTCTCTCTTTCAATATTATGAGCAATCGCAAAGCAGTCGGGATCGACTTGGGAACGACCTTTTCGGCCGTCGCCCACATCGACGCCTACGGAAAACCGCAGATCATCCCCAACTCCGAAAGCGAACGGATCACGCCTTCGGTCGTGCTCTTCGACGGCACCAACGCCATCGTCGGCACGGTCGCGAAGAACAACACCGTGGCCGAGCCCGAGAAGGTGGTCGACTTCGTGAAACGCGAGATGGGGAAAGCGAAGGAGCAGTTCAGCCGCGACTTCGGCGGAAAGGATTATTCGGCCGAAGAACTTTCCGCTCTCATCCTGAAGAAGCTTAGAGCGGACGCGGAGAAGTATCTGAAAATTCCGGTGACTGACGCGGTCATCACGGTGCCGGCTTACTTCAACGATTCTGAGCGGACGGCAACGATCACCGCCGGTCGGCTCGCGGGTTTGAACGTTTTGCAGATCATCAATGAGCCGACTGCGGCGGCGCTCGCCTATGGTCTCGACAAGCTCGATGAAGATCAGACGGTTTTCGTCTTCGACCTTGGCGGCGGCACCTTTGACGTAACCCTGATGCGGATTGAATCGCACCGCCTCGAGATGGTCGCGACCAATGGGGACCATCGGCTCGGCGGCAAGGATTGGGACGATGTCATCGTCAACTGGGTCGCGGAAGAATTCGATCGACAGCATGGCGAAAACCCATTGCTCGATTTGCAGAGTTACCAGGACCTGCAGAGCCGTGCACTCGCCGCGAAGATTCAGCTCTCGAGTCGGCCGCGCACGACCATCGTGCACAATCACAATGGCAAGAGCATCAAACTCGAACTGACCTGCGAGCATTTCGAAGAGATGACGCGCCACCTCGTCGAGAAGTGCAAAGCGATCTGCGAAATCGTCATGCGCGAGGCGAAGATGGAGTGGAGCGATGTCGACAAGATCCTGCTCGTCGGGGGCATGACGCGCATGCCGATGGTGCGGGCGATGATCGGCGAGCTCTCGTCGGTGCCGTTGGCTGAAGATGTGAATCCGGATGAAGCGGTCGCGGTCGGCGCGGCGATTCAGGCCGTGCTCTCGCTTCTGCACGAGGAGGAAATTTCCGGTGAGAAAATGTTGCCGGCGGAGACCCGCCAGCAATTCTCATCGCGCGATGGCGGCCTCATCCAGGTGCGCAACATCACCTCACACACGCTCGGCGTTGTTCTCTGGGATGAAACCCAGCTCGAAGAATACGTTTTCCCGATGATCCGCAAGATGACCGCGATGCCGGCGACGGCGAAGAATTCCTTCGGCACCGCGACCGCGAACATGCAGCGCGCGATCGTTCGCATTGTCGAGGGCGAAAGTACCTTGCCGGGCGAATGCACGCCGCTTGGCATCTGTGATGTGGAGCTCCCGCCGTTTCTCCCGAAGGGCTCGCCCGTCGAGCTGACCTACGAATACAACGCCAATCAGGTGCTGGAAGTTGCGGTACAGGCGTGCGGAAATTGCGCTTCGGTTTCGATCGAACGCAAGACTGGCCTAACGGAAGGGGAACTGGATCTTGCGACCAAGGCGCTCGGCGCTTTGACGATCGCGTAAGTGCTCGCCCCGGTGATGAATTTTCCCATCCCGTTGCCGGATGATCCGCGCAAATGGGACGGCTGGAGCCGCTACAGTTCGCCGGATCTTTACGAGCGCCTCGGCCTCGATTCGCGCACCAAGCCGAGCAATGAATTGATCGAGGAGCGCTTCC
>DASXPA010000225.1:0-11631 GCA_036493915.1 Chthoniobacterales bacterium | reverse complement strand
CACCTACGGGTCCGAAAACGAGATCCGGCCTAACGAGAAACGCAAGATCATGATTCTCGGCGGCGGGCCGAATCGCATCGGCCAGGGTATCGAGTTCGACTACTGCTGCGTCCACGCGGCCTTTGCGCTCCGCGAGCTCGGCATCGAAACGATCATGGTGAACTCGAACCCGGAGACGGTTTCCACCGACTACGACACGAGCGACAAACTCTACTTCGAGCCGCTCACGCACGAGGATGTGCTCAACATTTACGACCAGGAAAAACCCGAAGGCGTGATCGTGCAGTTCGGCGGGCAGACGCCGCTCAATCTCGCGGCGGGACTCAAAGCCGCCGGTGTGCCGATCATCGGGACGCAGCCGGAGAGCATCGAGCTGGCGGAAGATCGCAAACTTTTCGCCGAAATGCTCGACCGGCTCGGCCTGCGGCAAACGCCAAGCGGCTCGGCGGTAAGCGAAGACGAGGCGGCCGCGATTGCGGAGCGGATTGGCTATCCCGTTCTCGTTAGGCCGTCGTTTGTCCTCGGAGGGCGCGCGATGGAGCTGGTTTATCATCCGGAAGATCTGCGGCGCTACATGCGCAGCGCGATCGAGGTCAGCCAAGAACGGCCGGTTCTGGTCGATCGCTTTTTGGAAGACGCGATCGAAGTGGATGTTGATTGCATCGCGGACGGCGAGACGGCCGTGATCGGCGCGATCATGGAGCACATCGAGGAAGCGGGCATTCACAGCGGCGACAGCGCCTGCGTGGTGCCGACTTTTTCGCTTTCGCAGAAGATCCTCGAAGAGATCAGTGCCGCAACCAACGCGATGGCGCGGGAACTCAATGTGTGCGGCCTCATGAATGTGCAGTTCGCGGTGAAGGACGAGAAACTCTACGTCCTCGAAGTGAACCCGCGCGCCTCGCGCACGGTCCCGTTTGTGAGCAAGGCGATCGGCGTGCCGCTGGCGAAAATCGCGGCCAAGGTCATGACCGGGATGTCTTTGGCCGAGCTCGGTTTCACCAAGGAAATTCTCCCACCGCATTATTCCGTGAAGGAAGCCGTCTTCCCCTTTCTCCGTTTCGAGGGCGTCAATATTTCGTTAGGCCCGGAAATGAAATCGACCGGTGAAGTGATGGGGATCGACGCCGATCTCGGCCTCGCCTACGCGAAGTCGCAGCTGGCCAGCTCCTGGCCGCTCCCGCGCGCCGGCAACGTGTTCATTAGCGTAAAAGACAGCGACAAGCAGAACGTCATCGAGGTCGCGCGCGAATACGCGCAGCTCGGTTTCGGCATCATCGCCACCGAGGGCACAGCGGGAGCGCTCGCCGCAGCGGGCCTGGAAGTGACGAAAGTTTTCAAGCTCGCGGAAGGTCGCCCGAACGTGCGTGACCTGATCAAAAATGGCCAGATTCAATTCATCATCAACACGCCGAGCGGTAAGATCCCGCGTGCGGACGAAGTGAAAATTAGGACCGCGGCGTTGACCGAACGAATCCCGATCATGACGACGCTGCGGGCGGCGGCCGCGAGCGCGATGGGAATTCGGTCGCTGCAAAAAGGAGCGATGACGGTGAGAAGTTTGCAGGAATATCACGCGGAAGTCAGCCTTCCAATTTGACTCGGCCAGCGGCCTGACCGTCGTCTAGACCTTACTGCCGGGAAATTCTTATTTACCTCCACGGGACCCCCTGCCTAAATCGCGCCAACCGGAAGCCGATATGAAAGTCCGCCTCAGCCTCGTAATCGCTCTTCACTGTTTCCTCGCGCTGTCGCTCTTCGCACAGGAAGCGCCGCCCTCCGAAGCGGAACGCCTGCAGAGGCTCGAAAACGCGGTGAACCGACTGCAACAGCGCAACGCTGAACTCGAAAAAGAAGTCCGCCAGCTCAAGGAGCGCAGTCCGTTCGCGCCCGTTCTGGCCGAGGAAAAAAAGCCAGTCGCGGGGAACGGCAACAAAGCCATCTTTTCCGCGCCGGCCCCGCCCGCGGTCGATGTGCATCCCGCCGGGCCGGAATACAAGTTAACGTTGGGCGGTTACATCCAGGCAAACTTTGAAGACGGCGATGTCTCCGCTTTCGAAGGCCGCTTCGGCGCGACCGCGCTCCAGGATCGCTTCCGTCTGCGCCGCGCGCGCATCGGCGTGAGCGGGGATTTTGCAGAGAAGTTTGATTTCAAGGTCGAAGGCGATTTCGAGCAAAGCGACGCCGCCATCACCGCGCTCAAGAGCGTCAATCTCGCGAACGGCGCCACCACGACGGTCTCAAATTCAAACCGGACCGAATTTTCCGCCACCGACATCTTCATCAACTATCACGGCATTCCGGAAATGAATGTGCGGGTGGGTCAATGGAAGGCGCCCTTCGGACTGGAGAATCTCACTCCCGACACCCTCATTTACACGATCGAGCGCAGTCTGCCGACGGGCGCGATCGTGCCCGAGCGGCAGATCGGCGCGATGCTCTGGGGCAAGCCGCTGGCCACGCTCTCGCCCGCCGAGAAGGACCTCGTGACCTATTACGCCGGCATCTTCAACGGCAACGGGCGCAACTTTAACAACAACGACAACAACGAATTCATGTATGTCGGCCGGCTCGAACTGCAGCCGTGGAAAGGCCAACTCCTCCGACAGGAAGCGAGCCTCAAATTGGGCGGCGACTATTTCTACAGCCGCGACGCCGCCGGCACCAACATCTCGCCCGCGCTCAATTTGAAAGTGAATCCGGACGGCTCGCTCAGTTCCTTTATTCTGGCGAGTCCCGACGAGCGCAACGCATTTAGTTTCGATGCCTCCCTGCGCCTCGGCCGAGTCGATCTCATCGCGGAATTTCTCGAGGAGCATGTCGCTGGCCGGGCGGGCGCCGCCTTGCCGCCGATCCCAGATTTCACGACCAACGGCTTCTACGTTCAGGGCAGCTATTTCATCCTGCCGAAGCTCCTTCAGGGGGTCCTGAAATGGGAAGCGCTAAATCCCGGACAGCTTGGCAACGATGGCATTCATTCGCTCACCGCCGGGATCAACTACTACATCCACTCCGACAATTTGAAGCTGATGGGCGACTACGTGCACACCTGGTCGGACTTTCGAGCAAAGAATCCGCAGCTTGGCGACGATCAATTCGACGAAGTGCTCCTACGCTTGCAGGTGATTTTCTGACGGAGCACAGGCATCCCGCCGTAGCACAGCCGTCTCGGCTGTGGAGTAACCGTTTATCCTGCCCGGTTAATCAGGCACCGCACGAGACGGCCGCTGGCCCACAGGCAGGATGGCTCTGCTACGGACGTTTGCGGCAGCCAATCGCTCAATCCCATGCGATAAATTTCCTGAATGCCGTCGCTCGCCGATCTCCTTTCGAAATGGCCGCTCCTTAGGCAAATCCGCGAAGGCAAAGACGGCACCGGTCTCGAATCGATGTCAGAGAAAACGCGCGCGACCCATGCGCGCATCGATGACGCGAAAGTCGCGCGCTCTATTTGCCCGTACTGCGGCGTCGGTTGCGGGCAGCTCATCTTTTACAAGGAAAACAAACTGGTCGCGATCGAAGGGGACCCGGAGAGCCCGATCAGCCAGGGAAATCTCTGCCCGAAAGGCGCCGCTTCTTTTCAACTGCTCACCCACGATCATCGGCAGACCGCGGTCAAATATCGCGCGCCCGGCGCGAAAACCTGGAGCTCGCTCTCACTCGATCGCGCCATGGACATGGTCGCCGATCGTGTTTGGGAATCGCGCAAGCGCACTTTCACGAAGGAGAAGAATGGCTCGGTCGTGAATCATACCGAAAGCATTTGCCATCTCGGCGGCGCCACCCTCGACAACGAAGAAAATTACCTGATTAAGAAATTATTTACCGGAGGCCTGGGCATGGTGTGCGTGTCGAACCAGGCCCGGATATGACATAGCAGCACGGTGCCCGGTCTGGGCACCTCCTTCGGCCGGGGCGGAGCTACGACCGCGCAACAAGATCTCGCGCGCGCCGATTGCATCCTGATCGAAGGCTCGTCAATGGCGGAGGCGCATCCGGTCGGGTTCCGCTGGGTGATGAAGGCGAAGGAAAATGGCGCGACGATCATTCACGTCGATCCGCGCTTTTCGCGCACGAGCGCGCTCGCCGACATCTGGGTGCCGATCCGGGCCGGAACCGACATCGCATTCCTCGGCGGAATCATCCGGAACGTCCTCGAGAACGACCTTTTCTTCCGCGAATATGTCGTCCACTACACGAACGCTTCCTGCATCTTGCGGCCGGAATTTCGCGATAGCGGCGAAGAGCCGAGTGGTTATTTCTCCGGCTGGAACGAAGAGAAGCGTGCTTACGATCACGAAACTTGGCTCTACGAAGGCGAAGGGCTGAGCTATCCGCACCGCGATCTTTCCTTGCAGGACCCGCGTTGCGTTTTCCAAACGCTAAAGCGCCACTTCGCGCGCTACACGCCAGAGAAGGTAAAGGAAGTTTGCGGTATTCCGCCCGAGCTTTTCCGCAAAGTCGCCGACGCCCTAACGAATGCTTCCGGTCCGCAAAAAACCGCTGCGATTTGTTACGCGGTCGGCTGGACGCACCATTCCAAAGGCGTGCAGGTCATCCGCACCGCCGCGATTTTGCAGTTATTGTTAGGCAACATCGGCCGGCCCGGCGGCGGCATCATGGCATTGCGCGGGCACGCATCGATCCAAGGCTCGACTGATATCCCGACGCTTTACGACACGCTGCCCGGTTATCTCGCGATGCCGCGCGGGGGCAAAGGCGAGGACACGCTCGACCAGTATCTCAAGAAACACACCAACGTCACCGGTCTCTGGCACCAGTTCCCCTCGTACTTCGTGAGTTTGCTCAAGGCCTATTACGGCGAGCACGCGACTGCCAGCAACAGCTTCGGCTACGAATGGATGCCGAAGATTACCGGCGATCATTCCTACTTTTCCTTCCTCTACAAAATGCTCGATGGCGAGATGGAAGGCATGTTCCTGATGGGCCAAAATCCCGCCGTCGGTGCGCAGAATGCCCGTCTCGAGCGCACCGCCCTAACGAGATTGAAATGGCTCGTCGTCCGCGACATGGTCGAGATCGAATCGGCCAACTTTTGGTACGACTCGCCCGAGATCGAGCGGGGCGAATTCAAAACCGAAGAGATCGCGACCGAGGTCTTCTTCTTTCCCGCTGCCGGTCATGCGGAAAAGGAAGGCGCTTTCACGAACACCCAACGGCTATTGCAATGGCGCGAGAAAGCGGTCAGCCCGCCGGGCGATTGTCGGAGTGAAGGCTGGTTCATGCATCAGCTCGCGCTTCGGCTGATCCCAAAAGCGAAGGCCTCCGACGATCCAAACGACGAGCCGCTGCGCGCGCTCGATTGGTGGTATCCGGAAACGCGGGAAGGCGAGCCGGAAATGCTCGCGGTGCTGGCGGAAATCAACGGCTGGAAAACCACGCCCGAAGTCGGCGCCGAGGGCGTCGTGCACGGGAACGATCGAAACGGCCAACTGCATCACGGCCCGCAGCTCGACAAATATCAGGAATTAAAAGACGACGGCACGACCGCCAGCGGCTGCTGGATTTACTGCGGCTGTTACGCGAGCGACGGCGTAAACAAACCGAAGGCGCGTCAGCCTAACGACTACCTCGGCCACGGCTGGGGCTTCGCCTGGCCGAGCGATCGGCGGATCATTTACAATCGCGCGAGTGCCGCGCCTAACGGAGCGCCGTGGAGCGAGAAGAAAAAACTCGTCTGGTGGAGCGCGGAGGAAAACAAATGGACGGGCCAGGACGTGCCCGATTTCAAAAAAGACAAAAGTCCAACCTACCGGCCTGACGGCAAAGAAAAGGGCCTCGAAGCGCTCTCTGGCGACGCGCCTTTTATCCTGCATGAGGACGGGCTCGGCTGGCTTTACATTCCGGAAGGTTTGCAGGACGGGCCCCTGCCGACGCACTACGAGCCACTCGAATCGCCGGTCTCGAACCAGCTTTACGGCCACGACACCAACCCGGTTGAGAATTGGTTCACCCGCGACACCAACCGCTTCGCGCCGCCGGGCGATTCGCGGTTTCCGTTCGTCCTCACGACTTATCGCCTTACGGAACATCACACCGCCGGCGGAATGAGCCGTTTCCTGCCGCATCTTTCGGAATTGCAGCCGGAGATGTTCGCGGAAATTTCACCGGAAGCAGCAAGCATCCTCGGGATCAAAAATGCCGACTACGTTTCCATCATTACGTTACGCGGTGCGATTGAAGCGCGGGCACTTGTAAGTCGTCGCATGCGACCGCTGCGCTTGAACGGAAAAACCGTGCATCAGGTTGCGATTCCGTTTCATTGGGGAAGCGCCGGACCGATCCGCGGCGATGTCGCGAACGATCTCATGGCGATCTCCGGCGAACCGAACGTCACGATCATGGAAACCAAGGCGCTCACCTGCAACGTCGTGCCCGGGCGGCGTCCGCGCGGGGCGGCCTTTGAGCCGTGGCTCCGCCGTTACGCGCCGCAAACAGGGCCGGAAAATTTGCATCCCGAACAACCACCACCCGGCGCGCCGACCGGCGGCAAACTCACCCCCGGCCACGGGCAACACGGGAAGTCAGTTTGAGAATCATGTCTAAGGAAAGCAGGAACGCAGGAAAGGGTAAAGGAATCCGGAGGCGAAACCTTCTTTCACATTTTTCTTCTTCTTCCAGCGTTCCTGCTTTCCTCAGCGACTCCCTTTCATGATCGGCGAAGGGACACAGAGCACGAATCAGCGCCGGCACAGCTACGTGGCGGATCGCGTTGAGGTCGGCTTCTTCACCGATCCGAGCGTCTGCATCGGCTGCAAAGCGTGCGAAGTCGCCTGCAAGGAATGGAACCAGGTGCCGGACGACGGTTTCACCTGGACGGGAAATTCCTACGACAATACCGGCCACCTCGGCGCATCGACGTGGCGGCACGTCCTGTTTGTCGAACAGGATCGCGCGAAAGGAAACCAAATCACCGGCCCGATCTCGTTAGGCGAGAACGGCGAAGATCCGTTTCGCTGGGTCTTTCTCTCCGACGTTTGCAAACATTGCGAGGAGGCCGGCTGCCTCGAAGCGTGCCCAACCGGTTCCATCGTGCGGACCGAAGTCGGCTCGGTCCTCGTGCAGGATGACGTTTGCAACGGCTGCGGTTATTGCGTCGTCAATTGCCCTTTCGGCGTGATCGATCGCCGCCCAGAGCCGCTCCCAAACGCCGGCGGCGCTTTCAAATGCACCTTCTGTTACGACCGGCAAAAGAGCGGACTCACCCCCGCCTGCGCCAAAGTTTGCCCGACCGAATCGATCGTCTTCGGCCGGCTCGATGACTTGCGCGCACGCGGGGCGGAGCGAGTGAAAACATTGCGCGAACAAGGTTACGGCGACGCGGAGCTTTACGATCCGCAGGAAACTTCCGTCCGCGGACTGCACGCGTTCTCATTATTGTTAGGCGAACCTGAAGCCTACGGGCTCCCGCCGCGTCCGCAGGTCCCGACAATTTATCTGAAGTCGAGCTGGATGGGAGCAATCATGACCGCAATCGCCGCTTTGGTCGCCTCACTTTTGGCTTTTGCTTTTCTTGCGTCATGAGCCATCGAGCAACGGACGCAGCTGTTTGGGGAGCGCACGCGCCTCGCGTGCTGTTTTTGGCGCCTCGCCGAAAACTTCCGCTATTCGCAGAGACCGTTGTGCGAGGCGCACAACGGGGCACGCGAGGCGCGTGCGCTCCCCAAGCCTTATGAATCCGGCGTCCGAAGAACGGCTCGATCGCCTCCGCGAAGAGGCGCGCAGCAAGGGCGTGGTCAATGGCCGCGGCGTCGATGTCTTTGGCGGACCGATCCCGGCAAAGCCTGGCTATTACGGTGAACCGGTCGTTAAGCCACCGGTTTGGACGTGGGAAATCTCCACCTATTTCTTCATCGGCGGTTGCGGTGGAATGGCCGCGGTAATCGGCGCCGCCGCGCTTGCTTTCGGTCAGGCGGAGGTCACCCGCGCAGCGATGTGGATCGCCTGCGCCGCGGCGATTCTTTCGCCCACCTTGCTCATCCTCGACCTCGGCCGTCCGCTCCTATTCATCAACATGCTGCGCGTCTTCAAATACAAATCGCCCATGTCGGTCGGCTCCTGGGTTGTGAGTTTTTTCGGCATCAACGCCGTTCCCGCCGCGATCCTGATGGAACTTTGGCAACGCGATCTCTTCAGCGGCGCCGTTGGAACATTGGTTGCTGTGCTCGCAATCCTTTTTGTCATTGGTACCGCGTTTTGGGGAATGTTTCTCGCTACTTACACGGGCGTTCTCATCAGTTGCACGACGATTCCCGCCTGGTTCCTCCATCGCGTGCACCTGCCGATCCATTTCGGCACGGCCGCGCTCGGTTCCGCCGCGGGCCTGCTCGAACTGATCGGTTTTCGAATCGCGCCGCTCTACGCTCTCAGCCTCTTCGCTGCGGCAGTGGAGACTTTGCTTTGGATTGTGCTCGAGGTGAAACGCCACGGCGCGGCCGATCGCGCGCTCCATGAGGGGACGGCCGGCGTCCTCATCCGCTTGTCCGAATTACTCGGCGGCCCGCTCGCGCTGATTTTGCGACTCGTCGGGGCGATTCCGGCGGCGGCGATTTCGTTTCTTCTTGGCGCGCTGGTCAGCCGTTTTGGCTGGATCCAAGCGGGCAAGCAGAGTGGCTGCGATCCTGAGTCTGTTTTTGCCGCACAGCGTCTGTAGCAGGGGATCCTACCTGTGCTACAGCTTGCGAAGCGTCCGCCGGTCTCCCACGCGAGTCGTTAGGCCGAGCCGGTCGAGATATTCGAGAAGCGGGACCAAAACGCGGCGCGTCGTCCCGAGCGCTTGCCGAAGCTCGCTCGCCGTCCCGGCATCGCGCGTGCGGAGCGTCGCCACAATGCGGCGTTTCATCTCGTCGAATGCAGTCGTGCTCAGGACAAATTCGTCATTTATGCGAACCGCCTCGCCGTTCGCGCAAAGGAAACGCAACGCTTCCCGCGCCGGCGCCGTCTTCGCCAATTCCTTGAGCGACGGTGGATCGAAAGGACGCGCGGCCAATGCCGCGCGGATCTCGCCGGCTATTCCCTCCAATTGCTTCGGCAGAGAGAGCCGATGGGTGCGCCGTCGAATGGCGTTACCACGGTGTTCAAAGTCGCGCTCGCAAAGATCAATGAGCAGCGTCTCGAATAAATGGGGATTGGCGAGCGCCAGAATCCGACGCAGCTCGGGCAACTCCAGACCGAGTTCGTTAGGCCGAGCCGCGTGCCGATCATCGATCGCTTTTGCCGCCGCCCGCATCATAGTTTCCCAACTGGCTTTGTCGGCCGTGAATTCGCCTCGCTGGAGCAGCTCGCCAGTGCGGACGAGCACGCCAACGGCATTTGTGATCTCCTGGCGACTAAAGTTCGATTTCAGCAAAAGAGTCTCGCTCCGGATGATTCGGTCGCGCCGCAGTTGCGTGCGAACGAGGATCTCGAGTTCATTAGGCGCAGCGGCGCGGGCGGTGAGCAGATCGCGTTGCCCTGGCGAGTGAAACTTGATTCGTTCCGCGTCGCCCTCGAGCACAATTCCACCGGCGATCGTTCGTCGTGCAGACGAATCGCGCAGAACGAAGCGGTCGCCGAGGAAAGCAAAGATCGGTTCTTCGAAGTGCAGTCGTGCGATTCCATTTTCACCGGGGAGCAGCTCACGTCGATCAAGCAGCGTTGCCCGCGCGGAGAAGCGCGCGCTGCCGTAGTGCAATTGCACCGACGAGAGATTCTTCAGCGGCCTCGCTTCCGCCCCGAGACGGTCCGAGCGCCGCAGGAGAACGTCGAGCGTGCGACTGGAGGGCAGGCTCATGCCCGCGATGACGCTGCCGCGCGGGATGTCGTTCGGCTGAAAATCGGGCAGGTTGAGCGCGCTGCGCATTCCTGGCAAAACCATTTCTGCCTGCTGATTGTGATTTTGCAGCGCCCGGATTCGCACCTCCTTGTTTTGCGGCTGCAACCAGACCATTTCCTCGCGCCTGAGCCGCCCGCCGTTGAGCGTGCCGGTGACGATCGTGCCCGCGCCGCGCACGCTAAACGCGCGATCAACGAAGAGCCGCGGCCTTCCGATATCGCGCGGCGGTGGCACACTGGCGCAAACCGTCGCCAAAGTCTCCGCGAGCACCTGCAGGCTGCTCTCGTCGCGCACCGAAGTCGTCACGATCGGCGCGTCGGCTAATGACGTTCCCTGCAGTCTTGTGCGCGCCTCCTTCGCCACCTGTGCAGCATCGGCCAGATCGGCTTTGGTGATCGCAACGACACCGTGTTTAACCGCTAGGTAATCGAGAATCTGCAGATGCTCTTCCGTTTGCGCCATCCAGCCATCGTCCGCGGCGACGACCAGGAGCGCGAGATTTACCGAGCCGATCCCCGCGATCATGTTCCGAACGAAATCTTCGTGTCCCGGAACGTCGATCACGCCTAACGAAAAGCCGGGTAGCGCGAGCTGCGCGAAGCCGAGATCGATCGTGATGCCGCGCGCTTTCTCCTCGGGCAACCGGTCGGTGTCGGTGCCGGTGAGTGCCCGAACGAGTGCGGTCTTACCGTGATCGACGTGCCCAGCGGTGGCGAGGATGAGATGCTGCGTTCGATGTCGGAGCTCCTGCGACGCTGCGGCGGAGCTAAGCGGATTGAAAGTCCGGCCTCGCTCCGTTGCACGGTGCTGCGTTACGGCGCGGGAGCTCATCTTTCCAGGTGAGAGCCGGCGGCGTCCGCAAGCGCGCGGAGGAGCGCTTCGTCCTGTGTGGGAAAAACGGTGCGGAGATCGATCCGGAAATTGCCGCGGACAATGTAGCCGACGACCGCGGGACTCCTCAGCCGGAGACGCTCGGCGAGTTCGTCAGGCGAAAAACTGGGGCTCGTGATCTCGAGCGCGATCGAGCGGAGGACGGAGCGCGGGAGCGTGCCGCCGCCGATCTCACCCTTGGTTTCGACGATCCGCAACTTCAGCGGCGCGAGCTGCCTAACGAACGCGTTGGCTCGTGCGCGCAAATCGTCCAGCGACGTTTCGAGAAGAGCGAGCACCGGAATCTCCGCCCAGTCTTTGCGCAGGTGGGCGTCGACCGTCGCCTCAAGGGCAGCAAAGATGAGCTTGTCGCAGCGCAACGCGCGGAAGAGCGGCTCGCGTTTCAAGGCAGCGATGTGACGCGCCTTCCCAGCGATAATCCCGGCCTGCGGTCCGCCGAGCAATTTGTCGCCGCTAAAGCACACGAGATCGGCGCCATGCCGGAGGATCTCGCTCGGGGTCGGCTCGTGTTCGGTTAGCCCAAACTTTTCCGTGGCAACGAGCGCGCCGCTTCCGAGATCGGCCACAAAAGGGACCCGGCGGGCGCGGGCCAGCTTCGCGATCTCGTCGTTAGGCGGAGCGTCGGCGAAACCGCTCATAAAGAAGTTGCTCTGATGAACGCGCAGGATTAGTCCGGACTCCGGGGCGATCGCGACGGCGTAATCCTCCTGCGTCGTCTGGTTTGTCGCGCCGACTTCGCGCAGACGCGCGCCGCTCGCGGCGATGATCTCGCCGATGCGAAAGCCGCCGCCGATCTGGACCAGCTCACCGCGGGAAACGATCACCTCCGGTTTCTTTTTGGTGAAGTGCCTAACGATGAGGACAAGCGCGGCCGCGCAATTGTTGACGACAGTGGCGGCTTCGCT
>DASXPA010000224.1:0-7360 GCA_036493915.1 Chthoniobacterales bacterium | reverse complement strand
GTTTCCTGTTTCAATAAATCGAGTGGCACATCGAACTCGGTGCGATCGTTGAGGAACTTGATCACCTGTGATTCACGCGCGGCTTCCAGCTCGTGCTCCTTGTCGTGCTCAATCTGATGCTTAAGCGCGTCGCGCAGATCGGTGAGGGTTTTCTCCGGCATCCACTTCGCCGCGAAAGCGTCGTCGGCCGGCGGGAGGACGCGCTGCTTGATCTCCAGCAGGGTAACAGCATACTCGGCGCTCTTACCGGCTACTTCGGTCGCGGGAAAATCCGCTGGAAAGTCGACTTTCACCGTCCTTGTCTCGTTAGGCTTCTGCCCGATGATCTGATCTACGAACCCGGGGAGGAAGTTGTCGGGCGCGACGCGTAGCCAGAATTTATTCCCGCCCTGCACGTTCTTGCTCGCCGCAGGCGCGATCTCCGCGATCGGTTTGCCCTCGATGGTTCCGGCAAAGTCGATCACGACAAAATCCTCCATCTCGACACCGCGCCCCGCGGGCACATCGACAAAATCAGCCGACTGTTCCCGGAGCCGCTCGACCGCGGTATCGATCTCCGCCTCTGTCACATCGGTCGTCGGAAGTTGCAGCGGGATTCCCTTGTAATCGGGCAACTCAAACTCCGGCGCCTTCACCACCGTGGCCTGGAAGCGGAGCGAGCGATCGTCGCCGAATTCGACGTCGCCAAGATTCGTTAGGGCGACCACCCGCAGTTCCTTCTCGGCGATCGCGGCGTGATAACTCTTGGAGACGAGTTTCTGCGTCAGCTCATCCTGAATTTCCTTGCGGAACTTCGCTTCGATCACCCGCTGCGGCGCTTTGCCCGGACGATATCCTGGGATGCGGGCCTGCCTGGCAAAGTTCTTCGCAATCGCATCCCACTCCGACGAAACTTCGTCCGGCGGCAACTCGATCCGGAGGGTCGCGACCCCGTGCGGTTGATCTTCGACTTCGACGTTCATGAACGCCGCACGGTAGCGGCGCGCCTTGCGCCGCGCAAACGAGCGGCAGCAGGCGGGCGACCATTTCGGTTGCCCAGAATCCCAAACTCCGTGGGCGGAGCGTCCGACCTACAATTCGCCTTCGCTCGAAGTCAGAGTTGGCGTAATCAGAAACGCGGCGTCGAGCGTGCCCGCGGGGGCGATCTTTTGGATGCCATCCTTTTCTTCGAAAGGGCGTTGCTCGTGGCGATCGGTCAGGCCCCAGCATGGCTCGACGCAGAGGAACGCGCCGCCGTCCGACCAAAGCGTGACATAAGGCGCGCTCCCGAGTTGGATCTCGACGCGTCGGCCGCTTGGCGGATCGAGGAAAAGGAAAGTGCGGTCCGGCACATCGACCAATTCCAGAATGTAAGACCCGACCAGCTTCGTGCGATCGAAGGGCATTTCGCCACCCGCGAAATCGATGTCTTCCGTTTCGCCAGAGAGAAAATTCTCGGGCGCGAACCAGCGTCGGTATCGCCCGGCCGGCATTTCGAGCTGGAAGCTATCGAAGCTCTTCGCGATGAAACCCGGATGCAGGCCAAACTCCACATGGGCGGTCAGCTTCGGTTCCTCATTTTGAAAATGGAAACGGACTTCCAAATCGTCACCCTGCAAAGTGTAGGTGAGCGCGAGCGCGACCTTGAGCGGATATTCGTGCGCCTCGAATTCGTTAGGCGAAATACGGTAAGTGAGTGACCCCTTATTCGTCCCAAGGTTCGCGGTCACGTCAGTGAAAGTCTTGTGTCGCAAAAAGCTGTGGGTGCCGCCGCGGATTTCCTCTCCGCGATAAGAGCTGCGCTCATCCTTCAACCGATGCAGGTAATAGCCCATGACGGTGGCGTGATTCGCCCAACCGCTCGCCGGTTTCGTGAGATCGTTGTCGCGATGGAGAAAACCGATCCAGTTTCCGCTGGCATCGCGTCGCGCGAGACTGACCGGTTCCGCGCCGAGTCGGCTAACGATAAGCCGCAAACCAAGCTCTTCTTCGGTAAGAACATCGAGCAACCGGCCGTCGCGGGTTTCTTCGCGATGAGAAAAGTTCATGGCGGCCATGATTGAACGTCACGCCGAAACCGTAAAGCACCGACTTATCTGCGCCTGATTCGACGACAGCGCTTCTTTACTCGCTCTAGGTGTTTTGCAGCGGGAGAACTTGCCAGAGGCCAAGCAGGAGGCTGAGCAACATGCCGATCGCGAATAGGACGATGCCGATGATCTGCAAAATCATCCGCCCAAGATAAGGCCGCGAGAGGATGATGCGGCTTTTCGAGTAATCCTTCCCCGGCGTCAGGCCGCCCACCCGCACGCGGTAACGCCCGGCGCGAGGCAAACGGATGCGGCCGAACGGCACCCGCATCGTCCCGACTCCATAGACCGCACCTTGCGCCCGCAGCGGGTCGTAGCGGAGTTGCGTTGTCTCATTCGTAGCGTGCTCGGTCAGATCGATCTGCCAGGTGCGGTGGTCGGACCCGAAGCGCGGTACTTCCAGCACGACCAAAGAATCCGCCGCTTCCGGCACCGCCATCTCCTGCTCCGCGACGAGCGGACCGGACGCGATGACTTGCGCGCGATTGCTGCGAATTAAACGTGCGATCACCCAGACGAGCAGTGTGGCGAAGACGAGAAAAGCAACGAGCGCGAGGAAGAACAGTGGGAGTGACCGAATGTTCACGAGTCGGTTCTACTCCAGTACGTCCGTTCATGGAAATGCTGCAATGCGTTCGGGACTGGCCCGTGAAATGAACCGGCTTTACGGGAAGAGGCCGCGCGCGTGCTTCGCTTTCATTACTCGCTCGATACCAATCGCCATCGCTGCGGTACGATGCGAAACCTTGTCGGCTTTCGCTCGTCGGATTATCTGCGTGAAGGAATGTTCGAGGATGCGGAAGAGTTTGTCGGTCACTTCCGTTTCGGTCCACAGATAGGATTGCAAACCCTGGAGCCATTCGAAGTAAGAAACGATCACCCCGCCGGCATTACAGAGAATGTCCGGAATGACGAAAACATCTTCCCAACGCTTGTTCAGAATGAGATCGGCTTCCGGCGTCGTCGGCCCGTTCGCGCCCTCCGCGAGGATGCGGCATTTGATTTTCGCCGCATTCTTATCGTTGATTACGCGATCGACCGCCGCCGGCACGAGGACGTCGCACTTCATCTCGAGCAGCTCCCGCGGATCCACCCGATCGCCTTGATCGAACGCTTTCAGGTTCCCTTTCTTTTGCACGTGCTGATCGGCTGCCTTGATGTCGATCCCTTTGGGATTGTAAAGCGCTGCAGTGTGATCGCTGATGCCGACAATTTTCACCCCGGTCTTCAAGCCTAACGACAGCGCCGCGACCGAGCCGACGTTGCCAAATCCCTGCACGATCGCGGTGCACTTTTCGGGATCCATTTTCAACATGTCCATCGCGCGCTCGATCAGGTAAACGACCCCGCGCCCGGTCGATTCGCGCCGGCCTTCGGTGCCGCCGACCGAGACCGGTTTGCCAGTCACAATTTCGTTCACGCAGTAGCCTTGATAGACCGAATAGGTATCCATGAACCAGGCCATGACCTGTTCATTCGTACCCATGTCGGGGCCCATGATGTCGGTGTGCGGACCGACGAATGGAATCATCTCCTGCATGTAGCGGCGGGAGACCGCTTCGAGCTCGCTGCGGGAGAGCTTCGTCGGATCGCAGGCCACGCCGCCCTTCGCTCCGCCATAGGGCAAGTTGTTGAGCGCGCATTTCCAGCTCATCCACATGGCGAGCGCGGCCGTTTCGCCCATCGATAGCGAAGGCGCGAAACGGGTGCCGCCTTTGGTCGGACCGAGAGTGAGGTGATGCTGCACGCGATAACCCTGAAAGGTCTTCGTCGTGCCATCGTCCATGTGCACCGGGAGGGTCACGGCCATTGCGCGCTTCGGCAGCATGAGCCGGTCACGGTCGTTCTTTTCGATGTTGAGGTAATCGGCGATGACCTCGAACTGGTCGCAGGCCATTTTGAAAACGGCGTCGTCGTAAATATGCATAGAAAAGCGAGCGGTAGCGTATCGCAGGCCGGCGGTGAGTGCAGGTGGTTTTTCCGCCGCAACCTCCCGGGCGTCAAATGCAAATCTTCTCCCTCATTTCCTAATCCTGCTCTTGCTCCTGCTCCTGCTCTTTTTGTCAGATGGAAACGGAGCATGATTGGGAAAGGACGGGATTCGCCTCGCTTCTTCCGGGGCGGAGTCTTAGGGTGCGCGCGCTTATGAAAGAAGGCCGGGCCGATCTGCACGCCGAGACAATCGCGGTGCATGCCGGACGGGCGGTTGATCCGGCAACCGGCGCGGTGACCGCGCCGATTCACCTCTCGACGACTTTCGAGCGTGCGTCAGATGGAACTTTTCCGACCGGCTTCAATTATTCGCGCTCCAATAATCCCAACCGCGCCGCGCTCGAAAGCGCGCTCGCCATTCTCGAAGGTGGCGCGCTCGCTGCCGCTTTCGCTTCGGGAGTTGCGGCGGCGAGCGCGATTTTTCAAGCGCTCTCGCCTAACGATCACGTGATCGCCCCGGTGGAGGCGTATCACGGCATTCTGCGGTTACTACGCAGCGTCTTTGCGCGCTGGCAGCTCGCGATCGATTTCGTCGACATGACCGATCCCGGGGCGCTCCAGCGCGGTCTGCGCAAGAACACCAAACTCATCTGGATCGAGACGCCATCTAATCCGACGCTGAAATTAACTGACATCGCCGCGGTCGCGGAAATCGCGCACAACGCCGGCGCGCTCCTCGCCTGCGACAACACCTGGTGCCCGATCATTCAGCAACCTTTCCGCCTTGGCGCCGATCTCGTGATGCATTCGACGACGAAATATTTCGGTGGCCACAGCGATGTGCTCGGCGGCGCCGTCATCGCGCAACGCGAAGACGATTTTTTCTCACGTATCCGCGAGGTGCAAACGATCGGCGGCGCGGTCCCGGCACCGTTTGATTGCTGGCTTGTCCATCGCGGAATGCAAACCTTGCCCTGGCGGATTCGCGCGCATTCCGAGAATGCGCAGCGCGTCGCGGAGTTCCTCGCCTCGCATCCGAAGGTGGCGCGCGTGCATTATCCCGGCCTCGCTGAGCATCCGCAGCACGAGCTCGCCCGGCGGCAGATGAGTCCGTTTGGCGGGATGCTCTCCTTCGAGCTCAAAGGCGATCGTGCCGCGGCCCTCGCTTTGCCTAATGAGTTAAAAATCTTCACCCGCGCGACCAGCCTCGGCGGGGTGGAAAGTTTGATCGAGCATCGGCAATCGATCGAGGGTCCGGATACAAAAACGCCCGAGACGCTCCTTCGCCTCTCGATCGGCCTCGAGCATCCCGACGACCTCATCGCCGATCTCGCGCAGTCGCTCGACTAAACCGCTCGTTCTCCTCCTCGTAATCGACTTTTCCGCCAAATCGAGCACGAGAACGAGTTAAAGCTTGAGCCGCCGCCTCATCATTGTCACGACATCCTGTACCTCAGCGATGCGCAACCCGTAAGCCATCCCAAAAAACGCTCCCGCCCCGACCGCGATCGTGACGAAGACATCGATGATCAACTTCCACTCCCGTCCGCGCGTTGGTGTTGGAAAAAAATAATGGAGCGCGAGCAAACAGATCGCGGCGAGGAGCGCACCGGCGAGAAGGAGTTTGCCTAACGTTGCCACCATCTGTCCGGTCTCGAGCCGCCCGGTGTGCCGCCGCATCATGACGTAGAGGAGAAGAAAATTCGTGATTGCGACGAAGCTCGTGGAGAGCGCAAGCCCGCGATGTCCGAGCCCGAGATGAAAGGTGAAAAGCCAGTTCAGGCCGAAGTTCACCGCGATGGAGATGAGACTAACGATCATCGGGAGATGGCGCTTATCGAGCGCATAAAAGGCGGGCGCAAGCACCTTCACACCCGCATAACCCGCGAGCCCAATCGCATAAAAACGCAGGGCCGCCGCCGTTTGCACCGTCGCCGCCGGAGTGAAGCGGCCATGCTGATAAATCAGCGCGATGATCGGCTCCGCCAAAATGATGAGGCCGATCGCAGACGGGATCGTCAGGAGCATGACAAGTCGCATGGCGTGCGCGAGGGCGCCGCGAAATTCCTGGGTGTTCCCGACCGCGGCGCTGCGCGAAACGAGCGGGAGCGTGACCGTGGCCACGGCGACCCCAAAGATGCCCAACGGCAGCTGCATCAGGCGAAAGGCGATGTTCAACCAGGTGATGGGACCGTTGCCTAACGATGAGGCGAAGCCGCTGTTGACCGCCACGTTTACCTGCACCGCGCTGGCCGCGATCGTCGCCGGCCCCATTAAACCGAGAATGGTACGCACCCCCGGGTCGCGCCAATGGAAGTCGAAACGAAAGCGAAAACCGGCGCGGGCGACGGAGGGAAATTGAATGAGCAACTGCAACAAACCCCCGAGCAAGATTCCGAGAGCGAGGCCGATAAGACCGCGCTCGCCGAAATGCGGATGGCGCCAATTCGGCTGCGGATCGAGCCAATAGCAGAGCGTGACGCCGCCGATGATGGAGCCGAGGTTGAAGAAGCTGGAAGCGAGTGCGGGAATCCCGAAGACGTCTTTGGCGTTCAGCATTCCCATAACGAGAGCGGCGAGCGAAACGAGAAGGATGAAAGGAAACATGATCCGCGTTAGCTCGGTCGTGAGCACCGCTTTTTCCTGCGGAAACCCGGGGGCGAGCACATCGATCACATAAGGCGCGAAGATGACTCCGAGGAGCGTGACGACGCTCATGAAAACGAGCGTGAGGGTGGCGACTTTGCTCGCGAGTCGCCAGGCCGATTGATCGCCCTCGGTCGCGATGCGCCGCGAGAAAGTGGTGACGAATGCGGTCGAAAGCGCGCCCTCGGCAAACAGGTCGCGGAGCATGTTCGGCGCGCGGAACGCGGTGAGAAACGCATCCATGTTGCGCGAGGCGCCGAAGAGCGCGGCGATCACCGTCTCGCGAATCAGTCCGAGCAGCCGACTGCAAAGCACGGCGAGGCCGACGACGCCCGTCGCCTTCGCGCTCACTCGTCTGTCGCCCGTGGCCGCTGACATGGGCAAGAAGGAACAGCGGCGCGCGTTTTGTGAAAGAAGAATTATTGCGACTTGTTAGCCTCGCTCGCCCCGCGGCACGGATTTCTGCAGGAGACGGACAACCCCCGCGAGTAGTAGTTGCGAAGTCGCGGCGTTCCGACAAAATGCGCGCGCTTTGAAAAACTCCCAGATCCTGCGGATCCTCGCGGTTTGCCTTCTCCTCTTTGCTTCAACCGCGCGCATCAGGGCTTTCGCCCTCGCAGGTCCGCAATGGGCGCCGGGAGCGAAAGTCGTCATGCATCTCGGGCTCGAGTCAACCTACTCGCGGCTACAGGATGGCTTTGCGAATTGGAACG
>DASXPA010000223.1:0-16997 GCA_036493915.1 Chthoniobacterales bacterium | reverse complement strand
CGGTCATGATTGGCACCTTGGCGTAGTGGTACAGTGTACCACTACCAACCTGGTCACAGGTCAGGGTTTGGATCTTTACCGCACTGCTCGGCTTCAACCGCGAAGACGACGGCAGCATTTATCGGAAAAAGGTGCGGCGCTACTTCTTTGATCGCGGGGCCGAGATCGAAGATGATCACGTCTCCTTTCGGCTCTCGGAGAGAACTGTGCGCTCGCCACGACGACTTGCCGAAGTCTCCTGAGCGGGCGCATCTCGACCGCCGGAAAAATCAGTACGAAAGTCCAGTCGTGACTTCGCAAATTCGTTAGGCAATCCTGTCGCGTGCTCACGATCGAGAAGGTCTCGAAGCGATTCCGCGCCGGGAATTTCGGCGTGCGCGATCTCTCTCTCGAAGTGAAGTCGGGCGTGATCGGACTGCTTGGGCCAAATGGCGCCGGCAAGACGACGCTCATGCAGATGATCGCGACAATCACACGGCCGACGAGCGGCCGGATTTTGTTTCGCGGCGTCGACATCGCAAAACGGCCTAACGAGTTGCGGAGGAAACTCGGATACCTGCCGCAGGACTTCGGCGTTTACGACAACCTGACCGCGCGCGAGTTTCTCACTTACTTCGCCGCACTCAAAGGCGTGTGCTCGAAAGCGCGCGTGCTGGAGATGCTCGAGAGCGTGAACCTCCACGGCGTCGCCGATCGCACCGTCGGCGGATTCTCCGGCGGAATGAAACAGCGGCTCGGAATCGCGCAGGCGCTGATCAATGATCCCGATCTCGTCATTGTCGACGAACCCACCGCGGGACTCGATCCCGAAGAGCGGGTGCGGTTTCGCAATGTTTTGTCGGAGATTGGATTTGGGAAACTTGTCATTCTCTCAACCCACATCGTTTCCGACGTGGAATCGATTGCGACCGAAATCGCGGTCATGAAAGACGGCAGCTTGCTCAGCCTAACGACGCCGGAAATAATGCTGCGCGCGAGCGAAGGCAACGTCTGGGAGAGCGTTGTGACCTCGGAGCAGTTCACGGAGCTGCGCGCCACACTCAAGATTTCGAGCGCCGTGCGAAAAGCCGACGGCGTCCACATTCGCTTCGTCGGACCGGCGACGGCGATCGCAGCCACTGCGGCCGAGCCGGAACTAGAGGACGCGTTTCTTTACCTGATGAATTTTTCCGAGGGAGCGCGCGCCTAACGAGATGGCTTCGCTCGCACGCACCGCGGCGATCGTTCGGGCGGATTTCCGGATTCGCTTTCGACGTCTCTCGACCGTGATCGTGTTTCTGCTCTTGAGCGCATTTGCCTACGTCTGGGTTCCCGCGCCTTCGACCGGCCGCGCGCTGGTGCAGATCAACGGCCATCGTGCGCTCAACACCTCGGGCACGGTCGGGCTTGGCACCGCATCGATCGGCATGATTTTCGTCGGGCTCTTTGGTTTCTACGTAATCTCGAACACGATTCGCCGCGACATCACGACGCGCTGCGGACTCGTCGCCGCCTCCACTCCAATGCGGTCGTGGGAATACCTCCTCGGCAAATTTCTCGGCAATCTCGCCTTCCTCAGCACGTTCCTCGGCGGATTCCTATTCAGTTCGATGGCGATGCTCCTAGTGCGCGGCGAAGGGCCGTTTCAGCCGCTCGTTTTCATCGAGCAATATCTGCTCCTCACCCCGCCGGCGATCGTCTTTGTCTCCGCGGTGGCGGTGCTGTTCGAGTCGATTCCCTGGCTCGCGGGCAAGTTCGGAGACGTCGTTTATTTTTTTCTCTGGGCATCGGTCGTTGGGCTCGTCATCGGCAATGAGGCGAGCCACAGCCAGATAAATTGGACGCGCTGTTTCGATTTTACCGGCTTCGGTTTCATGATCGAACGGATGCAGCAAACGCTCCATACCGACTCGCTGGAGATCGGCAGTTCCCCTTTCGATCCGACGAAGGCGCCGATTTATTTCTCTGGACTAACGATGACACGCGCGTGGATTTTGCCGCGGCTCGTTTCCCTTCTTGCGCCGCTCGCATTGCTGCCGGTCGCTGGGCTGCTTTTTCATCGCTTCGATCCTGTGCGAATCCGCCGCGCGACAAGCAAGGGCGCCCGCAATTGGATTGGTAAACTTCAGAATCTCCTCAAGCCATTGAGCCGTCGCGCAGTTTTCCTCGACGCGATCGGCGGTGATTCGTTAGGCAATGCCATTTGGGTCGACACCATAGTTACGTTCAAGCTTTATCCGCTGACTTTGGTCGCCTTCATTGCGCTCACGATTGCGACTCTGTTCGCTCCGTTAGGGAAAGTTTTACCGATCGTCTTTGCGGTTCTCGCCGTGGTACTCGCCGATGTCGCCACGCGCGATGGACGCGCCGGCACGACGGCGAGTCTGCGCTCTGTTGCGCGTCTGCGGGAAAGCTATGTTGGCTGGAAGCTCGGCTCTACATTCCTGCTTAGTCTGCTCTTCTGTGCGGTCGCGATCGTGCGGATCATCCCGCAGGGCGGCCTGCCGTTGCTCGCTTTGCTTTGCGGAATCTTCTTCGTCGCCGCCACCGCGACGGCGCTTGGCGTGATGACGGCTAATGCCAAAACCTTCATCGTCTGCTTCCTCAGCTTTTGGTATCTGGTGGTCAACGATCGCGGCACGACGCCGATGTGGGATTTCGCCGGTTTCTATGGACGGGCAAACATGGCGACGATCGGCGGCTATGCCGCGGTGAGCGTGCTTGCAGTGGCCGCCGCGCAAACCTTCTACCGCGCTCGCCTAACGAGAACTTGAGACAGCCAAAAGAAGCATTGGGGTTTAGTAAATCCCGCGAGCGCGTTCCTTCATCGGGAGCACTTCGAGACATGTTGTCCACCAGCCGGTCTCAATCGTTTCGATGAACTCGTTAGGCAACCGCTCGGCGCGCATCTCGACGGCGAGCTCCTCGTGATCGTATTCGAGCGGGACGAATTCGACCTGGACGTTGCTATCGTCATTAAACCGGAGAAGCGCATACCAGACATTGGTGGCGCCGTCATTCGCGGGCCGGCCGATCGCGCCGCAGTTCACAAAATGCCGGCCGCTTGGCAGCCGGCGATGCCAGTGCAGCCCCGTATGCGTCCCGACGATGACGTCGGCCGCGTAATTGTCGCAGAATTGCTCGAGAAAGGCGACTGACGTCGTTGTTTGCCAGAGGAACTCGTTCATCTTTCGCGGCGAACCGTGGCAGAGGAGAATGCTCACGCCATCTAGCTCCAGCCGGATTTCGTTAGGCAAATCGCGCATCCAGATTTTGTTTTCCGAGGCGGTATTCTTGAAAGTGTAGTCGTAAGAGAGGCGTGCGAAGTAATTGTCTTTCGGATCGGTGTAGCCGCACTGGCAGTCGGCGAGGTTGTTCCCGATCGAGTTGTCGTAGTTGCCTTGCACAACCGGAATCTGTGCGTCGCGCAGGAGCGGGAAAACTTTGTCCGGATGCGGACCGAAGGCACCGAGGTCGCCGAGACAGTAAATTTGCGTGGCGCCGTGACGCGGCGCGTCCTCGAGCAAGGCGGCGAGTGCGAGATGGTTTGAATAAACGCCACCGAAGAGTGCGATCGTCGTTGTCATGTTGTGCCGGCCTTTTGGCCGAGCCAATCGAAGACCGAGGCAACCTGCTCGTAGCCGGTGCGGAGGAGAAAATTCGGAGCCCGACCGTAACTTTTCATTCCCAGGGTAAAAAATCCGGGCTCCGGATGGAGCAGCGTTTCCGCGCCGAAGGCAGGTGTCGTGAGGCAATCAGCTCCAGCTTCGCCTAACAATGGAGCGGCGAGGGAATACGTGCCTTCGGTCGCCCAGCAGGTTTGCACCTGCAATTCGCGGGTCATCGTGAGATCGGGGCGGTAACCGGTGGCGGCGACGATTTCATCAACGGTAACCATATTGGTTTGTCCGTCGGAATTTTCGCAGCGAACCTCGATGTCGCGCCGACCAGGTCGCAGAGAATCGATCGAAGCGTCGCAGAGGAGTTGGACGCGATTTTCTCTGACAAGACGATTTGCTTCGGCCGCGAGAGCAGAGCGCGCGGGCAAAGGATCGTTTGGCACTTCCGCGACCGGGGCCGATCGCGGGTCGCGGATCAGCCAGACGATCCCCGCTTTTGGCGCGCGACACGACAGGTCGCACACGACCGTCGCAGCCGAATGGCCCGCTCCGACGAGGAGAATCCGCCGGCCAGCGAAGCGCTCAAGCGAGCCGCCCGTTAGGTCGGGAACTCCGTAATGAATCCGCTCGGAAAAGGCGGCTTCGCCAGGAACCGGAATCCCGCCTTCGCCGAGGTGATTTGGTTGCCCAAAGGTCCCGCTGCAATCGAGCACGATATCGGCGAGCGCGATTCGCTCGCCTTCATTGTCCCGGAGAAGGAGTCGAAACGGAGCCGCGCCGCGCTCGGGATCGGCGATGAAATCTCGTTTCAGCCGGCGAGATCGGCCAATCGCGAGCACACGGCAGTTCTCGCAAAGGTACTTTGTGAAACTGCGGGCCAAGGGGAGAAGATAACTTTCTCGAAATTCCGCGCCGGTGAGCAGCGTCTCCGGTTGGGGCAGCTTGATCCCGTCGAGATGCAGCCGAGCGATGCCCAGCGGGGAAGTATTCATGCCGAAAGGAGAGAACATCCGCACGTGGCCCCATTGCCTGACGGCCTCGGCGATTTCGCCGCGTTCGTAGATGCAAACTTCGTAGCCACGCTCGAGCGCGGTCATCGCTGCTTCCAAGCCGACCGGGCCGGCACCGACGATCGCGATTTTCATCAGCGTTCGTTAGGCGAGGCGCCGAGGGCGGGATTGGCTTCCGATCCAGCGCGGGCGAGTCGGTTGCCTTCCAAACCTTGAGAAGTCGCATTCGAACAGAGGGCGCCGAAGCGATAACAAGTGATGCAGGCGTGATGACGCAGGCGGTAGCCTTTCCTCGCATCTTTCAGGCTGGTACCAAGGTTGGCGTCGGGTTGATCGACGAGGATTGGACAGACGTGCACCCCGCGATCGCTGACCACCCGGCTGTTGTGACAAAGGAGTTGAGTCGCGTCATAGCCGTTCATCATTTCTTCGGTGATGAATTCGTATTTGCCGTAGGGATGATCGCGCAATGCTTCCTGCCCGATCTTGAGGGAGGGAAGCAACTTCATTCGGGGGCGCGTGTATCCTATGTTCGTTAGGCGAATCTTGAACTCGCGCAGAAATTCATCGTCTTCATGCATCGGCCAGGAACGCATCGAGGTGATGATGGGCAGAAAACCGGCAGCGACGAGCAGACGGACGCCATTCATCGCGCGATCGAAAGTGCCCGGTCCGCGAATCGGGTCATTCGTCTCCGGCGAAAAGCCATCGATGCTCACCCGCAGCTCGAGCGAATACTCCGAGGCGTCGCGCAACTCCGCGAGAGGCGCGATTTTCTTCTCATCGAAACGGGTGGCGTTTGTCAGAATAGTAGCGGGGCCAACCGCGAGAGTCGCTTCCAGGATTTCGAAAATCTCCGGATTAATAAAGGGTTCGCCGCCGGTGAAGTAGTATTCCTTCACGCCCAGCCTAACGGATTCATCGAGATGCGGTTTGAATTGCGCGAAGCTCAGCAGGCCGAGCGTGTGATTGTCCGGGGCGCAGGAGATGAAGCAGTGGTTGCAGCGTAGATTGCAGAGCGTGCCCGAGACCTGGAACCAAAGCGCGTCAAGCGAACTGAGGGGCAGGAATGGTGGCCGTTCGCGCGCGATCTCCGCGTCTATTTCCGGCAGGATCGCCTTCATGACATGATCCGCAGAAGCCCCCAATAAACGCAGCTGCCGATGAGCGCGGCGCAAGGAAGGGTAATAATCCAGGAGAGGGCGATTTTGAACATGACCCCGGGATTGGCCTGGCCAGTCGTTAGGCCGATGCCGAAGAGCGATCCGACTGCGACGTGCGTGGTGGAAACGGGAAGCCCGAGTATGCTCGCGAGAATGACCAGGATGCCGGTCGTGAGGTTGGCGGAAAAGCCCTGGCCATGGTTCATCCGGGTCAGCTTGCGGCTCATCGTCGCGGCGATTTTGCGCGAATGGAGCAGACCTCCGATCGCCATCATCGAGACGACGGCGAAAAATCCCCAGCGGAGGTCGAGCGTTTTGACGAGCAAAAGCAGTGCGACGATCTTCGGGGTGTCGTTCAAACCGCGCGCGAAGCTGACCACGCCGGCGCTCAGAAAATGGGCGCCATCCATCACCTGCTGGGAGGTGATGCCAAGCATTTCGCCGGCATAGCGTTCGCGGCAATTCTCGGCTTCATCGACGGTGAGGAGGATCGGAGAAGCGGGAGCGCGTATTTCCAGCAAGCCGGGTTGAGGAAGGACGACAACGCGTTCCTCGCAGTCGACGCAGATGCACAGTTCCTTGGAGATCCCGAGCCCGAGCCGGAGCGCGCGGAAGCTAACGTAAAGAATGGCGCCGAGAAGAATGGCGAGGAGGGGACTGAGCAGGAGCGGCAGGATGAAGCCGTTGCCTAACGACGCCCAGTTTACGCCCGCGCCGCTCGCGAGCAGCCCGCAGCCCACGAGTGATCCCATCAGACTGTGCGTCGTCGAAACGGGGAATCCGAGATAGGTCGCAAGAATAACGGTGAAGGCAGCGCCGAGCGCGACCGCGAGCAAAAACGGCCCAGAAGCCACGAGCGCGTCCGGGACGAGACCTTTGCCGGAAAATTTTTTCAACAAAGCCTGGGCGACAAAAATCGCAGAGATGGAACCGGCAAAGGTGGTGACGGTGGCCCAGCTAATGGCGGTGCGATAGCTTGCCGCGCCGCAGCCGTAGAGGGAGGCGACGCCTTTGAAGTTGTCGTTCGCGCCGTTGGAGTAGGCGAGGAAACAGGTCGCGATGAAAAGGGCGATCAGCAACATAAGTTGGGAGCGGTAGGTGATTCGCGGTTGCGCCAGGCGTTGATCCGAGCGCCGATGAGATCGCGCACCCGACGCGTCTGTTCGAGTCGTTCTTCCTGTGTGCCGGTGAAACCCGACGGATCGGGAAAGCTCCAGTGCAGCCGTTCGCCGCATCCCGGAAAAACCGGACAGCCTGCAGCGCTTCCTTCATCGCAAACGGTGATGACGTAATCGTACTGCTTTCCGGCAGCGATAAGATCGTCCACGCTCCTCGTCGGTTTTCGAGAAATATCGAGACCCTTCTCGCGCAGCACTTCCACCGCGAGTGGATTCAGCTGCCCCGGGTCGAGACCGGCGCTTTCCGCTTCGAACGATTCGCCCCAGCACTGACTGAGCAACGCTTCCGCCATCTGGCTGCGCGCGCTGTTATGAATGCAGACGAAGAGCACCTTGCGCTTCATGGGATCAGCAGCAGTTGCCGGCGTCGCAACAGCTGCTCGCCGCGGTCGTCGCTTTGTAATCCTGGCCCTTCGTCTCCTTCGGGTGCCGCTGTGAGGTGCGCGTGCAATCAAAAGGTTGCGCTTCCGCCAGAGGAATGTCGGTGAGCGGCTCGATGAACTCGAAGAAGTCGCGATACGGCGCCTTGCGATAAAGATTGTAAGTCTTATCGCAAACGGCGTAGCGCAGACCGCGCTCCATCCGGTGGTTGTCGTCATCGAGCACTTCGCGAAACGGCCCGCGATAAATCACCGCCTGGTTGCGCTCGAAGCATGGTCCCTGTTTTCCCTTGAACGCCTCGATCGTGACGGAACGAAATTCGATCCCTTCCACCGTCTGCCACGGCTGCTCGTCGCGTTTCAGAATCTGGATTCCGTAAAAGCCGGCCTCGCTGAAGGCTTGCAGAAATCCCTCTTCCGTGAGCGCGCCGGAAATGCAGCCGCTCCAGAGCTCCACATCTTCTTGCAAATGCTCCGGCACTTTTTCATCGGAGACGATGTCGGAAACAACTGCGCGTCCGCCGTTTTTGAGGACGCGAAAAATCTCGGCAAAAAGCTGCCGCTTCGATTTCGGCTCGACCAGATTGAGGACGCAATTGGAAACCACGAGATCGATCGTCTCGCCCGCGACGAGCGGGTGCTTCACTCGTAACTCCTGCGCCAGCTCATCCGCGCGCAGAAAAGAAGCCGCGTCGGTGATCGGCCGCGCCTTCAGTTCTGCGTCGAGTTTTTCCAGATCGAGCGCGAGGTCCTGGATGCGGCCTTTGCGAAACTCGACGTTCGAGTAGCCGATCTTCTCCGCGACCGCGGGCGCGTTGCGTCGCGCCACCTCCAGCATTTCGTCGGTCATATCGACGCCGATCACTTTGCCGCGCGGCCCGACGATCTGCGCGGCGATGAAGCAGATCTTCCCGGTCCCACTGCCGAGGTCGAGGACGGTCTCGCCCTCGCGCACGTATTTGCTTGGATCGCCGCAGCCGTAATCGCGTTCGATCACTTCCTGCGGAATGATTTTGAGGTATTCGCCGTTGTAGTCGACTGGACAACAAAGTCGCGGCTCGGTTGATTGGGCGCCGGCGGCGTAGCGTTCTCGGACGGCAGTTTCTGGATTGGATGTGCTCATAATTGGTTGTGGAAAGAGATCGCGAATGGAGCCGTTCGTTAGGCGAACGGGCCAGCGGATCGGCTGGTGCGAAGGGAAAAAGCGCTGACTAACCAGCGAAAGTCGGAGGCGGCATCTGGCCGCGCACGCGCACGCTCTGCGCCGTGAGATCGACGAAAAATTCGCGGCCAGAATTCCCGAACTGAAACAGCCTAACGACGAACTCCGCGAGATAATGCGCCGCACGCGCGAGCAGGCGCACGTCCTCCCAGGAATCGAGATCCTGCTTGGTCGCGAGGAGCGCAACCTCTTTCGCACCGACGCGGCTTTTCAACTGCGCCCGGTCGCGATCACGATTCCACTCGATGCCGCGAAGCAGATGCCGATCGCTCGTGCGCATGCCGATGAGATAACAACCGCCGCGATGATCGGGGCCGAGGACCAGCCGTTTGCTCGCGAGGCCAGCGAAGGCGGCCGTGATGTCGGTAGTCGTTAGTCCAGGGCAATCGGAGCCGACCACGACGATCTCGTCATAGCCAAGGTTGGAAATCTCCTCCAGAGCGAGATCGAGCCGCTCACCGAAACTGGCGCCGCGTTGCGCGTGCAGGTGGAAGCCGGGTGGCGCATCCGATCGGCCGCTCGTGAAAAGATGGAAATCAGCAGTGATGGCAGCCGCTTCGAGGCGGCGGAGCGAGAGTAGCGGCCGCAGAACGGGTGGGAGCCGCAGACGGGAAAGATCGAGCCCGAGCGGATTAGCGAAAACAAGGATGGCTCGTCGTTTCACAAGAAGTCGGATGCGATTTCTTCGCTGGATATTCCCGAGCGGATGCAAGGAAGACGAGATTATTTTTCTTAGGCCTTCGCCCGAAATCACAGATCGCGATTCAGAGGCTCGTCCAGTCTCTTCAGCAGATGCGCGGCGCCAGACTTGCCTAACAAAAATAGCCGCGCTGTTTCTCGCTGATTGGCCGCTCAAGTCGCTCCAGAACAAGGAGCATGTCCTCCCAAACTTTGCGCTTCTCGGCGTTGCTCTGGTTACGCAGCAAGTAGGAAGGGTGATAGGTGATCATGAGCGGCGTGTCCTTGTAGGAATGCCAGCGGCCTCGTAACCGACCGACAGGTTCACGAAATTCAAGCAACCCTTCGACTGCCGTTCCACCCAGAGCGACGAGCACCTTCGGCTCGATGATCTCGATCTGCTGCGCCAGATAGGGGAGGCAAGTTGCCATTTCGTTAGGCGTGGGCGGGCGATTGCCAGGCGCGCCAGCGGGCATGTCGGGGCGGCATTTGAGGACGTTGGCGATGTAAACTTCTTCGCGGCTGAAACCCATGGCGGCGATGATTTTTGTCAGAAGTTGCCCGGCGCGGCCGACGAAAGGCTCGCCTTGTCGATCTTCATCCGCGCCTGGCGCTTCCCCAATGAACATGAGATCAGCCTCCGGATTACCGACGCCGAAAACAGTTTGGGTACGGGACGCGGCGAGGTGTGGGCAACGAAGGCAGACGGTAACCTGCTCGCGCAAGGGGGCGAGCCTCTCGGCTTTGCCGCTGACGCGAGACGGGGCGGCGCAGAGCAGCCGGTCGAGCGCGTCAGTGCGGGCGCGCGGCGGCTGATCGCTGATGCTACGGAGCTGATCGAGCGCGATGAGGACGGTGTCGAGGGCGCTTGAAAATTCGCTCATGTTCCCGATCAGTCTGAAGACTTTGCACGCGCCGGCAAACCCTTTGATGGTGCGGCGGATGAGCACGCTGCTGCGGGATTACGATTACAATCTGCCGGAGGAATTGATCGCGCAGCGACCGCTCCCGCGACGCGAGGATGCGCGCATGATGGTGCTCGACCGCGCGCAACAGACAATCGCGCACCGGCGGTTTGCGGAGTTACCGGAGTTCGTTAGGCCAAAGGATTTGCTGGTGCTGAATGACACGCGGGTGTTGGCGGCGCGACGCTTCTCCGATAACGGCGCGATCGAGTTCTTGTTTCTTGAGCAGGTGGATGAGTACAGTTGGAAATGCCTGGTGAAACCAGGGCGAAAAATGCGCATGGGAGCGACGGTGATGCTCGACGGCGCGAAGGGACAAGTGGAGAAAATCTATGACGGTGGCGGCGAGCGACTCGTTAGGTTTGAGCGCGCGATCGATCCCTACTCTGCGGGTCGGATTCCGTTGCCGCCTTACCTGAATCGCGCGGACGACGCGGAGGATGTGACGCGTTATCAAACCGTCTTCGCGAGATCGCCGGGCGCGGTGGCGGCACCGACCGCAGGGCTGCATTTCACGGCCGCCGTTTTGCAAAAATTGCCGCACACTTTCGTGACGTTGCACGTCGGCGCAGGGACTTTTCGCCCAGTGCAAAGCGAGACCATTGCGGGGCATCGGATGCATGCGGAGCGGTTCGTCATCACGAGCGAAGCGGCGGCGACGATCAACGCCGCGGAGCGCCTACTTGCAGTTGGGACAACTTCGGTGCGCGTGCTCGAGGCGGCCGCGCGGCGCAAGGGTCAGCTGTTGCCGCAATCAGGCGAGACCGACATTTTCATTTATCCGCCATACCATTTCCGCGCGGTCGACCGATTGCTGACCAACTTCCATCTCCCGCGCTCGACCCTCCTCATGCTCGTTTCCGCTTTTGGGGGACGCGAATTTATCCTGCAAGCCTATGCGGACGCAGTACGCGCGCGTTACCGCTTTTACAGCTACGGCGATTGCATGCTGATCCTTTAGCGCCTAACGATGTCTCCTGATGGACGAACCGGAAGTTGCTGAGATTCCCAAAGGCGAACTTGTGACGCGCACGGTCGCGATGCCGAAAGATACTAACCCAAACGGCGACATCTTCGGCGGCTGGTTGATGGCGCAGATGGACTTAGGCAGCGGCATTCTCGCCTCGAAGACCGCGAAAACGCGGGTTGTCACCGTCGCGGTCGATGCGATGTCATTCCTTCGACCGGTGCGGGTGGGGGACACGGTCGCTTGTTATGCGTGGGTCGAATCGGTCGGGCGCACCTCAATGAAAATCCCGGTCGAAGTGTGGGTGCAACCTTACCGGCGCACCGAACAGACGCGTGTGACGCGGGCGGTCTTCACCTATGTGGCGGTCGATCAGGATGGCCGACCCGTGCCGGTGGAGCGGGTCTAACTGCTCACGCCCGTGGTCACCGAAACCGGCCCGGATTCGACCGGTTCGTTCACGGGCATCATCGGCTTCTTGCTGGAGCGAAAGATCCTTTGTTGTCTCCCGCGGCTCGAACTCATTTTGCGGATATAGCGCTCATAAGCGGCTTGTTGTCGGCCACTTTTACTAAGCATTGAACAACCGGGCAGGAGCAGTGCCGCGAGGAGCAGTCCGGAGACTTGTTTCATCTTCATGATGTCGTTGAAGTAGCGACAAGCATTCCCTTCACACCCGGCATCCCGAGCCCGATCTGCTCGCTGCGGACCAGTTCATCGACAACCTGGTAAATTTTTAGTTCGCAAAAATTGCCTTCACGATAGAGATCGCCGAGCGCGATTTGCTGGCTGTAAGCCAGTTGCCAGATCGCTTCCGCGACCGGTCGCAGTTCCTCCAGCTCGGGATTTTCCCAACTGAGATTCAACTGTTTGCGCAAGAGCGTGACGGAGGAATCGCGCAGGCGGCGGCGGACGTCGGCAAATTGATCACGCTTGTGGATGGCGTTGATGAGAAGGTCGTCGCCGTGACGCGTGAGCGTGCTTGCGGGGCGGCCGGCGCTTCCATCGTTCGCGTGCGAAAAGGAAAACGATGCGGCCAGTTGGTCGTCGAGGAAGAGCTGCCAGAAAGCTTCTTCGCCGACGAGATGCTCGAAGCGCCCCCAGCGCGGCGCGCCTTTCTCGAAGTAGAACTCCGACATTGTCGCGCCATCATCGTCGGCGATGGTGAGGAGGCCGGATTGGCACGACTGCTGGATCGTTTGGTAAACGGTCACGATATCGAAATTGCTCAGGCTTCCCGTGAGCTCGAAAGCGTTGTTGTGCGAGCGCACCAGCTCGGTCGCCTGAAAGAGGCGGCTCGCCAATTTTTCGGAGAGAAAAAGAAAGAACGATGGAACGCGGAGGAGCAGCTCGGGAAAATCCGTACGGTTAAAACATTGCACACTGAGGGCCGCGCAGGCGCGGACCGAATGATCGCGCGGCATTCCCAGAAGAGCGCCGGTCTCGCCAAAGATATCGCCCCGCGAGAGCACGGTGAGGGCAGTGCCGGGGCGCGCCTTTTCCGGCACGAGCTCGACGGCGCCGCGGTTGATGATGAAAAGCTGGTCGGCCGAATCGCCAGCGCGGTATATGCGGGCGCCTTCTCGAAAATGACGCACCTCGGACAGATCGCCGATCGCTTTTAGCTCGATCAGACGGAGCGAGGTGCAATACGCAAAGAAATCGCGCTGGATCACACCCTTCTTGATAAGCAAGAGTCGTGCGGGAGGCGGGCCCGGCTGAGCGCGGGAGAGAAATTTTCTCCAGCATGGGAGCGGCCGAGCCGACCCCTTTGTCATCTTGAGCCGAGCGAAGGACCTTACGGGCGAGCCAGCACTCTTCCAAAGCTGTCGCGCATCCGGATGTTCGTGAGGTCTTTTGCCGCGCTCAGGATGGCAGGGTTGGTCTTTCGAGGAACGCCATCATTGCTTCCACCGTCAGCTCGTCGAGCCGACTAACGACCAGGTCCGCCGCGGAGAGTTGTGACGCCTGGTGGGTCGTCGTCACCGCGACCACTTTCATCCCGGCGGCACGCGCGGCTTCGATACCAACATGCGCATCCTCGAAGACGATGCTGCGCCCCGCTTCGATCCCAAGGCGGGCGGCGGCTTTTTCAAACACCTCCGAATTTGGTTTGCCGTGCGCCACGTCTTCGGCCGAGACGATGACGCGAAACGCGTCCTGCAATCCCACCCGCTCAAGAACCGCTTCGATGTTTGCGCGCTGGGTCGAGGAGGCAACCGCGCAAGGCACGTCCGATTCGCTCAGCCGCTGCAGCCATTCCACCACGCCAGGCAGAGGCGCGATCGCAGTGTGCCCGGCGATTTCGCGATAGATCGCTTCCTTCCGATTCGTTAGGCGCGCGATCTCCTCCGGCGCCGTCGCCCAATGGTGAATCTGTTCGATGATCTGTGCGCTCTTCATCCCGAAGCCGCGAACGAAACTTCCGGGCGCGATCTCGGTCCCCAATTCGTGGGCCAGCTGGTGCCAGCTCTGCTCATGCAGCTCCGCCGAGTCGATGATGACGCCGTCCCAATCGAAGATCGCGCCGAAGGGCGGCGTCTTCACGGGAGGCGTTGCAGCGCGGGCAGACCGTAGTTTTTCTGCAGCGCGTCCGCGTCGGCTGCGACCTCCGAGGCGTCGAGCTCGATCTGTTTCGGATCCTCTCGCGTCTCGATCACGTGGAACCCGTGGACCGGCGTCTTCACCGCCTCGGCGAGGTCGCCTAACGAATGCACTTCTTTCCCGTTCACCTTCGTCACGATGAGATAGCTGTCGTCGTCGTAGCCGATCGTGCTATTCGCCGCCAAGACCTGACTGAGGATGACGATGCGCTGGTGTCCCTGCGGGAAAAGCTCGGACTGATATTTGTCGAGGTAGACAAATTCCTGGGGCGCCTCCTTCTGCCAGTTTGGCCCCCATTCCTTCAGATATTGCTGCGACAATTCCTGGAAAACCAAACCGCCGAGAACGTAGTAGGAGGGCGGCTCGTCATGGGTGTAGGGCGGGATGACGTAATCCTCCGGGGCGCGATGTTCCAACCTGGCGGTGAGGGTGAGCGGCTTGCCCGCCCGCTCGATGTGCATGGTGAGCGAGTCGCCAACGTAGGCTTTCGCGCCGAGCAAGTTGTTCATCTGAATCTTGCCGTAAAGCGGATCGACATAATTGCCATTCTCGTCAATGTCGTGATCGCCGATCGCCGTAATAATATCGCCGGCTTTGAGTCCCGCCTTATCCGCTGGCAAGCCCGGATCGACTGCCGTGACGTAAACGCCGGTGGCCCCTTTTGTTTCGTTTGCATACTCGCGCAACTGCGGATCGCGCGTTGGAAAAAAGGCAATGCCTAACGAAGGGAAGCCCTGATATTTCGGGCCGGCAGCATCTTTCAAAAAGTGGGCGATGATGGGCGCCGGGATCGCGTCCATCACTTGTGTACGCGGATCGAAGCGCAGGAGAAGAGCGGCGAGCTTGTCCCCTTTGACGAGCGGCACGGTGTAACTGTTGTCGCGATATTGCATCGGGATGCTCAGGCGATAGGTGAGGAAATCGCCAACGCCGGAGGGATACTGGGTCACGCCAACAGTGGTGACGAGGCCTTCGGTCACGACGAGCGCGCCGGTCGCTTCGAGTTGCCAGGCGGCTAGGCGATCGCCCACCACGGTGTCGAGCGCCAGGTCGAGCGGCTGCAGACCTTTGAGAAAAGTCTTATCGGTCGGCTCGAGCAGCGCGAGGTTCGCCTGATAATCCACGACGATGACGTTGGCCGCGGTTCTTTCGCCCGATTCGGCCCGCTCAAGTTCGACGTAGTTTTGATTATCAACCAGGTCCGCCGTCACGAGAACGCGGTCGTTAGGCAAAACCGCGCCGAGTGCGCGCTTTGTGAAAGGCGCTTTCTTTTGCCACGGTCGAAAATAATCGAAAGCCTGCCCGGTGACGTTTACTCGCACGAGCGAAACCTCCTTCGCACGCACCGCGCTCTGCGCCGAGGCCGACATTTTCCGCACGGCGGTCGGCTGCTTTTTCGCGGCCGATAACGGCGTCACCCCCGCAAGGAGGACGGCGAGGCAAAAGAAGGGCGCGCGTTTCATCAGCTGTTGCCTTTCGCTGCGACGGCCGGTTTCGGCGGCGGTTGCTCGTCGAGATTCTGTTCCGAGAAAACGTTGTAGCGCGTCTTGATGCGCTCCCGCGCCGTATCGACTTGCTTCGCGTCGAGCACGAGCGGTGGGCCGTTGCCCACCATTTTCACGACAAATTTCTCCGCCGGCTGCTCGAAAGCGCGCGCCAAATCCTGCAGCGTCCCGATCTTCTTCCCGTTGATCTCATCGACGATGCTGTCCCGATACGGCCTTAGGTAGCTGTTGATCGGGTCCGGCAAGATATTCGTCAAAATGATGACCTCGGGATGTTGCAGATAAAGTTGCTCCGAAACGAAGAAGTCGAAGAAATGTCGCACCCGCAGATCGCTGATGCGATACGCCTCGAGGAGGTCGAGCGACATCGGCTGAAAGAGCAGGCCGCCATAAAGGAGGTAGCGCGGCCGGATGTCGTAGCTGTGGCCCTGCATGAAATACGGCCAGACCGAGCCCAGCGTCAGCTCGACCGTCATCGGCTTGTGCTCGCGCAGGAGATCGAGCTTCACCTTGTCGCCCTTGAATTTTCGCTCGACCACCTCCGGCATTTGCACTCGCTCGCCTTCGTATTCGACAAAGGCATCGCTTGCGATCGGGTGCCCGTCGATCGCGAGCAGGACATCGCCATCTTGAAGAATTTTGTGGCACGGACCCGCGTCGATCACCGTGTTCACGAGAATGCCGCGATCGTTGTCTTCGAGGCCAAGGTAATGGCGCTGCGCCGGATTTTGCAGTTTCGAATAAGTGATGCCGAGATCGACGTAGCGGTCGTAATGGCCATCTTGGATGTCCTTGAGGAAACGGCGAATCACCGGCGTCGGAATCATGTAAGCGACGCCTTGTGCGACATCACCGCTGTAGCCTTGAAAAGCGACCCCGACGACTTTGCCCTTCTGCAACACCGGCCCGCCGCTGTTGCCCGGATTAATCTGCGCGCTGATTTGCACCGCGAGGTGCTGGTCGATCGCGGAATGGGTGTAAAGGTTGAAGTCGATCCGCGAAACGATCCCGGTCGTGACCGACATGCGCTCGCCGCCGATCGGATAGCCGTAGGCCGAGACAGTCGATTCGAGCGACGGGATTCCGCCGAACTCGAGCGGCTTCATGTTTTTCCAAAAGTTCGGATTCGCGACCTGGAGGAGCGCGAGGTCGCAATCGTGCGCGACGAAGAGAACCGTCGCGGGATATTTGTTCGGATCACCCTCGCGCTCGACCGTGAGGTAGCGGCTGTTGCTGATGACGTGCGCGTTGGTGAGGATGCGCTGGCCGGCGATGACGAAGCCAGCGCCGACCCCGCGACCGATCGTGCCCGAGTTCCAAGGCGCGCGATAATCGGGCTCTACTTCCGTCGAAGTGATGCGGACGAGACTGCGCTGAATATGATCGTTAGGCTGGGCGTGCGCCGGGGCGACGAGGACGAGCGCGAGCGCGCAAATGAGGAAGTGAAATCGAAGCATCAGGAAAAGAGCGGGAAGATCAATCGGAAGGTCGCGGCTGTAAAACGGCAATCGAAGCGTTAGATGGCTGGAGTGGGAAAACGTTCAGTTGCCGCGCGCTTCCAGCCCATGCGGTCGCGCATCCGCCTTCGGCGCGCGCGCCCCTGCTTGTCATCCTGAGCGCAGCGAAGGATCTCCCGGGCGGGCGCATACCGCTCGCCGAATGACGCGCATCGGACATTCGCGAGGTCCTTCGCTCTGCTCAGGATGACAAAGCGTTATACGTTGGC
>DASXPA010000222.1:0-21859 GCA_036493915.1 Chthoniobacterales bacterium | reverse complement strand
GCCATGATCGCGCTGATCGCGATATCGAGAACGCCTTTCGTAAAAGTATCGAGAGTCACCTGGGCGAGCCCGGCTTGTTTCAGCGCCCGCATTTCGGCGACGTCCTTCTCCGCCCGGACGAGACTCTCAAGATCGTCTTCGTCGATTTCGCCGCGGGCCAGCTCGCCCGTCCAGCGTTCGATGTCGTCGCGGGATTTCTCGAGGAAATCTTTCGTATCTGCGATCGCTTGCTTGGTGAATTGGCCGATGAGCTGTTCGGCGAGTGCTTTACTCTGCTCTTCGATGCTCTTGAGAATGGCGTCCGTATCGGGCATGGGGCCTCAAGGTTTTAGTTTGCCGCTTTCCAGGCCGATGATCTGATCAAAGCCTTCCGCGACTTTACTCTTTCGCTCTGTGAGCGCGACCGGCTTGAAATGCCCTTTGCGCTCCCAGTCGCGGAGGAAGCCGGCGAAAAGATCGCGCTCGGGATTCATCATCACGTCCCACTGTTGCAAAGTGCGCTCGTTGAGCGGCCGGCCTTTGTCGTATTCGTAGGCCTTCTTCAATTCCAAATCGACGGTCGCGATCTCCTCGCGGTACGCGCTATAGTCGGCGGTCGCCTTATCCATCAGCGCGAGGGCATCGACCTTCGCGTTCGTGGCATGCTCGTAGGCGGCCTGATCGTAGGTCGAGATGGTGCTGCAGCCGGCGAAGAGGCCGAGAACCGCGAGCAGATTCAGGCAATGCGCGCGCATGATTTAAAAGCCGATCCGTTTGTATCCGATCGCGCCGCGAGCGCAATGGCAAAGTTTTGAAGGCAAACACAACCTTGAATCCGTCAGCCCGCTGCCCCGCCTAACGACGAGAATGGGACCGCCCGGCGCTTCTTCGATTGGCCCGCCGAAAAGGGCGCTGTCTTCTTAGACGAGTGAGTTTGAGAGCAGGCGCGAGTTCCTCTCCGGTTTGTTTTATCGTTCCTGCACGGTAATGATCGCGACATCCTGCTGTTTCGTATCCTGAACGGTGAGCGGGTAATTCGCCCCATGGATCTGGAGCACGTACGACCCCGGTTTAATTCCGGTGAAGTAATAGAAGCCATCGGCGTCCGTCGAAGTGGTGTGAACGGGCGTGTTCTCGCCCAGCACGAATAGCGCAACCGCCGCGCCCGCCAGCGGCACCTTCCGCGCCGGAGCGGCCGACGCCTGCGGCGTCGCGCTGGGTTGGACGCCTGTCGGCCCCGCCGCCGGACTTTCCACCTTCCCGCGGAGATCGGTCGCGCGCGCGGCCGCGGATATGACGAGGAGAGTGCAGAGCAAGAGTAAGAGTGTGGAGCGCATGAGGAAGTTATTTGTTCTCGGTAATCGGCGGCGGACCTTCCCCCGGCGGCAACGGTGTCGGCGCGGTCAGCGCCGTGCTCACCGGCGGGAGCTTCTTTAGAACAATTGGTGGCAGGCTAATCGTGTCGTTCTTCGGCTTCACCCCACTGAGCGACACATCCTGCGGTTCGTATCCCGGGACGTTTACCTGCAACTCATCCGGCAGCTCGTCCGTATCGGAGAAATACGTTATCGTCGCGCTCTGGCCCTTAGTCGAAATGGCTGCGGGATAGACCTGCAGGTTGTCCACCGTTGCCGTGTTATCGGCATTCCCATGTTCATCCAAGAGCTTGAATTGCGTCTTGAACGTCCACACCGACCGGCCCGCCACCTTCTTGATCAACGGCGCCGCCGTCGCGTTGATCGCCCAATAGCCGAGCAGGAACGCCGTCACATACGCGCCCCAGGCGCCGATCGCCTTGATCTTCCACCCGAAGACGCCACCCTCCACCGAGTTGCCGCCTGCCGTCCCGCCGGTGTTGCCCTCTGGGAACAGCCAGTAGATCAAGACCGCCGGGATGATCGGAGCGAGGAGATTAAGCAGGTAGAACGCGAACGACAACCAGACCGCCTGCACGGTGGGATCGGAGGCCGAAGTCGCGAGCAGAATCATACATGGATCTCCATTCCCGGCGAGGCCGCCGCGCCCGGCATTTCCCGGTTGGCGAGGAGGCTTCGAATCGTGTCCATATTCAGAGCTCCCGTGGGCTTTACTCCACTCGCCTGCTGGTATTGGCGAATGCTCTGGTGAACTCCGCGCTCTTCTGCAACCCGCCGTCCTCCTTGGCGACGAACGGCTGTTCCACCCCGAGCGCCCTGGCCGTGGATGCGGACACGCGATATTTCAGCGTCATAAACTTCTCTTTCTGCCCGTGCTCTTTCGCCAGCACCGTCGCGATCTCCTGCCGGTGCGCGCTAAAATCGCCGGTCGCTATCAGCCCGACGGCATCGACCCTCCCATTTGTGGCGTGCTCGTAAGCCACCTGGTCATAGGTCGAGATACTGCTGCGGCCAGCGAAGAGGCAGAAGGCAAAGAGACAAATGGTGGAGCGAAGGAGACGCATTAGATCAATAACCCGCAACCGCTTTGGGTTTTAGACAGTTTGCAAAAACGGAGCAATGGCAAAATCGCTCGCTCATCCGAGTCTATCGGAGCGCGCGGAGCGCTGCCATGTTCTCGACGTCTTCGCGCAGGTCCTTGCCTTTCGGTGTCTCGAGCACTTTGGGGATTTTGTGGAACCGCCGATCGCGCATGATGACCCGAAATGCCTCAAGTCCGATCTGACCTTTCCCGATATGCTCGTGACGATCGACCCGCGAACCGCGTGCGGTCTTCGAGTCGTTCAGGTGCAGCGCAGCGAGATGTGGGAGGCCGATCACGCGATCGAACTCGCGAAAAGTCTTCTTCGTTCCGCTTTCACTCGTTAGGTCAAAACCTGCCGCGAAGACATGCGCGGTATCGAAACAAATGCAAAGCCGCTCCGGCTCGTGCACGTTGGCGATGAGGTAGGCAAGCTGCTCGAAGGTATGACCGAGGCAGCTCCCTTGTCCGGCCGTGGTCTCGAGCGCGATCCGCGTTTTTGTTTTTGGAATTGAGCGGAAAACGCGGTCGATTGATTTGACGATCTTTTCCAAGCCCGCTTCCTCGCCGGCGCCGAGATGCGCACCAGGATGAAGAACGAGAAACGGCAAATCGAGTTCATCCGCGCGGGCCAATTCTTCGGAAAGCGCGCGAATGGAATTGGCGTGAAACTGTGGATTGGTCGCGGCGAGATTGATCAGATAATTCGCGTGCGCAAAGATCGCCCCGAGCTCGTGCCGCTGCGCATGTTCGAGAAAGGCCTTGATCTCGTCCGGCGCAAACGGGCGGGCGAACCATTGCATATTGTTCTTCACAAAAATCTGCATTGCGGTGCTCCCGATCGAGCGTCCTCGTTCGATCGCGCGATGCACACCGCCGGCGATCGACATGTGCGCGCCTAACAATTCTAAATGCGCGGCAGCCGATCGCTCAGCTTTGCTCGGGCGGTTCCTCATTCGCATTCCGAACTCCGCATTTGCGGATTGTCACAAGTGTTTTGGACGCCAGACCGGCTTCGTTAGGCTGCCGCTCCCGTGGTATTCGAAAAGCTGATAAAGCGGGGCGAGGAGCGCGCCAGGACCGTTGGCGTCGATCCGGATGTCGAAGTCGAGATCGTTCTTAATGAAATCGATGTCGCCGTGCCCGAGCATGGAGAAGAGCTTGCCCGCGACTTTCAACTTGTCGGTGTGAATGACGCCATCGCGAATCGTGAAAGGCGCGGTCGCTTCGTGTGCGACGCTGTAACCCGCGCCGGTGAAAACCTTATTGAGCAACTGAGAGAGCGGCCCAAAAACCGGGATCGCGAAGACGTTGCCATTTTTCACTTCGACTCTCCCGGCGCCGTGCAGCGCCGTGCGATTGTCGCCGACCCCGCCGAAATCGAAGTGACCGTTCAACTGTCCGCGCGCGCTTTTATATTTAAAATAAAGTCCCGTCACGCTCGGGAAATCCGCCTTATCGATTGTGAGCGAAGCGGTGTAACGGCCGCCACCTTTGCCTAGGGCAATGTCGGCGTTGCCGGTGATGTCGCCCAAAAAGAGTGTCGCCTTCACTCCGAGGATTTGCAGCCGGTCGTCAGTGAAAAGGAGCTGTCCCGTGACGTGGTCGATGGGCAAAACTTTATCGATAAAAGTGTAGTCCATCCCACTTGGCGCGGAGATGTCGAGCTGCAGGTGCGTCTGTTTGCCGGCGCCCAATTGCACGATGCCATTAGTGGTAACGCGGGGGACACGATGGAATCGGTAGGGCACGACTTGCCGATAAAATTTTGGATCGATCCACATGATCACCTCGCTCGGACGGAGTGTGGTGACGACATTGTCGACGCGGATTTCGCGCTTGCGCGAATCGTAACCGAAGGCGCCGCTGCCGACGCCTTCGTCGCGGACGACCTTGAAGTGGTCGAAGTAAAAAGCGCCGTCGCCGAAATGAAAATCGCCATTCGCGCTTTCCATCCGCACGCCCCGGAACCGCGCCGGCCCGAGCGCGACCGTGCCGGTACCGTGCCAGTGCGCGGGGTTGCGGTCAGGACCGCGCGCGCTCAGGCGAACGCCGGGTGAGCGCTGCCATTCCCAGGTGCTCAGGAAATTCCCCACGGCCGGGGGCGCCAGCGGCGCGAGCGCGCTCGGGGAAATCGTGCTCTCGAGATTCAAGCGGAAGTCGTTAGGCGCATCGAAGATGTCGGCGCTGAGTTGTCCGCTCGGCTGGCGGAGGCGCAAATCGCGCACCATCAGGCGATCGCGTCCCCAGGCGAAATCGGCAGTCAACCCATCAAAAGCGACGCTCTTGTAGGTAAAGCTTTCGAAAGTGAGTTTGCCGATGACTTCAAACTCGCGAGCCGGCGCGCCAAACGCAGCGGAGCCGGACGCTTCGACCAACGGCGACGCCGCAAAGGTGAAATCATCGACGAATGCGCCGAGGCCGAAACTACCTAACAAGGATTGCAGGTTGATCGTCGAGCGCGCCTGGAAGGTGGCGTGGCCATTGGTCCGTTGCCAGGTGGCGGTGCCGGAAAAACGGCCGGCGTCGTCGCGCCAGTCGACCTGCGGCAGGGCGAGCGTCTGGTCCTTCCATTCCGCGGTGAGATTGAGATTGCGCGCCTCATAATGGTCGCGCACCACCTGACTGGCCCGCAGGGTGGCCTCAACCCGTGCGTCCTCGAGCTGGGAGAGATCGCCGGAAAATTTCACCTGCAACTCCGGCGGCGGGCCCGGGTAAGAGAGGCGTTGCAAATTCGTCACGAGCATTTGCAGCAGACGCAGGCGCCCCGCCGTATCCTCGGCGGGCGTCTTCGGTGACGGCGCGTAGCCTTCGCGCTTGATCAGCTGGCCGGTGGCGGAAATGCGGATACCACAAAAGAGACCCTCCGCCTGGCTGACCTCGATCCGCTCTGGCGGGAAATAGATGTGAGCGCGGAAGTGTTTCAGCTCCGCGCTCGTGACCTGACCTTCAGTCGACGGGAGGGGGATGGTGAGGTCGCCGTTGCGGATGTCGAGGGCGTTGAGGAAGGGCTGGTGATGAAAGAGCGCAGCGTAATTGATATCGAGCGAAATTTCGCTCACGACGGCGAGCGTGCGTTCGCGTCTTTTGTAGTCGTAAATGCGCACGTCGCGCGCGATCAGGCCGCGAAAAGGATCGAGCGTGAGGCGGCGGACGGAAGCTTCGACGCCACGCTTGTGCAGCTCTTCGACCACTTTATTGCGCCAGCTGCGGCTGAAACCTTTCTTGGCCAAATACCAACCGCCGAGCGCGAGCCCGGCGACGAAGAGGACAATCGTTAGGCGGACGAGAGCGCGCAAAGCGCGGCGCGAGCGCGAGGCGCGGAGGCGACCGCGATGGAGACGGGGTGGAGGCGGTTCGCTCGTGAGCGTCGGCGGCATGATGAGGATTAAAATCGTTGAAACGTTGAAGAGTTAAAGCGTTGAAGCGATAAAGCGTTGCGATCGCTTGACCGCTTCAACGCTTCACGCTCAATGCTCCATCCATGACCATTGCCGATCTGCCGGCGGTCAACGCCTCGTTCAACGCGATCAGTACCGTTTTCATTTCGTTAGGCTGGTGGCTCATCCGGCGCGGCCATTGGCGGCGCCACATCGCCTGCATGATCACGGCGCTCATTTCCTCGAGCTTCTTTCTTACGGGCTATATCATTTATCACCTTCACGCGGGTGAGAAATCCTCTGGCTACCATGGCCTCATCGCCTGGTTTTATTTTCCGATGCTCATCTCGCACATCCTCCTCGCGTTTGTCACCCTGCCGCTGGTCATCCTCACGCTCATTCCCGTTTTTCGCCGGCGCTGGGATAAACATCGTCGGATCGCGCGTTGGACGATGCCGATCTGGCTTTACGTTTCGGTCACCGGGGTTCTCGTTTATTTGATGCTCTACCAGTGGTTCCCGCCCGCCAGTGTTGCGCTCGGGCGCTAGTTGATGTTTGATCAGGCACGCCCAACAAATCCGGGCAATTTATGGTGACGATCGCGACCTACAACGACCCGGCCAAAGCCAAGCATCTTCGAAACAAATTTCGCGAGGCGGGCGTCAAAGCCGACCTGCACAACGAGGCCAACCTGCAGACCTACGCCTTTATGTCGAAGCCGAAGGCGAACGCCCAGGTGATCGTGGAGGATGCCAATTTCGAACGGGCGCAGGCGCTCATGGTGGAATGGGAGGCCGCCGATCCCGAGATCACCGCGCTCCACTGTCCGCAGTGCAATTCCACCCGTATCCAATATCCGCAGCTCACCCGCAAGTTCATTACCCCAGCGCTCGCCGGCATTCTTTTTGCGCTGAAAATTTTCCCGAAAGAATACTATTGCCAGGATTGCCAATTCACCTGGACCGACGAGGTGGAACTGCAACATCATCGTCTTTGGGATCGGCTCTTTTCCGCGTCAAAGCGAGAAGGCTGATCGTCCGCCGACTCGGCGCGGCCGACGGACTGCTCGTCCAAAATGCGGCTGGCGGTGCGAGAAGAAGAGTGACGCTCGGCGCTTGATTGTTTCATGAAATGGCTTTTCGCGATTCTTCTGGCCGCCGTGATTTTTGGCGGTGCCGCACTCTTTAGTTACAAAATTTTCCTCCGCCCCGAAATCGTGATGCAGGCGGAGATGAAAGCGGCGGCGACCCCTCGGGAGATGCCGGACGTGAGTCTCCCGAAATTCCAGGCCGCGGCGAAATTAAAGGAGGAAGGCAAACTGACGGAAGCGCGCACCGCGCTCACCAATTTTATCCAGGAATACCCGAGCGGGCCGCATGTCGGCGAAGCGCAGGACCTGCTCGGCGACGTCAACACCAGTATCCTGCTTTCGAATTATCCATCGCCGGAAAAAGAGGAATACATCGTCCGCAGCGGCGACGTTTTGCAGCGGATCGCGGCGAAGTTACACTCCACGCCCGAACTGATCATGCGGACGAATAACCTCAGCGGTACGATGCTCCACATCGGCGACAGATTGCTCGTCTCGCATCCGATTTTTTCCATCCTCATCCAACGCGAGAAGAAGCTCCTCTATCTGCTCGATCACGAACGATTCTTTAAGCGCTACCATCTGCTGCACGAGAAGCTGCCGGCCAACCCGCCGCCTAAAATCAGCACCCGTGTCGCCGCGGTCATGGCTTGGAAAGACGGCAAACGGATCGGCATCGGCAGCCGGGATTTCCTCAACAGCACGCGCTGGATTCGCCTCGCCACGCCCGGCTACGTCCTCTACTCCGAGGCGGATGACTCGCACCCGGTGCTCGACGTGCCGCCGCCGAACGAAGGCATCGGCCTCAGCGCGAGCGACGTGGAGGAGCTGAGCAGCCTTGTAAACACGAAAACGGCTGTCACGATTACTCCGTGAATCGAGAAACGAGATTCAAGAATCGGCAGAGAAATCTGTGCGCTCCCTGATCGACGATTCACCATTCACGGTTTAACGATTCACGACCAACCATGGATTCGCACCCGCTTGATTTTGAAAAGCCAATCCTGGAATTGCAGCGCCGGCTTCAGGACCTGAAATCGCATTCCGACAAACACGACATCGATTTCGATTCCGAAGTCGAGTCGATGGAACTCAAGATCCGCGAGACCCGGCGCGAGATTTACGATCACCTGAGCGCCTGGCAGCGGGTGCAAATCGCGCGCCACACGCAGCGGCCCTTCGCATTGAATTACATCGGACGTTGTTTCACCGAATGGGTCGAGCTGCACGGCGACCGCGTCTTCGGCGACGACAAAGCCATGCCCTGCGGTCTGGCCAAACTTGGCAGCCACCGCTGCGTCGTCATCACTCAACAGAAAGGCCGCGACACAAAAGAAAACGTGAAGCGCAATTTCGGCTGCGCGTATCCGGAAGGTTATCGCAAGGCGCTTCGCGTCATGCGGCTCGGTGAGAAATTCAATCTGCCGGTCATCTCGCTCATCGATACGCCCGGCGCGTTTCCCGGCATCGGCTCCGAAGAACGCCACATCGCCGAAGCGATCGCCGTGAACCTACGCGAAATGATGACCCTGCGGGTGCCGATCATCGCCGCGGTCATTGGCGAAGGCGGCTCCGGCGGCGCGCTCGGAATCGGCGTGGCCGATCGCGTCCTTATTCTCGAGAACGCTTATTATTCCGTCATCAGCCCGGAGGCGTGTTCGGCAATTTTGTGGAAAGATCGCAAGCACGCTCCAGAAGCCGCCGAGGCTTTGAAGCTCACTGCCGACGACCTCATGCGGCTCGGCGTCGTCGACGAAGTCGTACCGGAGCCCGAAGGTGGCGCCCATCGCGATCACGATCTCGCCGCGGCAAATCTAGGCGCCGCCTTGCGGCGCAATCTCAAGAACGCGCTCGAGAAGCCGTTCAATAAATTGTTGCAGGAGCGCTACGCGAAGTTCCGCAAGCTCGGCAACTTCGACGAACCGAAAACGAAAAACGGCGCCTAACGAACAGCGAATCGCTCGCGCGCGCAGACTTTCTCGGCCTAACGACTCGTCTCGAGCAAAGGCGCGGCCGGGAACGGCTCCTTCATCCCTGGCGGCGCCGGCGGATAGAGAAAGCGCAAGACCGCTTCGAAACGCGACCCCCATGCGCCTTCGCTGTGATCGGCGCCTTCCACCTCGGTGTATTGGAGATCGTCGTAAAGCCGCCAGCCTTTTTCCACCAGCCGATCGCGCAACGTTTTGGCGCGTTCCCAGCCGGGTTCGTTGGTGCCGGTATCGAGCCAGATTTTCAGCGACGGCTTCTCCGTCAGCTCGTCGACGATCCGATAGATCGCGCAATCGTCCCACCAGATCGAGGGTGACATGACCGCGAGCCGGCGAAAAGTTTGAGAAAACCAGAGCCCCAGCACGAGCGTGGCGAGCCCGCCTAACGACGAGCCGCCGAGCCCGGTAAACTCCGCCCCCGGCTTCGTCCGGTATTCGCGATCGATGAATGGTTTCAGTTCTTCGATCAAAAAGCGCCCATACTTGGGCAGCCAGCCGCGGCTGCGTTTTTTGCGCTTCGCGCTCGCCTCGATCACGCCACGCGTCGGCGCATATTCGTGGATGCGATTCTCCCCCGTGTTCGCGACCGCGACGATGATGAGCGGCTCGATCAAGCGCTGTCTCGTTAGGCGTTGCGCCGATTCGTCCGCGCTCCATTCTACTCCGCCGAAGGAAGTGGCAGCATCGAAGACGTTCTGGCCGTCGTGCAAATAAAGCACCGGGTAGCGCCGCCGGGGCGAGCGCCCGTAGCCGACCGGAAGGTAAACGAGCACGTCGCGTTCGTTGCGCAACACGCGTGACGAGAAGGCCGGATGCTGCTGAATATTACCGGTGAGAGTGTGCTTTGGCGCGTCCATTTGGAGCGGTCTTATCGCCGAGGAAATTCGTGCCCGCAACCCCCGCAAGTTGTATCTCTTCTTGCTCCTGCTCGTGCTCGCATTCGTGTTCGTGTTCTCGCTTGAGACGCAGGTGAGGTCGACTAGGAGCCCGAGAATTGGCTTGTTCTCTTCTCGTCTTCAACCCCTTTGCCCGCGGCTGAATTCCCGGCACGCAATGAAGGAGCGTTATGTGGGCTGGCGGACGGTCCATCTCAGCCGGGAGGGTTCGAAATGCTCGTCTTCGGCGGCTATCACGATGAGAATATTTATTTCAACAGCCCCTGCGGATACCTCCCGCACCTGCCTGACACGTGGCGATTCAACCCCATGCGCATCATCCTCGAGCAGCGGCGATTGGAATAAAGCCCGGTACGAAAGCTATCGGCTCTCCGCGATCCTGAACGCCAACGGGATCTCGCATTGACTCGACGATCGCAGGTGGTACGGCCACGAGTGGAAATAGTGGCGCGAGAATGTTGCCGTATTATCTCTTAGCCTTCTGGGACTGAAGAAACCGCGGATGACAGGGAGTCGCCGAACTCGTCAGGTCAGCACGTAACGCCCGCTTTTCTTCCCCCCGATCCGACGCACCAACCTGGCTTTCATTAGCGGATGCAGCAGATCCATCGCGCCTTGTTTGGAGATGCCGATTCCATCCCAGATCTCGCGCGGCGTGAGCGCCTTTTTTTCCCGCAGCAAGTACAGGAGCTGTTCCTGTTTCGGACGCAACACCAGCTTCTCCTTGCCCGAACGCGCTGTCAGCTTTTGCACGCGACCCCAAACCCGCAAGTGTAAGTCCAATTATTGGTCAAGCGCCGAAACCATTTCAGTCAAGGGAAAGTCCAGTTTCTAGTTTGCTCGCCGCAGCCCGCCTGCAAGCGCAATCGCCACTTCGCATGCCGATGCCACACTGTCGCCCTTTCAACCCGCTCCGAAAGAACGCATGCCCGAAAGTTGAACCGCGGATCACGCGGATTCTCGGATCACTTGGTGAAGGGAGCGGTTCGGCTTGATCGCATTTGCTTCAAATCCGTGTCATTTGCGTAATCCGCGGTTAATTATTGGCGAGAATGTTGCCGCGCGCCGTGAGTGAAGCAAAGGTTCTGTAGTCCCCTCGTCGCTTCTCCGCCGTCACGCGATTTGCGCTCTTCTCATCTGAGGAAATCTGCGTAGTCTGCGGACTTCTTTATGAAAAAAATCGGAATCCTCTACGGCCAGGAAAGCAGTTTTCCCCCGGCTTTTGTCGAACGCGTGAACCAAAAAACCGGCGGCCACGACATCATGGCCGAGGCGGTCCGGATCGACAAAGTTGTGCAAGGCGAGCCGACCGGTTACGACGTCGTGATTGATCGCATTTCGCAGGACGTTCCCTTCTATCGCGCCTGGCTGAAGAACGAAGCGCTTACCGGCTGCGCCGTCGTGAACAACCCGTTTTGGTGGAGCGCGGACGAGAAGTTTTTCAACAACGCCCTCGCGACCAAGATCGGTGTCGGCGTTCCCAACACCGTCCTCCTTCCCTCCCATGAACCGCCGCCCGACACGAACGACAACAGCTTCCGCAACCTCGCCTATCCGCTCGATTGGGATGCGATCTTCGCCTACGTCGGCTGGCCGGCATTTTTCAAACCGTTCGCCGGCGGCGGCTGGAAAAATGTCTACAAGCTGCATAATCCGGAGGAATTTTTCCGGGCCTACAGCGAGACCGGACAGCTTGTCATGATGCTCCAGGAAGAAGTGCAATTTCAGATGTACTTCCGTTGTTACTCGATTGATCAGCGCCACGTGAAGGTCATGAATTACGAACCGCGGCACCCGTATCACCTGCGCTACCAAACCGATTGGCAGGCGCCGAAAGACATCCTCGAAAAAGTCGAGCAAGGCGTCCTCGCCTTGAATCAATACCTTGGCTACGACCTGAACACAGTCGAGTTCGCCATCCGCGACGGCGTCCCGATGGCGATCGACTTTTGCAATCCCGCACCTGACGCGGAGCGATCGAACGTGGGCGAAGAGAATTTCCAATGGGTCGTCGAGGCGGTCTCCGAAATGGCGATCCGCAAAGCGCGCGAACACGTCCCGGGCCGCGACAATCTGAGCTGGGGCAAGTTCATGCAGGCGGCGGTGAATCGGCAGTCCCTCAGCGAATCGGCCGGCGTATGACAGGTTGCGTCTAGCTTCATGCAATGGATCGCCCCTTCAGAAAAAGACGCCGCTAATAACGAGCTGGAGAAGCGGCTCTGGCAGGCCGCTGACCAGCTCCGGGCCAACTCCGGCCTCACCGCGCAACAATACTCCGGCCCCGTCCTTGGCCTTATCTTCCTCCGCTTCGCCGCAGTCCGCTTCGCGAAACGTCGCCAGGAGCTGGCGAAACAAACCGCCGGCACGCGCCGCGGCTCGCGCCTCGACGACCCGAAAGCCTACACCGCCGAAGGCATCATCTTCCTCGCGCCGGACGCGCGCTTCGATTTCCTCCTCAGCCTGCCGGAAGGCGCGAACATCGGCTCGAAGCTGAACGACGCCATGCGCGCGATCGAGCGCGACAACCCGCAGCTCGCCGGCGTCCTCCCGAAGACCTACGAGATCTTCGCCAGCCCGCTCCTCAAGCAGTTGCTCAAGCGCGTCTCGGAGATTCCCGCCGGACTCGACTACGACGCCTTCGGCCGCATCTACGAATACTTTCTCGGCGAATTCGCCCGCACCGAAGGCTCGAAAGGCGGCGAATTCTACACGCCCGCCAGCATCGTCCGCTTCATCGTCGAAGTGCTCGAGCCCTACCACGGCAGCGTTTACGATCCTGCCACCGGCTCCGGCGGCATGTTCGTGCAGAGCGCGCGCTTCGTCGCCGAGCATCGGAAAAACCCGGCGCGCGAGCTCTCCATTCACGGCAACGAAAAAGTCGGCGCGACCGTCGCCCTCTCGCGCATGAACCTCGCCATGCACGGCCTCGAAGGCGACGTGCGCGAAGCCATCAGCTACTACGACGACCCGCACGAGAGCACCGGCCGCTTCGACTTCGTCCTCGCGAATCCGCCCTTCAACGTCAACGCCGTCGACAAGGAGCGGCTGGAAGGCGACGTCGGCCCCGGCCGCCGCTTTCCCTTCGGCCTGCCCCGCACCGACAACGCGAACTACCTCTGGATCCAGCTCTTCTTTTCCTCGTTAGGCAAAGACGGCCGCGCCGGCTTCGTCATGGCCAACTCCGCCTCCGACGCCCGCGCCTCCGAGCAGGATATCCGCCGCCAGCTCGTCGAGAGCCGCGCCGTGGATGTGATGGTCGCGGTCGGGCCAAACATGTTCTACACCGTCACGCTTCCCTGCACCCTCTGGTTCTTCGATAAGGGTAAAGCTGCATCCGTTGTAGCCGGGGGCGTTGACCCCGGCCGTGCAACCTCCGATCGCCCTTGGAAAACCGGGGTCACCGCCCCCGGCTACAACCGCGCCGACACCGTCCTCTTCCTCGACGCCCGCCATATCTTTCGGCAGATCGACCGCGCGCATCGCGACTGGACGGAAGCGCAGATCGGCTTTCTCGCCAACGTCGTTAGGCTTTATCGCGGAGAAGAAGTCGACTTCACGTTGGGCGGCGACGAAGCGAGAGAGAAACTTGAAGAGATCTTCGGGAACAAGGTCATTGATCTAAGTCACGAGATGCAGAAGGCGTCTGGTAAGTCAAAACAACTGAAGGTCGCGGAAGAACCTTCCGCTTATGGAGAAGGAAAACTGAGCTACAGTGACATACCCGGCCTATGCAAAGCCGCCACGATCGAAGAAATCGAAGCTCAAGGCTGGTCGCTCAATCCCGGACGCTATGTTGGTGTAGCTCCGGGAGAAGAAGTAAGTGACGAGGATTTCAAGACTCAGCTCGAAACGCTTAACGAGGAACTCGAAACTTTGAATGCGCAGGCCAGCGAACTGGAGAAAACAATCGCGGTCAATGTGGCGGAAATTTTGGAGGTGTGATCGTGGAGCTTAGCGAGGTCTGCGAACTCATCGTCGACTGCGAGCATAAGACGGCGCCAACGCAGGAGACTGGCCATCCGTCGATTCGCACGCCAAACATCGGGCGTGGCCGCTTCGTTCTAGAAAACGTCAACCGCGTATCTGAGGAAACTTATCGCCTGTGGACAAGGCGTGCGGTTCCGAAGCCCGGCGATCTCATCATGGCGCGGGAAGCGCCTGTTGGAAATGTGGCAATGATTCCGCAAGGCCTTTCGCCATGTCTCGGGCAGCGCACACTGCTCATTCGTCCCGACCGATCCAAAGTTGAACCTGCGTTTCTCAGTTACTTTCTCAACGGGCCGAAGGGACAAGAGTTAATCCAAGCGAAGACAAACGGAGCAACAGTCGCTCACTTAAACATGAAGGACGTTCGCACGATGGAATTGCCACAGCTCCCTTCGCTGGAAGCACAGCGCCGGATCGCGGGCATCCTTTCGGCCTACGACGAGCTGATGGAGAACTGTCAGCGGCGCATCCGCATCCTGGAAGAGATGGCCCGCGCCCTCTACCGCGAGTGGTTCGTCCACTTCCGCTTCCCCGGCCAGGAAAAAGTCCCTCGCGTCGATTCTCCCCTCGGCCCGATCCCAAAAGGCTGGGAAGTGAAACCTGTGCCGGAATGCATCACGATCACGCCGCGAGTCACTGTTCCCCGCGACGGGGAGAAGGCTTTCGTCCCGATGGGTAGTCTCGCTAATGGTTCGATGATCATAAGTGACATCGAAGCGCGCACAGGAAACAGCGGCTCGAAATTTCAAAATGGCGACACGCTTTTCGCTCGCATCACGCCTTGTTTAGAAAACGGAAAGACTGGCTTCGTCCAATTCCTGCCTTCTATTGACTCCGTAGCCTTCGGCTCAACTGAGTTCATCGTCATGCGTTCACGGACCCTGACTCCTGAGTTCGTTTATCTGCTCGCGCGCAGCGAAGAGTTCCGAGGCAATGCAATTAAGAGCATGTCAGGCGCGAGCGGTCGCCAGCGCGTGCAGGAAAAATGTTTCGATGGATTCTTCATCGCACAGCCACCACGTGATCTTCTCGATCGACTCTCCGCCATCGTCTCGCCAAGCTTTCGACTCATTCATCGGCTTCACTTGAAGATCGAAAACCTCCGCCGGACGCGCGACCTGCTCCTGCCCCGGTTGCTGTCTGGCCAACGTTTGGTTGAATGAACAGGGCACAGGAAGATTTCGCAGAGGGGAGATTCAAGATTGAATGTGGACAATTGGTTCTTACTAGCTTTGACAAAGATTTAGCGATCAAAGGGCCAGGCGAGATCTGGCAAGACGAAGAAGGCGTTCTTCAGTACAAGATATTTGCCGATGAAACAGCCCTTTGGGCTCTCTACAAGCATACAACAAAGCTGAAAACACCGGGGCAAATCCTTCCGGAAGAGCACTATTTCTCACTTGAGGCGCAAGAATTCTCGGGGGAAATCTGGACCACTGATCATGTGCTCCCCGGCCACCGAGGAGGAGCTAGCGGCGGTCTTGCTTTGGGTCATCTTTACGACCTTAAGCAGAAGCGTGCGTGCCCTAACAACGATAATTCTGCGGTTGTTATGTGTCGCTTCCCGGGAAAATTGGATTTTCCCCGCAACAAGATGACCGAGACGGTGACCACGGTGGGAGGACAGAAGCGGCATTCCTCCCATTCCCTAAATGCCGCGTTCATCGATGAGGGGGACCATAAGTTTCAAATCCTTCAGGAAAAGGAACACACCTCTGTCTCACTTCAGTTACCCTTGGCGCAGCTAGACGCAGCTACACCATCTCGAATCACCGAAACTCTTCAATTTGTGCTTGGCCAACAGCTGCCCTTAATGGTCGTTGAAACAATCGCTGCCGACCAAGATGAGACGATTCTTGTCTCGCGGTCCCGTGGTGAGGGGGAACTACTACCGCCACTTAACCTAAAGCGCGGTGAAAGAACTGACGTTTGGCGAATGTTCATGAATTATTTTTGCTATGTTCAGCCTAATCCAACCTTAGGGTGGCATCCTATTTCCCGACACGTAGCGAGCGTGATTGAATCGACCGCGGCGTCATTAGAGACGCAAATATTGGCCCTCTCTGTTGCCGTCGAGGGACTCGCTGCAGAATCCTTTGCAGATCTCGCGTCCGTAAGCCCTGACTTTATTAAAGACTTAGACCGCATTGAAGCGGAGATCGATAATATGAAGCTAAGCGACGAAAATGGCGGGCGGATTCGCGGGTCGATTCGGGCGATGCGCCGGCCGCGAAACTCCGATATTATTCGAACGTTTATCGAAAAGCACAATCTTCCGATTGGCCTATTCGATTCTTGGAATCGTCTTCGACAAGCTGCCGCGCACGGAGCGGGTGGCGGCGGTCGCGACTTCGAAGCGATTTTGAAATTAAAGGGCGAAGTGCTCTCGCTCTTCTATTCTTTAGTATTCGCAACGATTGGCTACAGCGGTCCACGATCCGACTATGGCTTACCGGGCTGGCCAATTCGAGCGTGGCCGGTTGAGCTAGCACCATAAAGCGTCGTTGTGCCGCAGCCAGAGCGATATCCAACCGTCCAGCTCAAACCGGACTGGGTCCGGTCGGATGAGACAATGGGGACCAAGGACAAAGCCTGGTTCCTTCTGCCAGACACGAACGAGCAATGGCTCTTCAAATACGCGCGAGTCAATGAAGGCGTCTCTACCGGCGAACATTGGGCGGAGAAGATCGCAGCGGAGATCGCAGAGCTGATCGGCATTCCGCATGCCTCGGTGGAACTGGCCGAATTCGACGGACGTCCTGGGAGCCTGAGCCGGCGCTTTCCAGAACTCTCTCAGCCCGCAATCGAATTGATTCACGGCAACGATTTGTTGCCGGGCTTCGTGCTCGGCTATGACCGCGAGAAACGCTTCCGGCAAACGAACCATACCTTGGTGAACATTCTGGCCGCGGTCTCGCGTGCGATTCCTGATGAGACACAGCGCTCTGCTGCGATCTCGACTTTGACCGGATACGTCATCTTTGACGCGCTGATCTTGAATACCGATCGACACCACGAAAATTGGGCGCTGCTGCGAAACAATCGCCCCTCCGGCGCGGGCTATTCCGTGGCGCCTTCGTTCGATCATGCTTCCTCACTCGGCCGGGAATTGCGTCCGGAGAAACTGGATCAATGGGCAAACGAGATGTGGCGGGCCGAGTGGTATGCGAACCGCGCTCCGGGCGCGATCTTCCTGCGCGAAGATCAAGCGCATGGCGCAAACCCCCTCCGCCTGGCCGAATTTGCTTTGCGCTTGCGTCCTCGGCGCGTCGCGCCGTGGCTGGAACGGCTGCGCGGATTGAATATTGCGCGATTCTCAGAGATTATTGAGCGGGTGCCGGAGGCCTGTATGCCGGAGCAATCGCGGCGTTTTTGTCTGTCCTTACTCAGTCATACGCTTCAGCATCTGCAAAACCTGAAATGAAAACACTTTTTCTCGCATGGCAGGACGCACCGCGCGAGACCTCGCAACGAACCGCGACGCGCGGATGGTATCCCATTGGACGGCTCGACATCGAGAGCGAGAAGCCGCTTTACACATTCCACTACACACGCGGCGCATTGGACGCGCGCGACGTGGCGGGTTTTCAGCCACTCGATGCTTTCCCAAAATTTGAACGTTCCTACGAATCAACTGAATTGTTCCCATTGTTTCAGAACCGGGTTCCCAATCCAAAGCGCGGCGATTATGTCGATTTCGTTAGGCGACTTGGCCTCACGGTCGAGGAAGCGAACCCATTCGAGATCCTTGCGATCAGCGGCGGTGGCCGGCAGACCGACAATCTGGAAGTTTTTCCCAAGATTCAGAAACGCCGCGACGGCACTTTCAACGTGCGCTTCTTTCTGCACGGGTGGCGTCACGTAAACATGGAGTCGCAGAGCAGGCTGGCGAGTTTAAAGGAGGGCGATCCTCTTCAAGTCGCGGTGGAGGTAAACAATCCTGTCACTGGCGCTGCCGTTCAGCTGCAGACGGCCAATGATTATCATATGATCGGCTGGGCTCCGCGCTATTTGATCAAGGACATGCTCAGTGCGCTCGGTGAGTGCCCCGGCGATATCCATGCGCGTGTCTTTAAACTGAACCCGCCTCCCGGCCCGTACAATCAAAGGGTGCTGGTTGCGTTGGAGGGCCGCCTACCCGAGAGCGTGGAACCGATGTCGGCACCTGAGTTTCAGGGCATCTGACTTTCTGAGCCAGATGTGAGCTCGACATACACGGAAGATTTGCTGATCGAGCGGCCGGCAATCGAGCTCGGCGCAGCGCTGGGATGGGAGACCGCTTCTGGGCTTCAGGAGGAATTCGGGCCTCGCGATACGCTTCGTGAAACGAGCGCTGAGGTCTTTTTGAAAACTCGACTCCGACGTGCGCTGGAGTCGCTCAATCCCACGCGATCAACGGAGGCCATTTCAGGCGCCCTCGAAGAACTGACTCGCGACCGCTCCGCGATGACGGCGGTCGCGGCGAACCAGCAGGTCTACGAGCTTCTGAAGGAGGGAGTGCAGGTGAGCGTCGCGGAGCCTCAGCACGGCGGGCAGAAGATTGAACGCGTTCGCGTGATCGACTGGAGTAATCCCAGAGCAAATGACTTTCTGCTCGTTAGCCAGATGACGATCACCGGACCGCTTTACACCTGTCGGCCTGATCTGGTTGGCTTCGTCAACGGCTTGCCGCTGGTGCTGATCGAATTCAAAAAGCCCGGCGTCTCGGCACGGGCGGCGTTCGATGAAAACATCACGAGTTACAAGCATCCGCAGAACGGCGTGCCGGCTTTGTTTTGGTATAACGCGCTAATCATTGTTTCCAACGGCACGCAGAGCCGCGTCGGCACGATCACGGCGGATTGGGAGCGGATGGCGGAGTGGAAGCGCGTCGAAAGTGAAGATGAGCCGCGGCGCGTTTCGCTCGAAGTGATGATTCGCGGAACCTGCGAGCCGGCGAGGTTGCTCGATCTGGTGGAGAATTTCACCCTCTTCTCCGAGCATAAGAGCGGGCTGGTCAAGATTCTCGCGCAGAATCATCAGGTGCTCGGGGTGAACAACTCCATCACTTCCATGCTGGAGGCGCGGAAGGAAGGGCACGGGCGCGCAGGAGTGTTCTGGCAGACACAAGGCTCGGGCAAGAGCTTCTCGATGGTCTTCTTCTCGCAGAAGGTGCTGCGCAAGATTCCGGGGAACTGGACCTTTGTCGTGGTGACCGATCGCCGGGAGCTGGACGATCAAATTGCCAAGACTTTCAAAGCGACGGGAGCGGTGACGCAGCACGAAGGCGATGAGTGCCACGCCCAAAGCGGCGCGGGGTTGCGCGAGCTGTTGCACGGGAATCATCGCTATGTCTTCACCCTCATCCAGAAGTTCTCCGTGCCGGAAGTGCTGAGCGAGCGGCCCGACATCATCGTCCTGACCGACGAAGCGCATCGCAGCCAATACGACACCCTGGCGGTGAACATGCGGGCGTCGCTGCCAAACGCGATGTTCATGGCGTTCACCGGGACGCCGTTGATCGCGGGCGAGGAGCGGACGCGCGAAGTCTTCGGAGATTACGTCTCGATCTACGATTTCCAGCAGTCGGTCGAGGACGGCGCGACCGTCCCGCTCTTCTACGAGAACCGCACGCCGGAACTGCATCTCACCAACCCGAATCTTAACGAAGAAATTTACGAGTTGATCGAGGAAGCCGAACTAAGCGAAGAGGCGGAAAAGCGGCTCGAGACGCAGCTCGGCCGGCAGTATCACATCATCACGCGCGACGATCGGCTGGAGAAAGTAGCTAAGGATATCGTGAGCCATTTCCTCGGCCGCGGCTTCCAGGGGAAGGCGATGGTGGTGTCGATCGACAAGGCCACCGCGCTCAAGATGTATGACAAGGTGCGCAAGCATTGGGATGCCGAGACTGCGAAGATGGAAAAGGAGCTGATGAAACTCACGAGTTTCAAAGAATTCGATCCCGAACGAGTCCAATTCTTGAACGATCGGCTCGCTCTGAAGAGCACCGATATGGCTGTGGTCGTCTCGCCTGCGCAAAACGAAATCGAGCAAATGGCGAAACTCGGGCTCGACATCCTCCCGCACCGGCAGCGGATGAATGCCGAAGCGCTCGACGAGAAGTTCAAAGATCCCGACGACCCCCTGCGCCTCGTTTTCGTCTGCGCGATGTGGCTGACCGGGTTCGACGCGCCGAGCTGTTCGACCATCTATCTCGATAAGCCAATGCGGAATCACACCCTCATGCAGACAATCGCGAGGGCGAATCGCGTCTATCCCGGCAAGCACAGCGGCTTGATCGTGGATTACGCCAACGTCTTCGCGTCGCTCGAAAGGGCGCTTGCGATCTACGGCGCTGGAAAAGGCGGCGTAACACCAGTGCGCGATAAGACTGAGCTGGTCAGGGAGCTGAAGAAAACAGTCGATGGAGCGGTCGCCTTTTGTATCGAGCACGGCGTGAAAATCGCCGCGATCGAAACAGCGACTGGCATGGAAAAGGTAGGGTTGATCGGTGATGCAGTTGACGCGCTTATCTCGCCCGATCCGTTGCGCAAACAATTCCTCGGACACGAACGATTGGTGCACACGTTTTTCCAAGCGATCAAACCCGATCCCGCGGTGCTGGAGTTCGCCCCAAAGGCGTACTGCCTAGCGACAATAGCTGATGAGATTCGTCTACGAACTGGCAGTCCTCCTGCCAACATTTCGGCCGTGATGTCGAAGGTGAATGAACTGTTAGACGATTCAATTGCAGCTGACGGCTTCATCATTCGCCCCGATGACTCGGGAAAAGGAGTCATCGATCTTGCGAAGATCGATTTCGACAAGCTGGCGAAGCGATTCAAGCAGTCGAAGAAGAAGAACATCGATCTCGAACAGTTGAAGGCGGCGATACGCGCGCAACTGGACAAGCTGATCCGGCTGAACAAGACGCGCGCCGATTACCTGACGAAATTCGAAGAGCTGATCGAGTCCTACAACTCGGGCAGCCGGACGACTCAAGAACTGTTCGACGAACTGCTCATCTTTAGCCGCGGTTTAACTGAAGAAGAACAACGTCATGTCCGCGAGCAACTCAGCGAACCCGAGCTGACGGTGTTCGACCTGCTCACTCGTCCTGGGCCTGAGTTGAGCGATGAAGAGCGAGAGGAAGTAAAGAAGGTCGCGCGCCAGCTTCTCCAGCGGATCAGGCAAATTCTCGGTTTTAATTGGCGACAAACGGCGCAGGGACGAGCGCAGGTCAGACTCGCGATTGAAGACGAGCTGGATGAAGGATTGCCGCGCGCCTATTCGCCGGAACTCTATCAGCAGAAGTGCGCGGCGATTTTCGAGCATCTTTTCGAGAGTCTTGGCGCCAGTTATGAAGCCGCCTAGCTTCCCGGCTCGCCACAGATATTACGATCGATCGCCACCACTTTGCGCACCTCTTCGATCTTAACCCGCTTCACTTTCCATTACTTTCCGCTTTTATTCGTTAGGCAGCGCGCCCCACGATCACGAGATCGCGCGGGACTCCGTCGAGACGCGCGATACCCGGGAGGTGTCCCCATTTTTTGAAACCTGCCTTCGCGAAGAGCTGCAGGCTCGGTTCGTTATGCGCAAGGATTAGACCGACGAATGCCGTCAGGCCGTATTCCGGGGCGCGCACGATCGCGGCCTCGAGCAACGCTGCACCGACCCCGCGCCGCCGAAAATCGTCGTGCACGTAAACACTCAGCTCGGCCGTCCCGCGATAAGCGCAGCGGGTGAGGAAGGGGAAAATGCTCAGCCAACCGGCAATCGCGCCATCCGATTCGGCGACCCAGATCGGATGGCTTTCCGGCGAGTGTTCGCGAAACCAGAGAAGACGTTCCTTCACGGTCACCGGCTCGAGCTGAGCGGTCACCATCCGCGTCGGAATGGTGGCGTTATAGATCTCGACGATCGCCGGTAGATCGGCTTCGGTGGCGTCGCGCAGCTTCACAGCGCCAGGCCGGCGGTGTCGAAGAACAAGCTTTCGAAAGTCGGTTGAAACGCGCCGCCGCGCGTCTCGCCAATCGTGAAGCGCGGGCTGATCTCGTTCTGGCACGCGCAAAAAACTTCCACGTCGCGCCGGCCGCA
>DASXPA010000221.1:0-11638 GCA_036493915.1 Chthoniobacterales bacterium | reverse complement strand
TTTTCCCGCCTTGCGGTCCTTCCGCTGCAAGGCGCGCATCTCCGTCCGCGGCGAAGAGAAGTGCAGCTTCGGCCGGACGTCGTGGGGCCAGGTGTGGAGAAACTTCTTCACTGTCGGGAGCAACTCGAGCTGCTCCGGATTGTGACACCAGAAATGTTGATGATCGAAAATCAACGGCACGCCGGTGGCGCGATGAATTTTCAAAACATCGCCGGCGCTGTAACGCGCATCATCATTCTCTAAAACCAGACGGCGCCGGATTGCCGCTGGGAGTTTGCGGTGAGTAGCGATCCAACGCTCGCGACCTGCCTTCACGTCGCCATAAGTGCCGCCCGCATGCACGACCACGACCGCTTCGGGACCGAGCTCCATCCGATCGAGCATCTCCGTCTGCGCGGCGAGATCGGCGATGCTTTTCTGCACAAGCACGGGATCGGGACTGTTCAAGACAATGAATTGCGACGGATGGAACGAGAGCCGCAAATCGACCTCGCGCGCCCGTCGGCCGAGCGCTCGCAGCTCGCGCGCGCACTCGCGAATCTGCCGATGAAACTGCGGCATCTTCGGATGCGTTACATAGGGCGCGATGTCGGAGGACATCCGATACATCCGAATGTTTTGCCGCGCGAGGTAATCGAAGATGCGCTGCAGACACTCCAGCGAAACACGGAGGTGAGGGGACTGTTGCCAGCGGCGCGCGTCGTTGCTTTTGAGATCCTCTGCGCCCAGGACTTTGACGGCAAACCCGAGTCGCAAAGGCGACTCGTTAGGCGAGGACGAAGCCGGGCGTCGAGTCCGTCGCGGCGTGCTGCTACTTGTCATCCTGAGCGCAGCGAAGGACCTCACGAGCGTTCTTGAGTACGCCACTTGCGGAGGACCCACAAACTGATCCGTGAGATCCTTCGCTGCGCTCAGGATGACAAAGCATTTAGAGGGAGCGCGCGGGGCACTGATTAGAGCCGCACCCGTTCCGCGCTCGAGGCTGGGATCCAGCCGCGCAAGTCGTTAGGCAACGCCGTGTAGCTCCAGGCGCCGCGCGTGCCGAGAATCTTTACTTCGCTCCCCGGGGGCAAAATCAGCACCGTTCCGGCGTTCTCGGCCGTCGCGAGCCGCGCCTGGATTTTCTCCTTTGTCACAATCGCGAGATCGCGACCGCCGCTCCCTCCTTCAAAGGCAACGATCGCGTAAGTCGACCCCGCGCCGATCGCGCAGAGCAAAAGCATCGCGAAAATCCAAACCACCGCGCGGCGGCGCGCGAAGCAGAGTCCGGCAAAGATGAAGATCGCGCCCCAGAAGGTGGTCGCCGCAAGCCAGGCGTACTGGTTCGTGGTCAGAAACCCGAGGTGTTCTTCCGCCCAATTCGGCGCCAGCTCGAGCGCGCGTGCCTGATCGCGGACGAAGCGAAGATTGGCCTCCGCTTCCGGCTGCGATGGCTGCAGAGCGAGCGCGCGTTCGTAATTGAGGATCGCGCGGCCAAAATCCTCGGTGCGAAAATAAGCATTCCCGAGATCATAAAAAACGCTCGCGCTCCAGTGGCCGTCTTTCACGAGCGACTCATAACCTTTGACCGCTTCGGGAAAATGCTTCGCCGCGTAGTCCGCGTTAGCCTTCGCGAAGATTGCGTCCGCCTGCGCCTGAGCGTGCGACAGATTCGTTAGGCAAAACGCTCCCAAAAAAACGACGATGAAGAGGGGTGTGTGAATTTTCACGACAGGTTCTCTACTAAATCCAACACCTCGCGGCGGGTCGCATCGCTCACCGAGCCCTGGCCATTTTGTCGTCCGCTGTAGCGGAGCTCGTCGCTGCGGCGGAATAGTTCGCGGACCCGCTCGCGTTGCTCGTCAGAGAGCTGAAAGGCCGAGACCGCGGTCTCGGCATCAACCACGTTCGGTTCCACGCGGCGGGCGAGTGCGGCTTTGAGCTGTACAACGCGAAGCGCCTCGGCGAAGTATTGGTCGGGCGGATCCTCTCTGCGGCGCAGTCGCTTCTGCAGTTCCGCGGTTTCGTGCTCCCAGGCGGCACGCCGCAGTCCTTCCCGATTGGCGAGTCGCCGTTGCCGGGTTTTCCAACCGAAGAATCCGACGAGACCGAGTAAGGGCACCGCCTGCACGCCCCAGAAAAGCGGTTGCTCAAAAACCGGTTCGAAAGTCTGAACCCAATGCGGATGATCGGTCAGTTGATAAAGAATGTCGTCCGCCGGCGCCGTCGGGGTCGCGCCCGCAGCGACGGCTGGTGTCGCCGCCGGCGAGCCCGCGATCGGTGCGGCGGTGGGTGCGGTCCCCCCTTCGACCACAACCGGCATGCGATCGCCTTTCAGCGTCACGTAATTTTCTTTCAACGGATCGAAATACGAGAAAACCAGCGGCGGCACCGCCTTTTTTTGTTCGTTAGGCGTGAGCACCATTTCGAAAGATTTGGTCCCACTGAGGCCGACGTCGTCGTCTGCCTTAAAATTCGCGCTCGGCGGGTAGGTATGCCAGCCGCGCTCATCTTCGAGCGCCGGCGCGGTCACGCGGTCGAAATTTCCGCGACCGGAAATCGTCGCCGTCACGGTGAGCGGATCGCCGATCTGGACTGCCTTCGGTTTTACGTCTGTCGTCAGGTCGAAATGACCGACGGCGCCGGCGAAGCTGGCCGGAGCGTTGGCTGGCAAAGGCTTGACTTCAAGGGTCGCATCCCGGCTCTTGATCGTGACTTCGCGTTGCTCCATCATGCCGGAGAAGGGATCGTTAAAAAACGGGTCATTGAACGGATCATTCATCCCGAAGACATCGAAGGGCGACCGCCCACCGCTGCTGCCCGCCCGCCGCGGCACCTGCACAACCGCCTTCGCTTCCACCGGGCCGATGGTGAACTTGCCGCTGTGGGTCGCTGCGATCGCGGTCTTGAAGGTGACGACCTGGTAGGAGCGACCGTTGATTGTCTCGATGCTTTGCTTGGGCTGCGGCATGCGCTGCGTGGTAAATCCCTGCCCGGTGAGCGTTGGCCCTTCTGCGAGTTGCGCGGGAACACGCGTGTTGAAACCGAGGCGGATCTCGACCGGCACTTCCTCGCCGACATAGGCCGAAGTCTTCGGCAAAATGAGTTCCGCGAAAACCACTTTACGCGTGTCGACTCCGCCGCGGTTGTTGCCTGGCCGGCTCGAGCTGGTCGCGCCGTTTTCATCGGGCGTGACGTTCAAGGTCAGCGCCGGCGTGCGCATGATGCCGCTGTCGGTATGGACGGTTTGGGGCGGGATCGTGAAGGTGCCGGCTTTGAGCGGCATCACCGTGTAGTTGTAAACGAAGCTGTAGGAAAAATGAAAATTGCGGCCCTCCACGAGCTGTGATTGGCCGGCGTAACGGATGTCGAGACCGTCGACCGCGATGTCGTTAGGCGGAGTCGCGCTCTGATCGCCCGTGACCTTGATTTGCAACTGCACCGGCCGGTCGACTTCCGTTTCCGAACTTGTCAGGACGGCAGTCACGGTCGGCGCATCGGCGCGCACAACGCGCAACGCACTCCCGGCGAGGAGCAGAACGAGCAAAAGCCTAACGATACGTGATGAGTGAAACGCCATTTCCAAATCTAACTTCGCACATCAAATCCGAAACATCCCATCACCAGTCCTTATAGACAGGACGCACCGCCTTGTGTTCATCGAGCTGCACTTTCTCCTCTTCGTTCTTCATCGATTCCAAAAGGCGACGCGCCTGCTTCGGACTCATTTCGCCTTCCTTCTCCGGTTCGGCTGCCGCCTCTGCGGGCGTCGGACTTCCTTTTGGCTTTTCTTCGCCCGCGCCTTTCACGTCGCCGGTTAACGGTTTATGCGGAGTGCCGGCGGGATTGGGCGTGGGTTGCTGGCCATTTTTACCGTTGCCGTTAGGCGAGGCAGGCGTGGGCGAGGGCGTGCCTTCGTTCGAAGGTGTCGGTGAACTTTGGTTTCCGGGTGTCGGCGTGGGTGAATTTTGGCCCTGCTGGCCCGCGGAAGGAGAGGGTGATGGAGTCGGCGTCGGGGTCGGAGTCTGGCCGTTCTTGCCCGGGGAAGGGCTGGCGCTGGCGGACGGACTAGGGGTCGGCGTGGGCGTTGGCGTTGGAGTCGGCGATTGGTTCTGCTGTTGCTGCTGTCCTTTCCCACCGCCCTGCTTGTTTTGCGACTGCTGCTCTTGCTGCTGATTGTTCTTCTGCTGGTTGTTCTTTTGCTGCTGCTGCGGTTGGTTCTGCTGATTTTGGTTGTTCTGACTCTGTTGCTGCGGCGGACTGGAGGGCGAAGGAGTGGGCGTCGGAGTCGGGGGCGGCGTCGGCTTTTTCTCGTGCTTCTTCTTCAACTCATCGATCTTCTTTTTGACGTAATCGTAGTTGTCCTTCGCCACTTTGTTCTTCGGCTCGGCCTTCAGCGTTTCCTGATAATGCTGGAGCGCGTTCTCCCAATCGGTCAGCTTTTTCGCGTCGTCTTTCTCCGCCTCTCCGCGCTCGTAAAGAGTGTTCCCAAGATTGTAATGGCTCGCGCTTTCCAGGCGCTTGTCCTGCGAGAGCAACGCCTGGCTGAAAGACTGCATCGCCTTGTTGTAGTCCTTCATTTTGTAAGCCGCCGCCCCGGCATCGAACTCGATTTTGTCGATCTGCCGCGTGCCCGGATTTTCCTGCAGCGTTTGCTGGAAATGTTGGTAGGCCTCAGGGAATTTTTTCTGCTCGTATAAGTCGAGACCCGAAGACGCCGCGTAACTCTGCCTAACGAACATAAAGAGCAGGATCATAACCGCAGCGGCCGCTCCGGAGCGACGTCCCCTCTGGTGCCCGATTTTCTGAACCTCGGACGGAACGGAGCCCGTTCTTGGAGCTTGCGCGCGCTTCCGCTGGCGATCGTTGACTAATAACGCGACCGCGAAGAGGAGGATCGCGGCGGCGAGTGGCCATTCGTATCGCTCAATCGGGCGACGCGTGAGCCGCGCATTGATGTCGGCCACCTTCATCTTGCTCAGCCCTTCGCTCCAGAGCTGCTTCATCGTTTGCGGCCCGTTTTCAAGATGGAGATAGAATCCCTTCGTCGCCTCCGCGATCTCGCGCAGACGCGCCTCGTCGAGTTTCGATTTCACGACTTCGCCCTTCTCGTCTTTGACGAAAGCGGTGCCGCCGTTGTCGCCTTGGATCGGAATGAGCGAGCCGCCCGGCGTGCCCACGCCGACGGTGAAAATGCGCACGCCCGCGTCTGCCGCCGCCTTCGCTGCCGCAACTGCATCGCCGCTCAGCTCTTCGCCGTCGGTGAAAATGATGAGCGCGCGATTGCCGGTCGCGGCTTTACCGTAAGTCCGCGTCGCCAGCTTGATCGCCGCGGAAATATTTGTCCCGCCTTCCGGGATGGTGTTGGTGTCGAGATCGTTGATCGAATCGACCGCGGCGTCGTAATCGATCGTTAGCGGAGCTTGCAAAAATGCGCTCCCGGCAAAGGCGATCAGACCAACGCGATCGCCTTGCAGATCATTGACCAAATCCTGCGTCGCCAGCTTGACGCGTTCGAGGCGATCCGGTGCGACGTCGTTCGAGAGCATGCTCCGCGAGACGTCGACCGCGAGAATGAGATCGAGCCCTTTGCGACGCACTTCATCAAACGCGTAACCGACGCGCGGCCGCGCCAGACTAACGATGACGAGAGCGAACACGAGGAGGAGAAGAATGAAACGAAAGACGCGCCGGGTGCGATTGACGGTGCCGGCGAGTCGCGGAAGCAACCGCGCGGCGACGAACTGCTGTAGCCGTTCCGCACCTTGTTGCTCGGCGCGCGCGAAAAAGAAAGCGAGCAACGGCAACGCGAGCAGCGCCCAAAGCCAGTGAGGATACCCGAAGCTCATCGCGATCCGTTGTAGCCGGCGGCGGTGACGTCGGCTGGTCTTGCGCCTGGCCCTGTCTGCAACCGGCCGGGGTCAACGCCCCCGGCTACAACAACAGCACGAACGTTAGGCAAACCGTTCACGGCAGTTTCTTCCAAAGGGTTTGCGACAAGAGCAACTCGGCGAGAAGCACGCCAGCGCCGGCCATCAGGCACGCCGGAAAAAGATCGCGATACTCCTGGTATTTTTTCACCGAGACAGTCGACTTCTCCATCTTGTCGATGTCGCTGTAGATGTTCTCGAGCGAGTCGGTGTCGGTCGCGCGGAAAAACTTGCCGCCGGCGATCTTCGCGACCTGCTTGAGGCCGGCTTCGTTGAACTGCACGCGCTGATTCTGATAAAGAATGTTGCCCGAAACGTCGGTCACGGGGCGGCCGTTATTCGGATCGAAAATGGGCACCGGCGCGATGCCGTTGATGCCGGCGCCGATCGCGTAGAGCTGGATGTGGAGCGCTTTGATCGCTTCCGCGGCGGTGTCGGGCGGGATTTTTCCCGAGTTGTTTTCGCCATCGGTGAGAAGAACGATCGCTCGGCTTTTCGATTTCTTATCCGTGAGACGGTTTGCCGCCGAAGCCATCGCGGAGCCGATCGCAGTTCCGTCTTCGACCAGGCCGATACGGACGCGATCGAGATTCTGCAGAAGCCAATCGTGATCGAGAGTCAACGGACTAACGACGTAAGGACGCCCAGCAAAAGCGATGATCCCAATGCGATCGTTAGGCCGGCTTTCAATAAATTTCCGCGTCACTTCGCGAATGGCGTCGACCCGTGTCGCCGACTCGCCGCCGACGGTGAAGTCTTTCGTCAACATCGACCCGGAAACGTCGAGCACGACCATGATGTCGATGCCGCTCGCTTCGACCTGGGTGAGACTGTGGCCGAGCTGCGGCCGGGCGAGTGCGATGATGAAAATCGTGAGCGCGAGATAGAGCAGGCTGCGCATGAATTTTCCCGCGCGCGAGGCGCTTCGTTTGCCGAGCGCCTGAAGGGATGCGGTCGAAGAAAAAACCAGCGCCGCCGCCGAGCCACGTTGGCCGCGCAACCACGCGATCAATGGCACGAGCAAAAGCAGCAAGAGAAACCAGGGATGAGCGAAGGAGAATCCCCAGCCGGAGCCGGTCGGCCAAAACTTAGACAGATTCAAGCGCGCCTCCTTTCACAAAACGATTCGCTTCCTCGATCAGAAGTCGGCTGTCCTGCGTCGTGGCGTCGTAGCGGGCGAACTTGATCAGGTCGCAACGATTGAGGAAGTCGCTGAGAAGCGATTGTTCATCGGCAGAAAACGGCGACGATGCAGCGAGTGCGTTAAGAAATTCGACTGAAGTTTGTCGCGTGACCGGCAACTGATATTGCTCCGTTACATAGCCTCGCAGAATATCGGAGACGCGGATGCTGAATTGATACGGCGGCAGGGTTTCGATCTGGTTTTCGATCCGCGCCAGTTGATCGAGCGCGCGCTCCCTCGGCGTAAGAATTTTCGCCGGTCGGCGACGCCACCATTTCACCAGCCAAATCGTTAGGCCAACAGTCAGGAGGATGGCTGCGACCGCGCAGAAAATCATCCACGGTTTGAGCAGGAAGTAATCAACCGGCGGCGCGATGTCGTGGAATTGTTGGGCGAGAAATAACTGCATCAAACTTCCTGCCTAGCGACGACCCATGCGCACTTCGCGCTGTTTAAAAAATGCCCGCAACGCCGGGAGATAATCGTCGCCCGTGCGGAGCGAAATCGCATCGATGTTATTCCGGCGCAGGAGGTGCGTTACGTCCGCGCGCTTTTGCTCAGCGAGAGCGGTGAAACGCGAGCGCGTCTGTCGATCGCCGGTATTGATCTCGATTTGTTCGCCCGTCTCGGCGTCTTCGAGTGTGATGATGCCGATGTTCGGGAGCGTCTCCTCGCGCAGGTCGTCGATCCGGATCGCAATGAGATCGTGGCGCCGGCTCGTGATCGTGAGGGCGCGCGAAAAATCTCCCGCCTGAAAATCGGAGATGAAGAAAACCACCGAACGACGGGTGACGATGTGATTAAGATAATCGAGCGCCAGGCTCGGGAGCGTGCCGCGGCCTTGCGGTTCGAAATACAGAATCTCGCGGATGACACGAAGGGTGTGCGAGCGGCCCTTCTTCGGTGGAATGAAAAGTTCGACCTGATCGGAGAAAAGGATGAGACCGACTTTGTCGTTGTTGCGGATCGCGCTGAAGGCGAGAAGGCAGGCAACTTCCGCAGCCAGTTCCCGTTTTGATTGCGCGACGCTGCCGAAATTTCCCGAAGCACTGACATCGACGACGAGCATGACGGTCAACTCGCGCTCTTCCGTGAACTTTTTCACGAAGGCGGTGCCGAGTCGGGCGGTTACGTTCCAATCGATCGCGCGAATTTCGTCGCCCGGCTGGTATTCGCGCACGTCTTCGAAGTTCATCCCGCGACCTTTGAAGACGCTGTGATAATCGCCCGCAAAGGCCGACTGGACGAGACCTTTGGTTTTGATCTCGAGGGCGCGGATCTTTTTCAGGATCTCGGCGGGAGTCTGCTGGGTGTCGTTCATGGTTGTTTGTCTAACGAAAAAGCGTCGTCATCCAGAGTGGAACGAGGGATCTCGGAAGTCACCTCGGACGCCGGTGAGATCTCTCGCTTTCGCTCAAGATGACAGTTTTCGGTCGTGCGGATCCCGCGATTATCGGACGTCCTGATCACGGCACCGGCAGCCCCGCAAAAATTCGTTCGATGATGGTTTCACTCGTCAGGCTCTCGGCTTCCGCTTCGTAGCTGACGATGACGCGATGGCGGAGGACGTCGGCGCCGATGCTCTTGATATCCTGCGGCGTGACATAGCCGCGGCCGTTCAGGAACGCGTAGGCGCGGGCGGCGAGAGCGAGGTAAATAGTCGCGCGCGGGGAGGCGCCGTAGCGAATGAGGCCGTCGAGTTCAAGTCGGTAGCTGGCTGGCTCGCGCGTCGCCCAGACGACGTCGACGATGTAATCCTTCACCCGGTCATCGATATAGATGTGATTCACGACATCGCGCGCGGCGATGATTTTGTCCGGCGAAACGACGGAATCGACCCGAAGGTCGGGAGCGGAAGTTGCCATCAGGTCGAGGATGCGGCGTTCCTCCGCTTTCGCAGGATAACCAACGTTCAGTTTTAGCATGAAGCGATCGAGCTGTGCTTCGGGAAGTTGATAAGTCCCTTCCTGTTCGAGCGGGTTTTCCGTCGCGAGAACGAGGAACGGATCGGAGAGCGGGTAAGTCTTGTCGCCGATCGTCACCTGTCGTTCCTGCATTGCTTCGAGGAGCGCGCTCTGCACTTTGGCTGGCGCGCGGTTAATTTCGTCAGCGAGGATGAGGTTAGAAAAAATCGGCCCGAGCTTGGTCGTAAACTCGCCGCTGCGCGGATTGTAAATGAGGGTGCCGATGAGATCTGCCGGCAAAAGGTCCGGCGTAAATTGCAGACGCTGAAACCCGGTCTGGATGCAGGCTGCCATCGTTTTCACGGTGAGCGTTTTGGCGAGCCCGGGAACGCCTTCGAGGAGAATGTGCCCATTCGCGAGCAGCCCGAGCAAGAGGCGATCGACCAGATATTTCTGGCCGATGACGACGTGGCCGACCTGCTCGCGTAAAGGCGCGATCCATTGTCCCAGCTCCTGGACTTGCTGGGTGATTTCCTGCGTTGATCTCATAGGCAGGATGAGACAAATCCACGCCGGATGCGTTCGAATAAAGCCGACATCCTAAGATTCGCTCGCGGCCATGATTTTCTCCTGGACGGCCTGCATCTTCCGACGCGCTTGCGGATCGCGGTCGTCGAATCCGCGGAGGTGCAACAAGCCGTGGACGAGGTAAAGCTGCAGTTCATGAAGGACCGATGTGTGATGGGTGCGCGCCTGGCGCTTCGCGGTCTCGACGCTGATAAAGATTTCGCCGTGCTGAAAAGTGATGACGTCGGTCGGGCCGGCAATTTGCATGAAGCGCTGGTGCAGTTGCGCGATGCGGCGGTCGGAAATGAGGAGGATGTTAACTTCCTCAAGGTTCGTTAGGCCAGGGCCGCGCTCGGTGGCGCAGAAGGGAAGCGCCCAACGGGCAAAGTTTTCCAACGCGACCCGGTCAATCGCGACTTTGCGCTGTCGATTGTGCACGTAAATCTTCGGCAAGGATGCCGAGCTGCTTTTCATTTTCCTGACGACCGATCGAGGGCAACGAGCTCTCGGTAGAGTTTTTCGAGGCGTGGAGTTCTTACGCCGGCGGCCTCGGCGCGGCGGAGCGGCTCGCCCCAGATCGCTTCGATCTCCAAGGGTTGACCACCGAGGTAATCGATCAGGGTCGAGGGTTTGTAGGCGCCCATCGTTTTGGTGCGTTTCATCAACTCGAGTGCGACCGCCGTCGGTAAGGCGTGGCCGCAGGCGTTGGCGATCGCGATCGTTTCGTCCATTAACTCGAGCGCGTGCAGACGGAGCGCGTCGTTTGCAAGCACCGCGGCGGTGTCGATGGCGCCGGCCGCAATCGTTAGGCCGTTGAAGGGAATGTTCCAGACCAGCTTGCGCCAGCGCTCGAGCGCAAGATCGGCGACGACGCTGCAGACCACTCCGCAGCGTTTGAATTCCCAGGCGAGATCGTGCAGGCGGGGCTGCGGATAGCCGCTGAATTTCCCGATCGTCAGGCGACTGCCGCCCGATTGTTCGATCACGCCCGGCTCGACGCGATTCAGGCAGATGAAGCAAAGGCCGCCGAGGATGCGTTCGGCGCCGAAGTCACCGGCGAGGAATTCCTCGTTCCCGAGGCCGTTCTGCAGGGTCAGGATCATGGTCTTCTCGCCTAACAATGGCGTGATCAGCGCGGGCAGCTCCCCGTTGGAGGTGGTCTTGACGGCGACGAGGACGAGGTCGCATGGGCCGATGTCTTCGGTCGAGCGGTAGGCGTTTATCTTTGGGACGCGAAAGTTTTCCCCCTTGCTCCGGAGGCGGAGGCCGCGCTTGCGCACGATGTCGTAATCGCTGCGAAGGAGGAAGTGCACGTCGCGGCCGAAATGCGCGAGTTTCCCGCCGTAGTAACAACCGATTGCGCCCGCACCGACCACCGCGATGCGAAAGTTCGGCAGTTGATGACGGGCGCGCATCAGAGTTGCTAATTAACCGCAGACAAACAAAGAGGGCAGAGAAAAATCCTCTGCGCTCTCTACCACTGGCCTTTGCCCTAACGGACCCGCGCGTGGCGGCGGTTGATTAGTGGGGCCCAGTCATCTGACCGGTTTGGTAAGCTTGATCGCCCGGCGGAGTCATTCGCCCCGGACTCTCGGGAGTGCCGATGGCGCGGCTGGTTTCGCTGGTGGAAGTGGTCGTCGTGGTGGTCGGTGCGCCTTCATTCGCGCAGCCAGTGAGGAAAAAGCCGAAACCGCAGAGGGCAGTGAGAAGTTGCATTGTAGTTTTCATATCATTTAATCGCGGCTCCCTGCCGTGAAGCGCGGAACTTTCACCGGGAGAAGGTCGAGAAAGAGGCGCGTGGATGTCGGAAAGTTCAGCCAACCGGACGCTGTTCGGCTTGGAAGTTCCGCGTGATCAGGCGGGCGCCTTTATTGAAGGTGATGTAAGCCCACGCCCACTGGAAAAGGACCGCGATCCGATTGCGGAATCCGACAAGGTAAAGCACGTGGATGAACAACCACGCGAGCCAGGCGGGGAAGCCGCTGAAGTGAACGAAATTGAGATCGGCGACAGCTTTGTTGCGACCGATCGTAGCCATGCTGCCTTTATCCCAATAGTGGAAACGCTGCGGCTGC
>DASXPA010000220.1:0-7409 GCA_036493915.1 Chthoniobacterales bacterium | reverse complement strand
CAACGTTACCGGTCGTTTTCATGACCGCGTGGTATGCGTTGCGAAACGTGGGGCGGCTGCGTGAGCGCGAGCGCGTTCTTGTTCACGCGGGGGCAGGTGGAGTCGGAATGGCCGCGATCCAGATCGCGCTGCATCTTGGAGCGGAAGTGATCGCCACCGCCGGTAGCCCGAGCAAACGTGCTTTGCTCAAAACGCTGGGGGTAGAACACGTAATCGACTCGCGACGCGGCGATTTTGCCGAGTCAGTGCTGAAGATAACCGCTGGCAAAGGAGTGGATGTGGTTCTGAATGCACTCGCTGGGGAAGCGATCCCGATGGGTCTTTCCTGTCTCGCCGAATTCGGCCGCTTCATCGAAATTGGCAAGCGCGACATCTATCAAAACGCGCGCATCCCGCTTCGGCCTCTGCGCAATAATGCGTCGTTCCATGTCGTGGCTATGGATGCGGTTTTCCAAGGTAACGAAGAACTGACCCGCCAGATGCTGGAGGAGATTTCTGACTTGGTCGAAAAGGGTGCGTTGCGGCCGCTTCCCTTCCGGGCCTTTCCTGCCTCCCGCATTAATTCCGCGTTTCGGCTCATGGCTGGCGGAAAACACATCGGCAAGGTTGTGGTCGCATTCCCGACGCCCTTTGTTTCGCGGCGCGGTGAATTGCCCGCTCAGGGATTCGAGGTCAAGCCGGACGGATGTTATCTCATTACCGGCGCTTTCGGCGGATACGGCAAAGTGCTGGCTCGGTGGCTGGCTGAACGCGGTGCGCGCCATCTTGTGCTCACGAGCCGGAGCGGCGCTTCCAGTCCGGAGGCCAGCAAGTTTGTTGAGGACCTGCAGAAGCGCGGTGTGGAAGTGCGCGTGGTGTCTGCGGATGTCGGCGCGCCCGATGACGTGCGGCGACTTTTTGCGGAAATCAAGTCCGGCGTGCAGCCGCTGCGCGGTCTCTTTCATCTTGCGATGGTAATCGATGATGCCCCGCTCGCCTCGCTCACGCCCGAGCGCATGCGAACCGTCTTCGGACCAAAGGCGCACGGCGCGTGGCTCCTCCACGAAGCAACCCGAGGAATGAAACTCGATTGCTTTGTGATGTTCTCTTCTATCTCAAGCATTTTTGGTAATCCCGCTCAGGGAAATTACAGTGCGGCGAACGCTTTTCTCGACAGCCTGGCGCACCATCGTCAGGCGCTCGGCCTTCCCGCGCTTACTATCAACTGGGGCGTACTCGGCGGCGAAGGCTTTGTCGCGCGCAACGAGCGTGTCGCCGATTTCCTTGCCCGGCAGGGAACAAATGCAATTTCGCCCGGTGAAGCGATGGCGCTGCTTGAGTCGTTCCTTTGTGCGGGAAGCGCCCAAGCGATTTTGATTCGGGTTGATTGGAAAAAATGGCGTCAATTCTTTAGAAGCATGCAGGAAAATCCCTTTCCGGAGCGCATTTTCGCCGCGCTTGAAAATGAGGAGACAGTCGGTGCAACGAGTAGCTGGCGAAGCCGGATCGACGCAGCTTCTCCGGCTGAAAAGCAGGCTGTTATATGCCAGGCTGTCCGGGAAGCCGTTGGCTCCGTTTTGCGAGTCAAGCCTGACAGCCTCCGTGACGATCAGCCGCTCACCGATCTTGGACTGGATTCGTTGATGGGTGTCGAAATCGAGACGTCGCTTGAAGGGGCGGTCGGCGTTGCTCTACCTCCAACGAGTCTGATGCGAGCTCGGACCATCGGTCAAATCGCGTCGTTGATCGCGGGTCACCTCGGTGGTGCGGCACCCGCCGCGGAATCCATGCCAGTGTCGGCGCAAACCGAAGCCACTGGTGCAGTTAACCTCGATGCGATTTCCGACGAAGAAATCGAACGCCTGCTCGGGCGCGAGTCCGACTCCGAAGAGACCGAAGCGATCGAAGACGCCAAGCGTTAAATGCCGGCGAATGTGTAACCGCGATGCCGGCCGATCAACGCGCTCGTCTCAAACAATGGCTCGATCGCGGTGAAGCCCAGCTTTATCCGTTGACTTTCCCACAACGAGAACTTTGGGAAGTCTCCCCGGTGCCGGCGGACAGCAACGCGAATCACATCTGCTGTCTCATTAATGTGCACGGACTCCTGACTGAGCGAGAGTGTCGCGCTGCGATCCAGCGAGTGGTCGATCGTCAGGAGGTTTTGCGTCTATCGATCCTTCCCGGCAAAGAGCGTCCGCTCCAAATGATCCGCAAGAGTTGCGGGATCAATTTTGAATTTCGCGCAGTTGCGCCAAAAGATGCGCAACCGGAAGCGATTGAAGAATTAGCAGCAGAGATTTTCCGCGGGCCATTCGACTTCGTGCGAGGGCCGCTCTACCGCGCGGCCGACTTGCGTCGGGCGGCCAACGACCACGTGTTGGTTTTCGCGATTCATCACGCCATTGCTGACGGCTGGAGCCTGGGGGTATTAGTTCAGGACCTTTTTGCTGCTTACATCGAGGTCGTAATGGGATCGTCCGAGGCTTTGCCGCCCGTTCCACAAACCTACACGGCGTGGGGCGCAACTGAGCGCGCTTTCTGGCAACCGGCGGTTGTGGAGCAGCGCGTCGAGTTTTGGAGGGCCAAGTTAGCCGGTTCACTTCGGATGTGGAATCTGCCGATCGCGCCGGGCCCACCCAAGCGATGGCTGTCCGCAATTCCTGCGAATCTGACTGCCGAAACGCGCGAGCTGGCCCGTCAGACTACCGTAACATTCTTCAGCGTGCTGTTTGGGGCCTTCCAAATTGCGTTCTCCGAATGGAGCGGATTGGATGATTTGGTAGTGGGAACGCCGGTCGCCAATCGCACCAGGCAAACCGCGCGAGAAACCATGGGATATTACGCGGGTATTGTACCTCTGCGCGGGCAGATCGATCGCTCGCGGATTGCGGCCGATTATTTACGAGCGGGACATCAACAAACGATTGACTCGTTTGCCAACGCCATCCCTTTCGTCGAGTTGGTGCGCGCGCTCGGCGAGCAATCGGAAGCGGGATGTAATCCGCTTTTCGAGGTTCGCTTTGCTTTGCAGAACCATCCCATGCCGGAGGTTTCGCTGCCGAATCTTTCCGCACGTCTGAGCATGCGTTCGACGGGAACCGCACGTTTCCAGCTCGGATGCGAAATCACTGAAGCCGGCGACGGTCTGGAAGTCGCCTGGCTTTTTCGCGAGAATTTGTTTTCCCGACGTGACATTGAAAATCTCGATGGCATATTTCAGCGAGTTCTGGCGGGCATCTGCCGCTCGCCGGAGAACCGAATCTCTGAAGTAATGAACCGATCTCAATGAACGCCGCCATCGACGAAGATTTCAGCCAGATGCATGAGCCGCACTGGGTATTGCGCGGGGCGTTTCAGCTTCTTGTTTTCGGTTTGGCTTTCGCTGAGGTGATGCTCGCTGTAACGGTGCACCGCGGATTGATCTGGCTGGCGGTGCCGCTCGTGTTTGTTGCCAGCCATTTGATGCACGGCATGCTCATCGGTCTGCACGAGGCCTCTCACGGGCTTCTCCGAAAAAGTCGCCGCCTCAATGAGTTTGATGGAGTCGTGATCGGAACGTTGAGTCTGATGAGCTTCAGTCTCTTTCGCGTCGTTCATCAAACGCATCATGCGTATCTCGCGACGGAGCGAGATCACGAATTTTGGCCACTCTCTCAAACGACCGTGCCACGGTGGAAGAGATGTCTGGCCGCATTTTTCGAGCTGAATCTCGGATTGGTTTATACTCCGTTTGTTTTCCTGCGAGCCTTCTTTTGTTCTCCTTCGCCGGTCCGAAACAAGCGTGTGCGCCGCCGCATTTGGGCGGAATTGGCGCTGACAGTTGTGACCTGGACGTTTATTCTTTGGGTGATCGCAACATTCGGCCTGTGGAAATATTTCATCTGGATGTATCTCGCGCCGGCAGTCCTGGCGGCTAATTTGCAGAGTTGGCGCAAATACATCGAGCACGTTGGAATGACGGGCGACACGGTAAATAGCACAACTCGGAGCATCGTCGCGAAAAGCTGGCTGGGGCGGCTGGTCGCTTTCACGCTGCTTCACGAACCGTTTCATGGAGTTCATCATCAACGGGCCGGTCTGCCTCATTCCGTTTTGCCGCAACACGTTGAAAAATTGCAGCCAAAAAAACCTGGCGAACGAGCCCCGTACACAAGTTATCGTTACGCCTTGATTGAACTGGTGCGCTCCCTTGCCGATCCGCGCTTCGGGCCGCAATCGCGAACGCTTGAGTCAGTCGCGGGCAAATAAAATGTTTTTTTGGGGCCATGTCTGCTCTCGGCTGCGAATCTCCATTATATGAAGATAAACATCACCAAAATTGGCGTGGCTTTGCTCGCCGTTGGAATTTGTATCTGGTCGACAGAGGTGCGCGCGCAGGCGACCACGACCGTGAGTACGACGAAGGGCGCATTCACAGAGTATGTTCCCGGCTCGGAAACGATGGTTGTGAGAACTGAAACGAGTTCGGCCCCGTTGCGTTACGTGGTAAGCAAACAGACGACGATTGTTGATGAATCCGGTGCGCCGGTCGCGATCGAGCGCATTTCACCGGGTAGTCCGCTCTCGATCCAGTATACAGGTACCGGCGAACATCTCGTCGCGTCACGCATCGTTGTGCAAAGGCCGGCCGAAGTAACCACCGAACCCGTAACCACCGCGCCCGTGACAACCGCACCCGTAGCGGCCCAGCAGGACACGACCACCTCCACGACCACGACACGCGCTCTGACCCATGAGGAAAAACATGCTCTAAAAGAGCAACGAGAGCATCGTAAGAAGGCAACGAAGGAAGAGATCGAAAAGGAGAAGGATGCCTTGGACAAGGCCAAGGATAAAGTCGACGACAACAACGATTGAACGAAGTTCGTTCGCTATTCAGAGTGCTGGTAGATTCTCGGGAGACCTGACAGCTTAAGCAGGTGACGCCGCCTTCTGCCAGCGCCCTCCTCGAGGCCAAAGCTCTGACCCGCGAGTTCGACGGAGGGCACGTCAAGGCCCTGCGCGGAGTCGATTTTTCCATCAAGGAGGGCGATTTCGTTGCCATTGTTGGACCGAGCGGATGCGGTAAATCGACCTTGCTGCAATTACTAGGTGCGTTGGATCGACCGACATCCGGAACCCTTTTCTACCGCGGAATATCGCTGCCGGATCATCCCAATCCCGCAGCATACCGTGCTCGCGAGGTCGGGTTTATTTTCCAGGCGTTTCACCTCCTGCCGACTTTCACCGCGGCCGAGAACGTGCAAATCCCAATGTTCGAGACGGATCGCTCGGCTTCTGAGCGACGCGAGCGCGCCTTCGAATTGCTAAAGCTGGTTGGCCTCGAACATCGCCTCGATCATTTTCCATCCAAACTTTCCGGTGGCGAGCGACAGCGTGTCGCCATCGCGCGCAGTCTTGCTAATGAGCCATCGCTGCTACTCGCGGATGAACCGACCGGTAATCTTGACAGTGAAAACGCTCATTCGGTTCTCGACCTCATTATTAGTCTGCAACAAGAGCAGGGTCGCACCATGGTGCTTGTCACTCACGATCCAACTATTGCCGGGCGAGCGGGAAGGACCCTTCGCATGATGGACGGTCGAATCGTCTCGGACGATAAACGATGACCTTTTTTACTGTTGTCATCCGCGGTCTCTGGCGTCGGCCCTTGCGGACGGGATTGACTCTCGCGGGAATTTCCATCGGCATTGCTGCCGTCGTGGCGTTAGTCGGGATGTCTCGAGGTTTTGAGAAAGGCTGGCAGGTTGGATTGAAGGCGCGCGGAACCGATATCGTCGTCGCTAACAGAGGGGGATCGCTCACGCCGAAGCCGTTCGACGCCTCCGTCCGCGATCGGATCGCCGGCCTTCCGCACATCGCCGCGACCTGCAACCTTCTCGTGGAGGTGACCAGTGTTGAAGAGTCTGATCTGATGATTCTCTCCGCTCGCGAGTGGGGAGGATTTGCATGGAACAATCTGGAACTCGTCTCCGGGCGTATGCCGCGCGATGCCACAGAAGAGGCAGCGGTTTTGGGTCAGACCGCGGCAGAAGTGCTCAAGAAAAAAGTTGGCGACCCGATCCAGATTGAAACCAAGCGACTAACCGTCGTCGGAATCGTGAAGGGCGGCGCGCTCGTCGAAGACGGTTCGGTCATTCTTTCTTTGCCGCTCTTACAAGGAATCATCGGCGCTCCCAACCAGATCAACGCAATCGATATTCGAGTGACGCCTTCGACTACCGAGCAACAAATCAAGGAACTTACGCGACAGATCGAACAACTGGTCCCGGAAGTTCGCGCCGTGACCGTGAGCGAACACCTCAGCCACAATGAGGGATTTCGGCTCGTTAAGGCGATGAGTTGGGGCACGTCTCTCCTCGCCATCCTTGTGGGTGTGCTTGGTGTGATGAACACCATGCTCATGACCGTTTTCGAGCGTACCCATGAAATCTGTGTGCTGCTCGCCGTTGGTTGGACGCGCGGGCGAATCATGAGGATGATTCTTTACGAATCCGCGCTTCTTGGACTTTTCGGCGGTGTCGTTGGCGTAGCTATTGGTGCCATCGGCGTCCAGGTGCTGAGCGCAACGCCGGCGATTAAAGGGTTATTGCAGCCTGACCTCAGCGTTGCGCTCCTTGGCCTTTCTGTCGTCATCGCCGTTGCGGTCGGAATTATCAGCGGTCTCTATCCCGCCTGGCGGAGTTCGCGGCTAAATCCGAGCCAGGCTTTGCAAGCCGGATGAGAACCGCGCAAACCAATCGTTCAGTGCGAATCCATCCTGTGAAGACATCTTTAGCCGTGAAACGTTTCTTAGCTCTCGCCATCGCCGCTGCGGCATTCTGCCTTATCTCCAGTCGGGGCGCTGAACCCGCACCGCCCGCAATGTCGGCCGCAGAACTTGCTGATCAGCTGGACGTTGTCAGCCAAGGGAGCGCCTTAATCCGCACCAAGCTTGAGGTCCGATCGCTCGAGGGCGCCAAGCGCGTCCTACAACTTCAGATCAAGCAACGTCGGACGAAGACGGCAAGCGATCTTGTTTATCAAGTGCTTTGGCCCGACGAGCATAAGGGCGAAGCCGTCGTTTTGCACCAAGCCCATGGTGTGGAGAAAGGCTCGATTATCGTTCCGCAGCAGCCAGCTCGCGCGATCAAGGCCTCGCAAATGAACGAGGGATTGTTCGACAGTGATCTTTCCTATCAGGACGCGGTGGAGAATTTCTTCGCCTGGAAAAAGCAGGCCCTCGTTGGTTCGGAGACTATCAACGGAGTGAATTGCCAGATTCTCGAATCCAAGCCGGACAGCTCCTCGGTTTCCATCTATGCCAAAGTGCGCAGCTGGATTGATCCTCAGCGTTTCGTGCCGATGCGGATCGAGAAATATTCATCCTCAGGCGAACTCGTCCGCCGCATTGATGTCACTCGAGTCGCGCGTGATGAAAAGCACCA
>DASXPA010000219.1:0-5535 GCA_036493915.1 Chthoniobacterales bacterium | reverse complement strand
AACTCGAATTTTTTTTGAAACGGCGAAAGATTTTTGCGCAAGGAAACTTGTAGAGGAGAACCCTCAACTGCTCAGTACCATGGTCAACTCCCCGAGCGCCACAGTCGGTAGCAGCCGCAGCGGCTCCTTTCAGCCTGAGATCCCCCCCTTGCGGGCGGAAAGGCTGCCGTTGCGGGGGGAAATAGGCGGTCACGCGCGTTCAAGCGCGGCTGCGGTGTCCTAACCGGCGGTTCGCAGCGGCGGGACAGCCCCCTTTAAGGCGAAGTCGGTTAATACCGCGATGTGGAGGCTGCTATTGAAGGCGCCGGCATTTACTCCGCACTGTTCTCGCAGCGAAAATCCAGGGTGCTAGGAACAGCGCGGTACACATCTGCTCCAACTAACCTGGCGCATTTGCCATTTCTCGCACCGGCGGGGCTGGTCGCACGGGCTCGAGTTGGCTCCGCCAGGTATGGAGCGGAAGCAGGCCGATAAGCATCAAGAAAACCTGGCTGCAACAGAACGCGATCAACCACGGGAAAGCCTTATCCATGAAGCCGTAGGAGTGCAGCCCAATTCCGAGCATATTGACACCAAACCACGACCAGCTCGTGACCACGTTGCCGAAGACGGCCATGACCATGAGACCGCGTTGCCTGATGAGTCCGCCCCAGCGCGCGTGCAGGATGATGGCGTTCCAGAGGACGATGAGCGCGGCGCCGTTCTCCTTCGGGTCCCAGCCCCAAAACCGGCCCCAGGATTGATCCGCCCAAATGCCGCCGAGAATCGTGCCGACAAAGCTAAAAAGCGTCGCGAAGCAAACAATCCCATAGACCATCCGCGCGAGCGATTTCGCCGTGACGCGATCGAGCGAGGACGTGAAGGCACCACGAATGATGTAGGTGAGAGCGAGGAAGCCCGCGAGAAAAGTCGACGCGTAACCAAGAGTCACCATGACGACATGCGTGGCGAGCCAGAGATTGGTGTCGAGCACAGCGCGCATCATTTCCATGGTGTCGCCGTCCATCGAAAGATGGTGCGCGATGAGGAGCGTGAGGAAACCGATCGCGCCGGCGGTCGAGCTGCCGATGCCGTTACGATAGAAGCGTTCCAGAAAAATGCCCAGCAAAACCGAGCCCCAGCCAATGAAGACGGCGGAGGAATACAGGTTCGTGACCGGCGGTCGACCTTCGAGATACATGCGCGTGATGAGGCCGGCGGAGTGGATCACAAACGCCACGCCCAGAAGCGCGAGAGCGTAACGCCCGAGCGTTTGTGGCCAGACGAGCCATGAGGCGCAAGCCAAGATGAAGATCACGAGGTAGATCAACATCGCGCTGTAGAACGGCTGCAGTTGATTGAAGATCGCTTCGATATGGGTCTTCCGCACCCGCCCCGGAAAATGCTCCTTCACCCAGCTCGAGTAATGATAGAGCGCCAGGTTGAAGCCGACCGGATCGTTAGCCGCGTAAGTGCTCGCCATCGTCGCCCAGGCCGAGACGGCGGGATGCAGATTTCCTGCGGTGACGAACTGCAAAAGGCTTTCGCCCATCTTCCGCCACTGCAATGGGTCGTCGTTAGGCGGAACCGGAGGAATCGGGAAAAAGTAACCGGTCTCAGCGAGAAAGCCCAAGCTCTGCAAAGCCTCGGCCGTGATCCCGCTATTCATCGGCACGGGCGAGGGATGAATGTTTTTCAATAACTCATCGATCTGCCCCTTGAAATTTTCCGTGCCCGCGACCTCGATGCTGTTCTCGAGACGATGATAAAGGGTCAGCCGCTCGAACAATTTGATCACGTCGCGCTGAAAGGGCGAACGCAATTGCGCGTCCACTTTTTGCGCGAGATCGGCCTGCTGTTCGATTTCCTGCAAATGCGGCGTGAGTTGGAGAAAGGAAAAGTATTCCTCCGTCGGATCGTTCCGCCCGATCGAGGCGCGCGTCACTGGGCTTCGGATGACGAAAATCTTTCGCCGATCGGCTTCACTCGGTTTCATCACCACTTCCGCGAGCCAAGCGATTGGCGAAAGTTCTCCGTGCTCGGTGGCGAGCGTTTGCTTGCCCTGAATGATGAGCAGCGAATTGCGCGCAACCGTGTCGAGCGGCTTGATCCGGCCATTCAAGAGCACCGGCAGGCGGCCAAACCTCTGCATCTCGAACCCGCCGCGGGTGTCGTGTTTCGCGAGCGGGGCAAGCACACAGGCAATCGTCACGGCGACGATGAGCCAGAGGATCCAGGGACGCGATTTCATCATCGGTTCTGCTTTCTCACGAAACCAAACAAGTGCATCGAAAACTGAATGAGCAAACCGAGCCCGACCAGCGCACAGGCAATGTAGGGCATCAGCATCGCGGGATTTTTCACCACCTGCAGGATGGTCGTGGTGTCGTTGTTGTCGAAGCCTTGCTGATAAAAAGTGAAGCCGCGATAGCGCAAAGGATCGTTCATTGAGATAAGGACCTCGCGGTTTTCGCCGTGCTGGAGATCGACCAGACGAACGCGGCTGGAGAAGTTTTTCGGGATATCGGTGCCGGCATAACGATCGTGCGCAAAGTGGATGAGAGTGAGCGCGAATTGTTTGTAGAATCTCCGCTGCCGCATGACCAATTCGTAGCTGTGACCACCGACCGTGAAGCCCTGCGGATCGGGGATTGCGTTCGAGACCAGCCACGTGCCTAACGAGCCTTGGACGCCGTCGAGCTTGATGAAGGCGGAACTCAAATCGCGTTCGTCATCTTTCACCGTGCGGGGAATTTCCGTGGCGACAACGTTGGGCCCGAAACCCGTCGTCGCTATGGAAGGCGGCGCCTGCGGGTTCTGCGTGCGCATGGCGAGGCGGGTGTTCGGAAAGAAGCGCCGAATATGGATTGTGAAAGGAAGCGTTGGATTTTGGATCGTCCCGCCGCGCGCGAGTACGGCTTCGGGAATGGCGACGACCTGATCGAATTTCGAATCAGTCGTATCGATGACCGCGAGCTCGACTTCGCGCGGCGCTTCCGAATACGCGAGTGTCTGTCCTTCATCGATCCGCATCTGCGTTTCGCGGGCGAAGAGACCGGTGAGCAATTGCCCGACGAGGAGGAGGATAACACCGAGATGGAGCAGGAAAATGCCGATTTTCCGGCGCGAGATTTCGAAGCGGGTCGCGTGCGCCGCGAGCAGGTTGACGAGGAGGATCGCGCCTAACAAATAGCCGCCGGGCAGAATCGGGATTTTCCAGTTCCCGCCGGTCGGCGCCCAGAAAACGAAGAGACTTTGAAAATAGCGCGCTTGCGCGGCGTGAATGCCGAGATGCACTTGCGCGAGAGTGCCGAGAAAAATCAGCAACATCCCGAGCGCGAGACAGACGACGGTGAGGCGGAGCGAAGCGAAGATACGCAACGGCCTCAGGAAATCCTTTGCGGTGTAGCCGGGGATGTTGACCTCGGCTGGAGGCGCGGCGGTGGTCGCTGGCATGATCAGGGAATTTTCAGGCTGCGCAGGAAATCGGCAAAGGCGGTTTTTTGCGAGGCGACCGCAGTGTCTTCACCGATCATCTTGATGAACCAGGAGCGGTCGTTCTCGTCGAGAATTGCGGCGAGAATCCGCTCCTTTCCTCCCTTGTCGCCCATCGCTGCGGGGCTCACGAGATCGACCATGAGGAAGTCGTGCCCGTTCGCGTTCACGTGTTCGGCGGATTTCGCGAGCGTGTCCTCATCGATCGGCGGGAGGTTCACCTGACCGCGCCAGCGATTGACGTTGGCGAGATCGCCGCCCGCCATTCCGGGAAGCGCGACGACCGAGACGTCGGTTTCCTTTTCGTTAGGCGCGGTCGCTTTGAAACTGGCCAGACGCATCGGCGTGAGTGGCTTCGGCTGCCAATTCGGCGGGAGCGTGTATTGCAGCGGCCCGCCTTGAGCGGGCGCGATCAGCGGTGGCGTGGGCGCGTTGGTGTTCCCGCTGCCGTCGTTGTTCGCGGTCATCGGCGCAGGCGCGCCGTCAGCGGGGGAACCGGTCGTCTGCACGCTTTCGAGAAACGTGCGGAAGGCGTCGCGCTGCGATTCGACGAGATCGGCCGGCCCCATCATTTTGAAAAACCAAGTCTCGCCATTGAGCGGGAAAATCCCGCCCAGAATTCGCGACTTCTTTCCGTCAGGCGTGACCGGTTGATCGCTCACCAAGTCGACAAAAAACATGTCGCGACCCGCGACGGGGATCGGCGTGCCGGCCTCGGCCTCATTCGAAATTGGTGGAAGTTTCAGTTGATTGCGCCAGCGATTCACGTTCGGGAGCACCCCGCCGGCTGCCTTCGGGAACGAGATCACCGAAACATCCGCCGTCCTTCCATCCGGGCCGTGGACGAGGAAGCTGCCTTTGCGGAAGCCGGTCGCGGGTTGTTCTTCCCAACCGGATGGCGCGGCCCAATGGACGGAAGCCGCGGCGACGCTGGCATTCATGGCAACCTGCTGAGGCGTCGCCGCCGGCTGCGTTTCTTTCGGGATGCGGTAGACGGTGATTTTATCCTCGTCGCTCTTGCCGCAGCCGACGCAGAAGAGAAGCGCGGTCGCGAGCAACGTCAGCCTAACGAACAACTGTTGAACGAACAATTTAAGCTTCAATGTAGGTGCGAAGTACCCGCCGACGAGCGCTGATGTCAAGCGGCGACCGGGCCAGGCGATGCTTCCGTCCGGGTCGCACAACCGGCCGCTTGTGTTACGAGTTCTTATCAATCCGACGCCTCAGCAGGTCAGCCAGCGTTATGCGCTCGCGCAAACGACTCTTCTCTGCGCTTTCGCAGTGGTGGTGCTTTTTCTTCCGGGGCCGCTGTTGTTCTTTTCCGCGATCGCGATTTCGGTCGGCAAGTTACTTTGCCTCATTGGCGTTCTCGTCCTCGTGCTGGGGCTTATCTCCCTCCGCGGCACCATCCAGATTGCGCCTGAGCCGCGGGCAGGGAAGCAGCTTGTGCAAAAGGGGATTTACCGATATTTCCGCCACCCGATTTATACCGGCATCATCTGTTGCGTGATCGGACTTTGGCTGAAAAGACCCGCCGCCTGGGTCGCGATCGCCGGGATAGTTGTGATTGCGTTTCTGGTTATGAAGGTGCGGGTGGAGGAGGAATTCCTCGCTAGGACCTATCCCGATTATGCCGAATACAAACGGCGCAGCTGGGGATTGTTTCCCGGACTTCGAAGTTAAAGAGGTCTGGCGATGGGACCAATAGGTCTCATAAGTCGTATAGGACCTATGGAGCCGCGCCCACAGTTTCCGCCGACCTTACTCGTCGAGCACGAGATCGCTCTTCGGGCGCCGATGCAGGTGAGGCGGGTGCCGGGGTTGGTCTCGAAATCAGATTGCTCGATGTAATCGATTTCGCCGGAAAAGACCGCGACCTGGCAAGTGCCGCAACTGCCCGCCCGGCAGCCGCTCGGGATACTGACGCCATTCGCTTCGGCCAAATCGAGGATGCTCGTGTAGTCGCCACACCATTGCGCCGTCTTGCCGCTCTTCTTGAATTGGATGGAGTAGCCGGTCGCGAGTTTGGCTTCGGGCGAGACAACCGCGGCCACTTTCTTC
>DASXPA010000218.1:0-28989 GCA_036493915.1 Chthoniobacterales bacterium | reverse complement strand
AAGACCGCGATGAATCGGCGCGCGACCATGTCGAAGATTTTCCCCTCGGCGTCGTCGAGGTTCTTCGCTTCCGACGCGGTCGGGATGATGGCAAAGTGATCGCTGATCTGCGCGTTGTTGAAGGTGCGTTTGTTCGGCTTCACCCAGTCACGCTCGAGCACCTTCTGCGCGTGTGTTTGCAGCGGTGCGGTGAGCTTGCCTAACGTTTGCCTAACGACAGGCAAGTAATCTTCCGGCAGGGCGCGCGAATCGGTTCGCGGATAGGTGAGCATTTTGTGCTTCTCATAAAGGGCCTGCGCGATCTGGAGGGTGCGTTTGGCCGAGAAACCGAAGCGGGTGTTCGCTTCGCGTTGCAGAGTCGTGAGGTCGTAAAGTCGCGGCGCGATTTGCGAGCTGCTTTTCCTTTCCTCGGAAACATCGGCGAGCGGCTGGCCTCCGCAGGCGGCGGCGATAGCTTCGGCGGCGGCGCGATCCCAAAGGCGATCGACGCGATCATGTTCGTCGTTGTTCCTTTTGAAATCGGGTCGCTGATAGGTTCCTTCGTAAGTTCCTTTGGCGATTTCGAATTTTGCCGTCACCCGCCAGTAATCGCGCGGTTGAAAATTCCGTATCTCCAGTTCGCGCGCATAGACGAGCGCGAGCGTCGGGGTTTGCACGCGGCCGACCGAGGCGACGTTGCCGGCACGCGAGCCGAACATGCGCTTGGTGATCGCGCGGGTGCCATTGATGCCGATGAGCCAGTCGCTCTCGCTCCGGGAGCGCGCGGCGTCGGCGAACGGCTTCATCTCGGCACCGTCACGCAGGCGTTGGAATCCGTCGCGAATCGCCTGCGGCGTCATCGATTGCAACCAGAGGCGTTTGACCGGGTGTTTATTTTTCGCGAGCTGCGCGAGGTAAGTAAAAATCAGCTCGCCTTCACGGCCGGCGTCGCAGGCGTTGATGAGTTCGCTGATATCCTTGCGGGCGATCAGTTTCTTGAGCTGCGCAAAACGGTCCTTCGAGTGCTCGCTTGGCTTCAGCTCGAACTTTTCCGGGATGATGGGAAGGGTCTCGAGCCTCCAGTAGCCATATTTTTTCTTATCGATATCCTCCGGCATCTGCAGCTCGGCGACATGGCCGACGGCTGACGAGATGACGTAGGTATCGTTCTCGAAGTAGTCGCTTTTTTTAGGCACTTTGAGGACACGCGCGATGTCGCCGGCGACACTCGGTTTCTCCGCGATGATGAGGGTTTTGGGCATGAAGGGATGCCAAATAGACACCGTTGGCCGGCTTTGCAAGTCACACTCGTGCTCGTCCTCGTGCCCGAAAACCTGGACCGATTATGAGCACGAGCACGAAAAACCCGGGGATCGACGCTCGCGGAAACGTCAGGAGAGCTTTACGAAATATTTGCCGGGGAGTTGTTTGACGAGGCGTTTCAACTCCAGCCGAAGCAACAGGGAGGAGACCGTCGCGCTGGGCAAATCCGAGGTTGTGGCGATCTGGTCGATGGGCGTTTCGGTCGAATTGATCGCATCGTAAACGCGGCGTTCGTCGGTCGACATCTCCGGCAACGCGCGTCCCGGGGTGATCGCGATCTTCTGCTTTTCCGGCAACAAAATTTGGAGGTCATCCAGAATGTCACTCGCGTCCATGACCAACTTCGCGCCTTGCTGAATGAGGCGGTTGGAGCCGTGCGCGGTTGGCGCGTTGATGTGACCGGGCACCGCGTAAACCGAGCGCCCTTGTTCGATCGCCTGCGAGGCAGTGATGAGCGCACCGCTGTTCAACCCCGCTTCGACCACGAGAATGCCGTGACTCCAGCCGCTGATGATGCGGTTGCGCATCGGGAAGCTCTGACGGTCGGGCACAATTTCCATCGAGAATTCCGAAACAACTGCGCCATGGCCGTCGTGGATCTTCTCCGCGAGCGCAGCGTTTTCCGGCGGATAGAGGTTCGCCAATCCGGAGCCGATGACCGCGATGGTGCGGCCTTTGGCGGCGAGCGCGCCTTGATGCGCAGCGGTATCGATGCCACGAGCGAGTCCGCTCACGATCGTTAGGCCAGCGTAGGCGAGCTGATAGGAAAGCTTCTTCGCGCTTTCCGATCCGTAGTGGCTCGTCCGTCGCGAACCGATAATTGCAAAGGCGTGCTGGTCGCGCTCGGTCAATTCCCCCCGGACGTAGAGCACGATCGGCGGCGCATGAATTTCGCGCAGCTGTCGCGGATAATTGGGCGACTGCGCGGTGATGACTTCGCAACCGAATTCGCGGATGCGCTCGAGTTCTGCGGAAAGATCGACGGCGCGTTCCCAATTCGCGATCTGCTCCGCGACCTCGTTGCCGATCCCGGCAATCGTCCGCAGCTCGCCGCGCTTCGCCGAGAGAATCCGCTCTGGCGTTTCGAAAACCTCAAGCAACTTGCGTAACCGCACCGGCCCCATCTGCGGGACCATGTTGAGCGCGATGCAGGCTTCGGTGTTGGTCATGTCACGAAGCGCTTGTGAAAATCAGTCGGCGCAAGAGCAGTGACTGTTAACCCGCGATAATCGGGGATGTTCTGAGTCAGGATAAAGTTGGCATCACCTGAGATAGCGGCAGCGACCTGTAACGCATTCTCGAAATCCGCCATGCGCAGGCCGAGAGCGTGACGGACGCTTACGGTGCCGCCACTGACGAACTCGGTGAAGGTTAGGAGGCCGGTGAGAAAGTGGCGCGCGAACCGGGACGAATGCGCCGCGCTGAGCAAGTAAAACAGGTTCGACATCGTGTGGCACGCCACTACTGCTGATTGCGGAGTGTGCTGGCAGCAATCAAGAACGGAACGACTTTCGGGTCCGAATCGATCCCGGCCCAAAGCGACATTCATCAGAACGTCGGAATCGAGAGGAACCTTCAACCATCGTGGCGTATTTTCGCAGAAGGTGCTTTAGGCGAACGTCCGGCCTGGGAACTGGAACCTTAAACTTCCCATACCAACGCTCGGCAAACGATTCCTGACCAAGCTTGCGAAATTGATCCTCCACCATTTTGGAAAGGGAGGTCCCGTTTCGCCGGGCAAACTTTTTCGCGTCGGCAGTCGCATCTCGATCCACCGTCAAAGTCAGCTTTGCCTTCATAACACGTGCAGGCCGGCAAAGAACACGTGTTCCTTCAAGCGCTGAATTAAAATGGAATCTCGTCGTCGTCCGGTTCGGGGGGTAGAGTGCTTTTGGAGGGCGCGCCGCGGGAACTGCCACCGGCACTCGATCTTCCGCGCGGCGGTTCATCCGGTTCGTCGCTTGCTCCCCCGCCACTGCCGGTGCGAGTACCGAGCATTTGCATCATTTCGCCGACGACTTTTAGCTTGCTCCGCTTTTGACCCGATTGTTTGTCGTCCCAGGTGTCGAGTTGGAGCCGGCCTTCGATGAAAACGGAGCGGCCTTTTTTCAAATACTCGCCCGCGACTTCGGCGGTGCGACCCCAGAAAGTGACGTCGACAAAAGTGACTTCTTCGCGTTTCTCGCCGGAGTCGAGCGTGTATTGCCGGTTCACGGCGATGCCGAGATCAGCGACGGCGCTGCCTTTCGGCGTGTAACGTACTTCCGGATCGCGCGTCAGATTGCCGAGGAGGAAAACTTTGTTGTAGCTGGCGGACATGCTGCGGTTCTAGCGAAGCTATTTTGCTTCGGCCACTCTCTTTTTCTCCGGCTGCGCTTTTTTCTCGCGCAGCTTCTGGTAATGCTGGCGATAGACTTCCGGATCGAGCTTAAACTTCGAGCGCAGCTTCGTAATCAGCTGCGAGTCGGCGTGGAAGATGAAATTGACATAAAAGCCGTCATCGAGCTCGCCGGCGACGTAAGAAAACTGCCGCTTATCCATCTTTTGCACCTGCTCGACTTTAGCACCTTCTTTCTGAAATTCGGACTCGAGACGGTCCACGATATCTTTGACTGCGTCGTCTTTGCCCTGGGTATTAAGGACAATTAACGCTTCGTAACGGTTGGTCATGTTTCTGGTGTTGTGTTGAACTCATTCATCGCAGCAATCACGCCTTTGTCGACCGCGCACTTCACCGCGGCGGCCGCGCGGACGATCGTGTCGTCGAGCAGCGGTTGTTCTTCTTCAAAAAATCGGCCGAGCACGTAATCGACCGCGCCTTCCGAGGGCGCTCTGCCGATGCCGACGCGCAACCGCGGTACGGACTCGGTCCCGAAATGTTGGAAAATCGACTCGAGGCCGTTATGTCCGCCGGAGCTGCCGCTGGTGCGCAAACGCAATCGGCCCAGCGGTAAGGCGAAGTCGTCGAGCACGACGAGGATTTCCGCGGCAGCGATTTTGTAAAAGTTGGCGATCGCGGAGAGCGGCTCGCCGCTGCGGTTCATGTAAGTCGCGGGCTTCACGAGAGTCACTTCCGCCTTCGCCCAAGCGGCGCCCCATTTTTCGGAATAATCCCACGCGAGCTGCCGATCGTGAGCAAGCCGGTCGAGCACCATGAAGCCGACGTTGTGACGCGTGCGTTGGTACTCGCGGCCGGGATTTCCCAGACCTGCGACGAGGCGAATCGGCGCGACTTCTTCGTTCACGATTTGTCGCGCGGCCGCTTCGGTTGCCCAGGATCCAGACTGGGCAGGCGAATGCCCGCCCTACAACAACGCCGCTATTTCTTCGCTTCCTTCTCCTTCGCGGCGGTCGGCGCTGCACCCTCGCCCTCATCCTTCTTCGCCGTAATGACTTCCGGCGCCGCAGCAGCCTCGACGGTCGCGGTCGGCGCTTCTTCCACCGTCGGAGCGAGCACGGAGAACGAGGTCAGCTCGGCCGGGACGCGCGTGGTTACGCCTTCAGGCAACTTGATTTCCCGAACGTGGATGGAATCCCCGATGTTGAGATGCGACACGTCGACCGTGATGACGTCCGGCAGGTCACGCGGCAGACATTCGATCTCAAGCGTGCGGACATTTTGTTCGAGCAAACCACCGAAAGTCTTTACACCTTCCGCCGTGCCGGTGGGCTCGAGCGGCACGTCGGCCTCAATCATTTCGTCCATGGAGACGGCGTGGAAATCGACATGCAAAATTTCTCCACCGACTGGCGAATGCTGCACTTCCTGCACAAGCGCGAGGCGGCCGCCGCTTTCGCCGTCGATCTCGAGTTCGACGAGGACGTTCTCGCCGGAAGCGTGGCTGAGCATGTTCGAGATGGCGCGCTTGTCGACTTGCAGCGGTTCCGGTTTCGCTTTCCCGCCGTAGATGACTGCGGGGACGCCGCCTTGCGCTTTGATTTTGCGAACGGCGGATCGCCCGATCGCGGAACGCCGGGTCGCGCTGAGTTTTACTTGTTTAGCCATGATCTGATTTAGTTAATGCGCGCCTTTATCGATCTGGAAGAGCGACGAAACCGATTCGTCCTCATGAATCCGTTTGATGCTTTCGCCGAGCAGCTCAGAGACACAAAGCACCGTGGTCGAAAATCCGTCCACGGTGCGCACGGGCGTGCTGTTGGTCGTAATTAATTCCTTAATCTGGGAATTTTGCAACCGCGGGATGGCAACATCGGCGAGGACGGCGTGAGCGACGCCGGCGTAGATGTCGAGGGCGCCGTTTTTCTTTAGTAAAGTCGCGGCTGAGGTGAGCGTGCCGGCCGTTTCGGTAAGATCGTCGATCAAGAGCACATCGTGATCGGCCACCTCACCGATGAGATAAAGTGCTTCGGTTTCGGTCGCACTCTTCCGCTGCTTTGCGACGATCGCGAGATTCACCCCGAGTGCGTGGGCGTAGGCCGAAGCCATTTTTAATCCGCCGACATCCGGCGAGACGACGACGGTTTTGCGTTTCAATCGATCGCGCAGATAGCGGATCAAAACCGGCAGCGAATACAAATGATCGACGGGGATGTCGAAAAACCCCTGTACCTGCTGCGCGTGCAGATCCATCGTCAGCACCCGGCTCACGCCTGCGGCGGTAAGCAAGTTCGCAATTAGCTTCGCCGTGATCGGCACCCGCGGTTGATCTTTGCGATCCTGTCGCGCGTAACCGAAAAACGGAATCACCGCCGTAATGCGATCGGCGCTCGCACGGCGGGCCGCGTCGACCATGATGAGCAACTCCATCAGGTGCTCGTTAGGCGGGGGACTCGTCGGCTGGACGATGAAAACATCGCGGCCGCGAATATTCTCCTCGATCTTGACGTAAGTCTCCCCATCGGGAAACGAGCTCAGGGTTGCGTTACCCAGCGGCACGCCGATGAATTTGCAAATCTTTTGCGCGAGCTCGCGATTGGCAGATCCGGAAAAAATTTTCAGCTCAGGCTGGAGCGCAAACATATCGTTACCGCCGGCAGATTACTTCTCGAAAGAAGCGCGCAGCTTCTCTTTTTTCTCCTCACAATCCTCACGCAAACGCCGCACTTCTGTGGTCAGCTGCGTTTCCAGGTTTTCCGCCTCACCCGCATTTCCGCTCTGCCGCGCCTCGCGGATTTTGCCCTGCAAGAAAAGCTCCTTCTCCGCGATGCGCGCCTTAAAGGTGGAATCGATCTCGGCGATCTGCGCCTTTTGCTCGTCCGTCAGATTGATCGTGGGCGCGCTTTTTTCCAGCCGCTCCATCGCCAGTTCGTAAGCCGATTTCATCGCGGGTCAGCATAACCGACAAATTGCGCCGCCAAAATCAAAACCTAAGTTACCGCTCGATGCCGGCAAAAATTCAGCTCATCAGCACCGATTTCGACGGCACCCTCGTCTCGCACGCGAGCGATCCGGTCTTTGATCGCAACTGTATGGAGCTGATCCGCGAGTTGCAAAAGGGCGGCGCCATCTGGGCGATCAACACCGGACGTTCGGTTGGCCTGCTCGAGAAGGGATTGGAGTCTTCTTCCTTCGCAATCCAGCCCGATTTCATTCTCACGAGCGAGCGCGATGTCTTCCGGCCCTCGGAGCGCGGTTGGGAACCCTATGGCGACTGGAACGAGCGTTGCGCACGGGCGCACGCCGACCTATACCACAGTGCGTCTTCGGTGCTCGCGGAGGTTGTCGATTATATCGGGCGCAAGACGAAAGCGCGCGTCATCTACGAAACCGAGGGGCCAGCGGGCGTGATCGCGACGAGCGAGGAAGAAATGGATCGCCTCACCGCCTTCATCGATCGCGCGAAGGCAGGGACGCCGAAATTTCATTATCAGCGGAACATGATTTATCTGCGCTTCTGTCACGCCGATTATCACAAGGGCTCGGCACTCGCGGAACTGGCGCGCCTGACGGAAACGTCGCGCGAGACCATCTTCGCCTGCGGTGATCATCATAACGATCTCTCCATGCTCGACGGGCGCTTCGCCGACTTGCCCGCGTGTCCGGCAAACGCCATTCCGGAAGTGAAAAAAGCGGTGCGCCGTGCCGGCGGCTGGGTCGCAGAAAAGGAATACGGCGCCGGAGTGAACGACGCGCTGCGGCATTTTCTCGCCTAACGAGTTTCGCCCTGCCTCAGTGCGCATCCTGATCGCAGCCAAGGATTTCACGAGCGTCTTATCGCGTCATTTCCTGGCATGACGCGGCATTCTCGGTGACGTTCTTCGTTGCGCTCAGGATGCAACGGGACGCACACGAGGCCCCACCTAACGGGCGCCTAACTTTAACCGCTCGTCTTCCACCAGCAATTCGCCTAACGGCGGCCAGCTTACTTCGCTGTCCATGTCGTGGAAGGCGTGCAGATAAACAGCGACCGCTTCCCCCGGATATTTCGCGACCAGCTGATCGACCGCCTCGCGGAGCTTTTCTTTCGGCGGTGACTCGGGTAGCTCGTCGACTGTGCCGTCCTCGTCACGCTTGATCTCGACCGAGTCGAGAAAATCGCAGAGCATCGGCTTCTGCGCGCTGAGCAACCACGCTTGCAAAAGATGGGCCGCGAGGGTGTCGCTGATCTTGCGGGCGAGCGCGTTTTGCAGCCAGACGTAGCGCTCGTTCGGCGGCTTCCGCTCGACGAAGACCGCGCGCAGTTTGCGCTGGTTGGCGAGGCCTTGGATGGCAGCTTTCAAAACTGGCTTTTGTTCCTGTTGTAGATAGGTGAAAATCTCCGCGGCGAGCGCGGGCGACATTTGCTGGAAAATTTCGTGCGATTTCATCGGCTCGTTTCGGCGATCGGCGATGACGAAACATCGAGATGGCCGGCCGCGCGACCCATTTTCTCGGCGAAGGAGTTCGTCATGTAAGTGAGGAGGAGCACCCAGAAGGTGAGCGCGAGACTAAAAAGTGGGAACTGCAAGGCGAGCGGGAGCGAGTAGATGATCGCCATAAGCGGAATCCAAACCGCCCAAGTCGCGAGGAGTGTCGGCACGACTTTGTCGCGGTAATGCGACCAGCGAAAGCCGCGGCCTAACGACTCCCAAGTGAATCCACTGTTTTTCCATTCGTAGGTAAGCACGCCGAAGGGCGCGGCGAAAAATGGATTGTAGCCGAACTGGTCGGCGCAGATTTTCGCGAGCACGACTGGCAGGGTGACGACGTTGCCGAACCAGGCCGCTTCGCTCCGATAGAGCAGATCGACAAGCGAACCGTCGAGCGCCCAGACCGGAACGGTGAAGAGCAGGTTGTGGAAGTTGCGCCCCGTGGGGCGACCGCGCTGGAAGAATAGAATGAGAAAAATCTCCGGCAACACCGCACCGGCCAGGACCGCAGCGACGGCGACAAAGGTCCAACCGTGCGCCGCTTTGTAGATGGCAAGTGTATCAAAACTTCGCCTCGCCGCTGAACTGAAATAGTACGCGAGCAAGAGCGCGAGCATAATCGTTTGAATGAGCAGCGCCGGCCAGAGATTGGCTCGCGCAGCTTCCCAACCGAGCGCCCAAGGCGTCGGATGATGCGAGCGACGGGGCGCGGTCATGCGCAGCCTTTGGAGTGTGTCACGCACTTCTTAAAAAAACGACTGGAGGGCCGGGCGCTGTCCGGGCCGCGTTTCGGACACTCGGACGGCAGAGCGGTCGTCCCTTCAAGAAAGTGCATGACACGCTTTAGAAGAGCTGCGGCTGGTCGTCGTCGGGATTGGGTTGACCGATGATCGCGCGAATTTTCACCAGCATCTGGTGGAAGTCGTAGGGTTTTTGCACCGTGTCGATGACGCCCGCCTTGAGAATTTCCGAACGCAAGTTTGGTTCGAGATAACCGCTCGCGACGATCGCGCGGACGTTCGGTTTGATTTCGCGCATGCGCAGAAAAACTTCGCGACCGCCGAGCCGCGGCAGGCCGAGATCGCAGAGGACGAGGCCAATCTCATCCGCGTGTTCGGCGAACATCTCGACGGCTTCGACGCCGTCCTTCGCGGCGAGAACGCGGTAGCCGTCGCCTTCGAGCATGAGAATGCCAAGGCCGCGCAACATCTCTTCATCCTCCACGAGCATGATGGTGCGGCCGCGTTCGTTAGGCCGGAGCGGCGCGCGCTCGCCGGTGCCGGCGGATTTTTCGGCGCCGCTCTCGAGCGGCAGGTAAACGCTGAAGGTCGTGCCGTACCCGGGTTCGCTATCGACCTGGACAAAACCGCGGTGACTGTTGACGACGCCGTAAACGACCGACAAACCGAGCCCGGTGCCTTTGCTGCGTTCTTTCGTCGTGTAGAACGGCTCGAAAATGTGCGGCTTCACCTGTTTGCTGATGCCAGTGCCGGTGTCGATCACGCGCATGACAGCATAGTTTTCCGCCCCGACGCCGGTGAAATATTCGCTGAGCTGCGGGCCAGGGATGGTGCCGGTCTCGAGGGTGAGGGTGCCGCCGTCGGGCATGGCGTCGCGGGCATTGACGCAGAGATTCAGCAGCACCTGATGAATCTGGCTCCGGTCGGCTTTGGCGAGCGGGAGCTGAGGTTGGAGATGAAGCTGGAAGCTGATCGTCTTCGGAAAAGTGGCGGCGAGCATGTGCTCCATCTCGCGGAGCAGAGAATTGAGATTGAGCGAAGCAAACTGCGCTTCCGTCTGGCGCGCGGAAGTGAGGAGTTGTTGCACGAGCGCGGCGCCACGCTCGACTGCTTCGCGAATGACGCGGAGCGCGTCTGCACCCTGTTCCGGATTGCCCCGCGTATCCTCGATGCGCGTGGTGTAGCCGAGGATGATGGCGAGGATGTTATTGAAGTCGTGCGCGATGCCGCCGGCGAGAGTACCGAGGCCTTCCATCTTCTGCGCCTGAATGAGTTGGCGCTCGAGTCGCTTGCGTTTGGTGTCGTTAAACAGGTAACCCTTCAGCTCGGTCAACTCGCCGGCTTCATCGAAGGTGCCGGTGAAACGCGTCGCCACGTAAACGGTGTCGCCATCGCGCTGGTGCATCTCCATTTCGTCCTGCTCGACGCTCTCGTTGGGCCGAATCGCCGCGACCAGCTCGAGCCCTTCTTTTCTCGTGCGCAGGAGCGACATGAAATTTGTCCGCTGCGCATCCTCGACCGAGTCGAATCCGAAGATGCCAACGAAGGCCGGATTGCAGGTGAGGATGGTTCCGTCCGGTTTCATGATCAGGTTACCGGTGAGGTCTTCATCGACAAAACGCCGGTAACGTTCCTCACTCCGGCGGAGCGCTTCGGCCGCGCGGACGCGCTCGGTCACGTCGGCATTGATCTGCAGCCAGGGTGCGTTTGGTTTCGTTTCGGTCAGCGTCCAACTGCTCGCGACCACGATCTCCGCACCATCGCGCCGGGTCTGCCGAAGTTCGCCTTCCCAATGGTCCGCGGCGCGAAATGTTTCCTTGAGCCAGCCGAGCGTTTCCGTGGAGCGGGTCTTGAGAAGCTCATCGACGTTGTGGCCAATCGCTTCGTCACTCGTCCAGCCGTAGATGCGCTCGGCTCCGCGATTCCAGTAAGTGATCGCGCCCGCCGCGCTGCAAATGATGATGGCGTCGCTCGCCATGTCGAGGAGCTCGGAATGCTGGAGCAACTCCTGCCGCATGTTCTGCAGGTCGCGTTGCGTGCGCGCTTCGCGGATGGCGCGGCGCACCGCGGGGCCGAGCTTTGAAAGGTGATCCTTGAGAACGAAATCATTTGCGCCCGCGTTCAGGGTCGCGATCGCTTCCTCCGCCGTGAGTGTCCCGATGACAAAAATGAAGGGCAGATCCGGCCGCGTTTCGCGGGCGATCGCGAGCACACGCAAGACCTCCCCATCCGCCGTAAAGCGATTTGCGAGGATGAGATCAATTTCGCGCGCGGCGATCGCCTGGACGAACTCCGCTTCGGTCGTGACACGCAGGATCGTGCCCTCGATGCCATTGCGGCCAAGCTCTTCGCACACCATCGCGGCGTCGGCGTCGTCAGGCTCGAGATGAACGATCTGCAGCGGAGACATGCTAAACTACAGACTGCGCCTAACGACAATTCTCAAGACGCCGACGGCGCGCCTTAAAAGAGGGACACGCTCTCGTCCTCCAAGCGGACGCGACAGCATCAGGGAGGCGTTCCGCCGGCGATGATCGGCTCGGTCGCGATTTCGTCCGCCGTTAGCCCCTGCGATTGCAGATAGGTCTTGCCTTTGTAGAAGCTGGCGACGACGACGAAGACGGCGGCCACACAGAACATCAGGATGGCGAAGAAGGTGAAGAATTGATAATCGGTCAGCTTATGTGTGCCGTCGGCGTTCAGGTCCCAGGCATTAAAGCGCGCGTCGAAAAATTCCCCGGCTGAAACGGTGAAAAGCCACAGCGCCATGACCGAGCTCTTCATCGAGTTGGGCGCTTGGGTGTAGGAAAATTCGAGGCCGGTAATGGAAACCATCGCTTCGCCGAGGGTGAGAATGACGTAGGCAAGCATCTGCCAGTTCACACTTGGTTTGAAGCCGGCGTCAATGCGCCCCTGAATATAGATGATGACGACGAAGGAAAGGCCGGTCAGGAAAAGCCCAATCCCAATCTTGCGCAGCGGCGTGACGGTGAAGAATTTTCCCATCGCCGGATAGATGACGTAATTGACCAGCGGGATGAAGAGCAGGATCAGGATCGGATTCGCGGTTTGCACTTGCGCGGCGAGGAGGTGCAGTCCGAAGAAATTGAGATCCATCTTTTGCGCCTGCAGCGTCCATTCAATCCCATTGCTCATGCCCCAGAGCGCCCAGAAAAAGAGAACGAAAACGTAAACCATGGCGATGCGTGCGAGTGTGAGCAGGCCTTCGCGGCTGAACGTTTCCTTTAAATAACCGAGCCCGGCGGGCGGCACGTGAACCATCTTGTGGCGACCGGCCCAGAAAAAAATAGTCGCGATCAACATCGCGATGCCTGGAATGCCAAACGCCCAACGCGGCCCATAGTTGGGATCGGCAAGGAGCCACGGGCAGACAATGGTGGAAATAAACGAGCCGGCGTTAATCGAAAAATAAAACCAGCCGAACATTTTCGAAAGCAGATGCTCATTGGATTGGCCGAATTGATCGCCGACGTTGGCCGAGACGCACGGCTTGATGCCCCCGGCGCCGAGGCAGATCAAAAACAAACCGATCGCCAGCATCGTCCGCTCGCCGACCACGCCGACGCCCCACGATGAGTCCATGAAGGCGAGCGTGAGGTGACCGAGGCAGTAAACGATGGAGAGGGAAAAGATGGTGTAATATTTGCCGAGCCAGCCGTCGGCGAGGATCGCGCCGAGGATCGGCAGAAGGTACACGCCCGAGACGAAGTAATGAGAATACATGTCCGCTTCGTGCTCGGCCATCGGGGCGTGCCCGTGGAGCTTGTTCAGCATGTAAGTGACCATGAAGACGGTCAGGATCGACTTCATGCCGTAGTAGCTGAAGCGTTCCGCGGCCTCGTTCCCGATGATGTAGGGCACGCCCGGCGGCATCGTGGTGATGTTCGGCGGCGTGCGCAGGTATTGGTCTTTGGCCATGGCGCGGCTTCTCGTTAGGCTAGCGGGCTGAGCGTGGACTCACTGTCGGTCGTTAGGGCGTGGCGGACGGGAAAAAATTCGCGGGCGTAGGCGAAGCGGTCTGCGCCGGCGGCGCTTTGGCTTTGGTCTCCGCGGCGGCAGACTGGAGCGGGTGGAGATGCTCCCGTTGTTCTTCCGGCAACTCTCCCGGGTGATGACGTTCGCAAGAGGTGAAAACGAGAAGCAAACCGGCAAGCGCCGCGAGCGGAAACGACCGAAAACGAAACATGCGCGGGGAGAGTAATGGGCCACTTACGTGCCGCGCAACAAAAAGATTGGCTGTGGGGAATCTCAATCCTACGCTGCAACCTCCCGTTGCCTGCGTCTTGCTGACGCTGACCCTGTCCTCTGCCGAACGACTCCGCCAGCTTTTCCCGCCAACGTCCCGCCCACCTCGACGATTACAAGAAGGTAGTCGAAGAGCAGCTCGGACCCCTTCGGTATCGCCTCTGCAGAGAGCGTGATGGCGCCCTCGTCCTCGGCACGGTGAAGCTGAGGTTTGTGATTCGTCCAGGCGGCGGGCAGCCTCATCATATCAAAATCGTTTCGTCGAGTGGCAATGACGGGGACGATTGGATCGCTTTGGTAGCGGTGAGTTGGCTGCGGGCGCCTCCAATTCCGTCCTCTCTCCTTCGCGTGAATCGAACTGGGCAGATCGAGATGGAAGAACGCTTCACAGTCTTGCCAACCCCAACATCGCCTTCGCCGGTTCAACGGCGCCCAGAGGGTCCCGTCGTTAGGCAGGAATGAATTGCGTGCACCGTCAGCGGTGCCAGCTTAGCGCATGTCGAATCGAATTCTGCGCGTCGCACTTATCACTTTTCTTTGCCTAACGATCGCGCCGCCGGCGCCCGCGGCCGCGCCAGCGAAACGCCAAATCACCGAAAAGGACCTTTTCGATTTTGTCTGGATCGGAAGCCCGCAAGTCTCGCCCAATGGTTCGCAGGTTGTCTATGCACGCGTGACGGTGGATGAGAAAAAGACCGGCTACGAGACTGCACTCTGGATCGTGCCGACAGACGGCAAGGAAGCGCCACGACAACTGACGAACGGTCCCCACGACGGCAGCCCGCGCTGGTCGCCCGATGGGAAGGCGATCGTCTTCACCCGGGCGGCAGAGAAGGACGGGAAAAAGCGGCCGCCGCAACTTTGCCTCCTCTCGATGGCCGGAGGCGACGCTTTTATTTTTACCGATCTTCCGAAAGGCGCGGCCGATCCGAAATGGTCGCCGGATGGCAAGTCCATCGTCTTTACCGACAGCTCGAACGCAAAGGATCTCGCGAAGCAGGCGCGGAAGAAAAAGCAGGAAGAGGAAGCGAAGAAATCCAGCCTAACGAAAAGCAGTCCGGCGCCGGAGAAGGACAAGAAAGCCGAGGGGGCGGAAGAAGAACATGAGAGCGACGTCCACGTCATCACGCGCGCGGTTTATCGCAACAACGAGGAGGGTTATCTCGACCCGAAACGACCCGAACATCTCTGGGTCGTCTCGGTGCCGCGGAGCGCAGACGAGAAGGTCGAGCCGCGGCAGCTGACGAGCGGACGCTTCGATGAGGGCGACGCGTTTTGGTCGAAGGACGGAGCGCAGCTTTATTTTACCTCCTGGCATGTCGACGAGCCGTATTACGAGCTGCCGAAGACGGAGCTTTACGTCGTCCCGGCAACAGGCGGCGCGGCGCGGCTGCTCACGACGATCCCGATGGGCGCGCACGGGATGGCGCTGAGTCCGGATGGCAAGAGCGCAGCTTTCATCGCGCAGACGAACGAGCCGATTAATTCTTATACCGAGTCCGATCTCTGGACGATCGCGCTCACGCCAAACGCGAAGCCGTTTAACCTAACGAGCGGGTTTGACTACGGCGTCGGCGATAGCGTTTTCGGCGACAACTCCGCGCCGCGCGCCTTCGGTGGCAACGTGCTTGTCTGGTCGCCGGACGGGAAGAGTATCCTCGACATTTGCAATAAGGAAGGTCGCACGCAGTTGGCGTCGTTCGATTCCGCCAATGGCGCGGTCACGAATCTGACCCACGGCAATCAGGCGGTGATGGGTTTCTCTGCCTCGGCCGACGCGAAGAAAATCGTCTGCCTCGTTTCCACGCCGACGCGGATCAACGATCTCTTCGCGCTCGATTTGCCAAACGGCGCGCCGCGGCAGTTGACGCACGCGAACGACAAACTTTTCAGCCAGCTCGACCTGACGGAGCCTGAAGAAATCTGGTACGAGACCTTCGATGGCAAACGCATCCAGGCTTGGGTGCAACGACCGCCGGGCTTCAGTCCGACGAAGAAGTATCCGCTTATCCTCGACATTCACGGCGGACCACACGCCGCTTACGGTTACATCTTTGAGCACGAATTTCAGTGGATGGCGGCGAAGGGTTACGTTGTCCTTTACCCGAATCCACGCGGGAGCACCGGCTACGGCCAAGCTTTTGGAAACATCATCCAATACAAATATCCGGGCGACGATTTCAAAGACCTCATGGCCGGCGTCGATGAAGTCATTCGGCGAGGCGGGATCGACGACAAGAAACTGGGCGTCACCGGCGGGAGCGGCGGTGGTTTGCTGACCGATTGGGTCGTCGGACACACGGACCGTTTCGCGGCCGCGGTAGCGCAACGCGATATCGCCAGCTGGGCCGATTGGTGGTACACGGCGGACTTCACACTTTTCCAGCCGCATTGGTTTAAGACGCCACCGTTCCTCGATGAAGAGGGCGACTACAAGGCGCGCTCGCCGATCAATTACATCAACAACGTGAAGACGCCGCTCATGCTCGTGCTCGGCGAGAACGACACGCGCACTCCGCCCGGTGCGGGCGGCGAGCAGATGTTTCGCGCGCTCAAGTTTCGAAAAATCCCGACGGTGATGGTGAAGTTCCCGCGCGAGACACATGAGCTTTCGCGTTCGGGCGAGCCGTGGCATCGAGTCGAGCGGCTCGAGCACATCGTCGGGTGGTTCGATCATTGGTTGAACGGCGTGGCGAAACCAGAGTATGAGGTCGCGCCGAAAGAGGAGATCTCGGCGAAACCGAGACCATCCGGCGAGAACAAGCCCTAACGACGGGATGCTCGCCATCCGCTCAGGATGAAAATGCTTTTTGTGAGCGGGTGGGAGAGAAGCCGGCCTTGTCACCACCGCGCTCCTTTGCGAAGTTCGCGCAATGCGGATCCCAAAGCAGAACTACGACGACATCGAGCGGATCATTGAATTCGATTTCGTCCGCGCGACCGAAGCCGCCGCGCTGAACGCTCTTGGCTGGCTTGGGCGCGGTGAGAAGGAGAAAGCCGATTACGCTGCGTGCGATGCGATCCGCGGGATGTTCGACCTTATGAACATCTGCGGGGAAGTTGTCATCGGCGAGGGAATCAAGGACGACGCGCCCGGCATTTTCAAAGGCGAACACCTTGGCACCTGGCTACCGGGTGCACCGCAGTTCGACATCGCGCTCGATCCGATCGACGGGACCACAAACGTCGCCAAAGGTGCTCCGAACTCGATCACCTGCATCGCGGCGGCCAGCCCTGAGCAAGGGGTGAAAGTCGCGCTCCGCGATGTTCCGTCGTTTTACATGATGAAGCTTGCCTACGGACCGGGCGTGATCCGGAGCATGAAGATCGCCGGCATCGAAACGCTGAAGCTCGAGAGCCCGATCGAGGAGACGCTCATCACGGTGGCGAAAGCTTTAGGCAAACGCGTCCAGGATATCGTGGTGATGATGCTCGATCGTCCGCGTCACAAGAAAATCGTCTCCACCATCCGCGAGGTGGGCGCTTCGCTGCGCATGATCAGCGACGGTGACATTGCCGCGGCCATGGCGCCGGCGTATCCGGAAAGCGGGATCGATCTTTATGTCGGAATCGGCGGCTCGCCCGAAGCGGTTTTGGCGGCGGCCGGGATCAAGTGCCTCGGTGGCGACATGCAATGCATGATGTGGCCGCGCGACGAGGCCGAACGGCAGAAGCTCATCGCCGACGGTTACGAGGCGGATCTCGGACGGGTCTTTTTCGCGGACGATCTCGCGAACGGGAAAAACATTATCTTTTGCGCCACCGGGATCAGCGACAGCGCGCTCCTGCGCGGGGTGCAAGGGCAGGGTCCGAACGCGATCACGCATTCGATTCTCATGCGGGCGAAAAGCAAAACGGTGCGCTTCATCCGCGCGTCTCACGATTTCCAGACGAAGACGATCCGGCTCCGCTCCGATAATCTGGAGCACGGACTTCAGTAAAAGATGAAACCAATGACGGGCGGCCGGAGTCTTAATTTTATCCTTCCGTCTTCATAATAAAATCTCGCGCTCGACAAGTGTGAGGCGCCCTGTTCAAATCGCAAAGAAATAAGAAGTCTCTTATGAGTAAATCATCCAAGACCGAACTATCGCCTGACAATGGCGCGATCATCGACACGAAGTGGAAGCTGGAGACTCTCGGCTATCACGCCTGCGCAGCGTGCGACCCGGATCGCCAGCCGGCGGCCAATCTTCGCTTACCGGAATTGATTGTTTACGACCACACCGGCTTCAAAGGCGCTTCCGCGCGCACCAACCTGAGCTTTCATTATCTGGGCGATTTTTGGAACGATCGCATCAGTTCCCTTATTGTGGTGAACGGTGTCTGGCGTTTCTATCGCGACGATTACTACAAGGGCGATTACTGGGATCTGGGGCCGGGCTTCTACGAGAGCTTCTTCACCGAGGCGGGACCGGATGATGTCGTCAGCTCCTTCCAGGCGATCTCGTTGACCTAACGAAACAACTTCAAAACTTCAACGTTGGGCAAAGCCAAGGCCGATATCCACCGCCGGAAATCGGCCGGCTACGGTCGAGAAGGGCGCGGCGAAGTGGGGGCAAATCTTTCCATTCCGCCTTGACGACCTTGTTCCCATTCCTCATCTAATACGCCACGTTCTGCGCACGCACTTCGCGGCATCGCTTTTTCTATGAAACATCTCTTCTCGTTAGGTCGCCTCGCGGTAATTTTCTCCTTCTTAGGCTGGACGCTGGCTGCCGCGCCGCGCCTCCAGGCGCAAAGCCTCGAAGGCGTCACCGTCACCAGCATTGATGTGAACTACGTCGGCCCAGAGACGGTGAGCAAAGACCGCGTCCTCGCGAATATGCGCACGAAAGTCGGCGCGCCCTATTCCGAGGCGGTCGTCGAGGACGACATCCGCGGCCTCTACGACACGGGCAAAGTCCAGAACGTCCGGATCTATGGCGAGCCGCAGGGCAACGGCGTCCACGTACAGGTCATCCTCGCGACCCGCGCCCTCATTACCTCGATTGAAATCGATGGGGCGCAGCAGATCAGCGCGAAAAGCGTGCGCAACGCGATCAAGTTCAAACTCCCGGCGGAGGCCAACGCGGAAAAGCTTGAGGATGGGCGGCAGGCAATCGTCGATCTCTATCAGCGGAAAGGATATACCGGTGTAGCCGTCGACCTCAGCGTCGTCAACAACGAGGAGCACGGCACGGCGCGGGCCGTTTATACGGTCAAAGAAGGCGAGCAAGGCGCGGTGCGCGAAGTGCGCTTCGAAGGCAATCACGTCTTTAGCGACCATCGGCTGCGGCATCAGATGAAGACCCGGCCGAAGACCTTGATTTCGTTCCTCGACAAATCAGGGCAACTCGATCAAACACAGCTGGAGCAAGACCTCGACAGCATTCGGGAGTATTACCAAAACCACGGCTACATCGATATCGCCATCCCGGAAGTGCGGCAGGAGCGCCTGAAGAATGGGGTGCGCATCGTCATCGTGGTAAACGAAGGGGTCAAATACCACGTTCGGAAACTCGCTTTTACCGGCGAGACGGTGACGGACGCCAAGCGCCTTCGCACCATCTTGAAGATGAAGGAAGGCTCGGTCTACAGCCCAAAAGGATTGGAGGATGACACCAAGGCAATGACCGACGGCTATGGCGCCGGTGGTTTCGTCGACGTTGATATCCAGCCAGAAGGAATGCCCGCGGGTCCGGGGTTGGTCGACCTCACCTACAACATCAAGGAAGGAGATCGCTCCTTTGTCGAGCGCGTCAACGTCGTCGGCAATACCCGTACGAAAGACAAAGTCATCCGTCGCGAAATTCTCGTCCTCCCGGGCGACGTTTATAACACCGTCCGCATCGACCTTTCGAAGAGCCGCCTGGAAAATCTGAACTACTTCGAGCATGTCGAGACGTTCCCCGAACCCACCGGCATCCCGAGCCGGAAGAATCTGCTCGTGCAGGTCGAAGAAAAACGGACCGGCTCGCTCCAGTTTGGTGCCGGCTACAGCACGATCGACAGCATCATTGGCTTTATCGAATTTACCCAGGCCAATTTCGATTTGCTCAACTTTCCCTCTTTCAGCGGGGCGGGACAGAAATTCCGTGCCCGCGCGCAATTCGGGTCGCAGCGCCAGGATTACTCCGTCTCTCTGGAGGAACCTTATTTCCTCGGCTATCGCCTCTCCTTAGGCGGAGAACTCTTCTATCACGACGCGGACTTTCTCAGTACGCTCTACAACGAACGCGATTACGGGCTTTCCATCACGACGCGCCTACCGATCGGGGCTTTTGCGTACGTCGGCGGCACTTACAGCTTTGAGAACATCGAGATTTACAATGTCAGCGCCGCGGCCTCTGATCTCATCAAAATGGAGGCCGGCTCCAAGCTGAAGAGCGCACTGACTCCGACTTTCGTCTACGATACGCGCGACAACGTTTTCCTCACTCACCGCGGCCATCGCATCATTCTCACTCCGCACGTCGCAGGCGGATTTCTCGGCGGAGACGTTCAGACCTACGGGTTCGATGTCCAAGCGTCCCAATATTTCCCTCTCCCGCTCGACAACATCCTTCTCCTCAACGGCGAGGTCGCCGTCACCGATACTTGGGGAAGCGGTGACGAGGTGCCGATCTTCGATCGTCTTTTCCTCGGCGGCTCCAATGATCTGCGCGGCTTCGAATATCGCGATGTCTCTCCGCGAGATCAAAACGGCGAGCCTCTGGGAGGCAAGACTCTCGCCCGTTTCACGATCGAAGAAACCTTTCCGGTCATTCCCAAAGTCCGCTTCGCGACCTTCTTCGATACCGGTTTCGTCAACGCCGACGCTTACGACTTCGGCACCTCACAACTTGCCTCTGATGTCGGCATCGGTCTCCGTCTCGATCTGCCCATTGGTCCGCTGCGCATCGACTACGGCATCCCAATTCAAGGCAAGCAGTTCGGCACCGGCGGCCAATTCAACTTCAATGTTGGCTACCAATTTTGAACGCAACCCTCCGCTTGCAGTCTAACGCCTTCCCGACTACCTGTCTGACCCTACATCTATGAAAAAACTGACCCTCGTCGCCCTTTTCGCGGCCTTTGCTTTGCCCACCGCGGCTTTTGCTCAAGGACTGAAAATTGGCACAATCGACATGAATCGCGCGTTCAAGGAATACAACAAGACCAAGGACGCCGAAGGTAAAATCAACGACGCGAAGAACGCCGCGAAGAAGGAATACGACGAGCGCGCCGATTCATACAAAAAGGCGCTCGACGAAATCAACAAACTCAATCAGCAGCTCGAAGCTCCCACCTTGAGCGCCGACGCCAAGGCCCAGAAATCGAAAGAGCGCGACGAGAAAATCGCCAGCATCAAGAACATGGAGCGCGAGATCAACGAATTCCGCCAAACCCGCGAGAAGCAGCTGCAAGAGCAAGCTGTGCGGATGCGCGACGGCATCGTCAAAGAGATCACTGATGTGGTCATGACCAAGGTTCGCGCCCAAAGCCTCGATTTGGTTTTCGACAAATCCGGCGTCAGCTTGAACGGCGTGCCGACCGTGATGTACTCGAAAGAGAGCTATGATTTCACTGATTCTGTCATTGCCGATCTGAATAAGGGAAGCGCCGCGCCGAAAGCCACAACTCCGCCGGCCAAGGCCAAGCCCTAACGAATCACCCATTTCCAAAAATGAAACGCACGCCGCTCGGCGTGCGTTTTTTTTGCCGCGCGATCGATGAAAGGAGACCGCCTTCTCGCTCTGGCTCTGGTTGCAACGCGGGCGACCGCACCCAAAGTTTGCGCGATGCGCCAGACAGCCTTCATCGCGATCGTTCTCGCGACATTTCTCCCCAGTCATTCTGCTTTTGCCGCCTCAGACTGGACGAAAACGGTCACCTCGCCACAGCGCGGAGGCTTTCCCGATCCCCGGCCGCTTCAGGCGACCTACCATTTCGGCTGGAACTCCGTTGTGGCCGCGACCGCGGAGGTCGATTTCGACAAGAGGAATGGCCAGCTCGAACTCGTCGGCAATGGCGGAACCATCGGCATAGTGCGTTCTCTCTGGCCTTTCGATGTGCAACAGCGGGCCGTGGCCGACGCCCTGACTCTCCGCCCCATCCACATGCATCAGGTCGACGAGGTCCGGAATAAAATCATTACGACCGACCTTGTCTTCGACGCCAAAGGGGTCATCCGCACTCGCACCGACACGAAGGCAAAGAAGCCGCCGACTCCGAAAAACTTCAATTTTCCCGGTCTCCTCGATTTGCACTCGGCGCTGCTCTTCATCCGCAGCCAGCCGCTTGTTGATGGGAGTGTCCAGCGCATTGTCGTCTATCCCGCGACCAACGCCTACCTCGCCACCATTACCGTCGTGGGACACGAAAAGGTCACTGTCGGCGCCGGCACTTACCCGGCGATCAAGCTCGATCTGCAGTTGAAAAAGATCGGCAAGAAAGGCGAGCTCGAGCCGCACAGGAAATTCCGGCGCGCCAGTGTCTGGCTCTCCGATGATGCCGATCGGCTTCTTCTGCGGATCGAAGCCGGCGTCTTCGTCGGGACCGTTTTCGTTGACCTGGAAGCGGTCCACTTTCCCGGCGCCAAGCCCTAACGCCTAACGATAAGTTACGACAAGAGCAGACCTTGTCCGGAGCCAGTTACTTGATCAGGCCGATCTCGGCGCGACGATTTTTCGCCCAAGCTTCCTCGTTAGAAGCGGGATCCGCCGGCATGTCCGCGCCGAAGCTCACCGTCTGAATATTCTGGGCGTTCGCGCCATCAGCGCTGAGGGCCTCGCGCACCGATTCGGCGCGGCGTTCGCCGAGCGCGCGATTGTATTCCGGCGTGCCGCGTTCGTCGGTGAATCCAGCGATGATGATTTGGCTGTTGTTCTGTTGAAGGTAGCCCGCGATCTGTTGAATTTTTCCGTTTTCAGAAGTGCGAATCGTTTGGCTGTCGAAATCGAAATAGATCGGCTGAAACTGCTGCCGATCGACGTTGCCGCTGAGGAAGGAAGTGCCGCCGGCCGGCCGATCGGGGAGCGGTGTACCGGTGACATAATCGCCGGTTTCTCCGGCCGTTTGACTGCCTTTTTTCGGAGTACATCCGGGAAGGAGAACAAGGGTGAAAACGAGCGGGCCGAGCAGCCTAACGACCGCAAAAAAATGACAAAATCTGGAATTCATAAGCAGCGCTTCGAGCATAGCGGCAGCGATCTGCCATGCAAGCTGGCGGGTTGCCGCGCCGTTCGTTAGGCGGGGGAGCCAGACGAACTATTTCAATCCTTGGGATCGGGGGAATGCCACGAGCCGCGTAACAATTAGAAAGCGTGTCCCGCTCTACACACGGTCTCGTTAGGCAGCTTTGTTCCCTCTGAACCCGCGCAGGAGCCGCTGGAAAAATCCGCCCTCGTGGGGAGCGCCCTCGCCCGCGCGGGCGACGAGCACCGGACAATCGGCGCGATTCAAGATCTCCCGCGTCAGATCGCCCATGATGTAATGGCGTAACGTTCCTTTTGCGCGCGAGGTGCCAGTGACAATGAGGTCGTGCCCCCCGGCGCGGACTTCCGCGAAAATCTGATCGAGCGCCAATCCGTGCCGAATCCGGATGTCGACCGTGAGCCCCATCTTTTCGAGGGTCTCCTTTTGCGCGCGCAGGTTGCGGCCGAGCTCCGACTCTGAAGCGAGGAGACGTTCGACGTCTTCTTCCAGTCTTACGAGGTTTGCATAGATGGCAGGTGGCTCAGCCATGACGTGGAGAAGCGTGACGCGACCTCCGACGCAGCGCGCGATTTCGCCCGACAACTGCACGGCATCGTCGATATGCCGCTTCCCGCCGGTGCAAATGAGGAGGCGCTGCACGCGCTCGCACGCCCCGATTGCGACGAGCACGGGTGGCGGCACCGCTTTGATGACTTCGTAAGTTTTCTCGGGGCGCCAGTACATTCCGCCGCTCCCTTTGCGTCGCGCCCCGATGATCGCGAAGTCGTAATCCTGCTCGGTCGTTTCGGCCAAAATCTGCCGGATCGGTTCGCCTGTGCGGACGGCGACCTCCGGTGAGATTTGCTGCTTGTGCAACATGACCGCTTCGCTCTCGAGCGCTGCGCGCAGCGGCTTTTCGTCCTCCGCGCTTTCGGCGATGCCTAACAATGTCACCTCCGATCCGCAGGGGCCGGCGATCAACCCGCCGAGCCGCGTCGGGTTATCGGCCGGATCCGTTCCGTCGCTGCAAATAAGGACTCGCATGGACCGCTAAAGCTTTTCGCCGGTAAACAAAGTGTAGATGACGATGGCTGCGCCGAGCAACGGCAGCGGCACGAAAAGAAGCCGGATTTTCGGCCCGGCAAAATATTGGGTGAGAGTCGCGCCGATCTGCGCGCCGATCGCGGCGCCGGTATTCATAACGAGGGCGACGAGGATGTCGACATTGCCTTTCACGGCATGGCTGAAAGTGCCGTAGCTGGCTGAAATGATGATCTCGAAAAGGTCGGTGCCGACCGCGAGATGCGTGGGAATTCCAAGGACGTAAACCAGCATCGGCATTCGGATGTAGCCTGCGCCGCCTCCGAGGAAACCACTGAACAATCCCCCGATGAAGGAGACGAAGATGATGACCCAGAGCGAGATCGATTTCACCCCGGAAGTGGGGAGTGCAATCATCGGCCAAAGCGGAATGCGTTGTATCGCTTTGGTCACGCCGCTGAAGTAGGAAATGTCTTTTGTCTTTGCCCCGCGGCGCGATCTCTGTTCCCGCGGCGCGCGCTCTTTTTCGAGCCGCCCCGTCTTCCAGCTTTCCCAAACCATGAAGCTGGAAATGCTGCAGTAGATGACGATCGAAATAATGCTGACCACGAAATCGACGTCGCCGCGCCGTTTCAAAAGCTGGATCAACTGCGCGCCGCATTCCGCGCCGGCGATCGTGCCGAGCGCCATGATGGAGCCCAGCCGCAGATCGACGTTGCCGAGGGCCCGATGGCGTTTTGCCGCAACGACCGATTTGCCGACGATATGGGCGAGGTCAGTACCGACGGCGTAGTTCCAATGCATCCCGACCGCGCGTAAGGCCGGCCCGGCGATGAAGCTGCCGCCGACGCCAAAAAACCCGCCGAGGATACCGATTAAGAACCCGACCACGACGAGGTACGCCGGATTGATCTCCGTTCCGGAAATCGGGAAGTGCATCGCGAGGAGCGTGATCATTCCGAGCGCCCGCGGAGGAGACGAATGAGAAAGGTGGTGACCGATTCGAGGACGACAGCCTGCCCGATAATGAGCCCGATGGAGACGAGCCCATAGAGCCGGATGCTTTCCTTATCGAGATGCGAGAGCCAGCCGCCGAGGAAATGGAGAACCGCGAAAAAATAGGCGACGACGAAGACGCCATAGATGAGCAGCTCGATGGAAAAAGAGAGGAGCGCCTTGCGGGCTTCGGCTTTCATGAAGGAGGCGAAGTGTCGCGGGTCATTTGGCGGCGGTCCGCGAAGGCGTCAACCGAAAAACCTTTGCGCGGGAAACGATTCTTTCTACCTTCGAAGGCTCGGAAGAAATCCGGGTAAGCCATGGCTGATGTCGCGAACAAATACGAGGAAAACGTAGAGGGAAAATTCTACGTCGACGACCAGTGCATTGACTGTGACCTCTGCCGCGAAACCGCTCCCGCAAATTTCAAACGCAACGACGACGGCGGCCATTCCTATGTCTATAAACAGGCCGAGACTCCCGAGGAAGAAGCGCTCTGCAAAGAAGCGATGGAGGGCTGCCCGGTGGAAGCGATCGGGAATGACGGAGCGTAACCCGTTGAAGGGTTGAAGCGTTGAAGCAAGACTCAATTTCCTCCCCGCTTCAACCCTTCAACCCTTTAACTCTTCGACGCAGCGCGCCCGTCGTCCTGACGATCGCGGGCTCCGATTGCAGCGCCGGCGCCGGTCTGCAGGCGGACTTGAAAACTTTCAGCGCGCTCGGCGTTTATGGCCTCACCGCCGTGACTTGCGTGGTTGCGGAAGTGCCGGGAAAGGTGGCGCGGATCGATCCCGTCGATCCGCAAAATGTGCGGACGCAAATCGAGTTGCTGCTCGCGAAGTTTACGGTCGGTGCGATCAAGACCGGCTTACTGTTTTCGGCCGAAGTGGTCGAGCTGGTGGCGGATGTTCTGGAGGAAAAGGCGGGAGGAATTCCGCTCGTAATCGATCCGGTCATGATCGCGACGAGCGGCGATCCGCTTCTGCAGCGGGCGGCGGTTGAGCTTTATCAAACGCGACTTTTCCCCCTCGCCACCTTGGCGACACCAAACATGGCAGAAACCGCGGCCCTAACGGGTCTGGCCGTGACAAACCTGGAGGAAATGCGGGCGGCGGGAGAACAACTGCAGACAACCTATGGAGTGCCGTTTCTGATCAAGGGCGGTCATCTCAGCGGCGCTCGCGCGATCGATTTGCTCTTCGATGGAAAAACGGTCGCGGAACTTTCGGCGCCGTTTGTCGCAGGTGTATCTACGCATGGGACCGGCTGTACATATTCAGCCGCGATCGCCGCCGGTCTCGCGCGAGGGAAGTCGCTCACGGATGCAATCGCGCGCGCGAAAGAGTTCGTTCGTTTGGCAATCGCCGGACACTTATCGTTAGGCGAAGTTCAGGCGTTGAACCACGCTTCGAGTCGGGGACGGCTAGGCCGGCCGAAACGGTCGTGAGCAACTCTCGGTGGGTCACTGCCCCGGCTACAACAACCAGCGCTGCTCCTTTAACGCCATCAGTGCGGCCGCACTTTCCGCCAGCTTTTTGCTCCGGCCAGTTCCTTCGCCTAGCACATGATTTTCCCAAAGCACCCGCACCGAAAAAGTCTTCTCGTGTTCGCGGCCATGCTGCGAGAGCAGTTCGTAGACCGGGCTGCGCGGCGACATTGCCTGAAGAATTTCCTGGAGCTGCCCTTTTGGATTTACCTCCAGCGGTTCCTCTTCGAGGCGGTCGAGCTCCTCGCGCATTTCATCGAGAATGAAGGGGCGCACGACTTCGAAACCGCCATCGAGATAAAGCGCGCCGAGGAGCGCTTCGAAGGCATCAGCCAGAGTGGAATCGCGCCGGCGTCCGCCGCTCGCTTCTTCGCCGCGACCGAGACGTAGATGGCGCCCGAGATCGAGTTTGCTGGCGTGCGCTTTAAGCGATTCACGCGAAACCAAACGCGAACGTCGCGTCGTTAGGCGACCTTCCGCCGCCTCAGTAAAGAGCGCGAAAAGATGCTCCGTGATGACCAACTGGAGGACCGCATCGCCGAGAAACTCGAGTCGCTGATTGTCCACATGCGGGCGCTGTTTTTCGTGCCGCACGCTCGGATGAGTGAGCGCCTCGGTGAGCAGCTCCGGACTGCGAAACGAATAGGCGATGCGCTCTTCGAGAGGATGCATGGCGGCGGCGCGCTCGTTAGGGGGTGGGACTGGGCTGCGCTTCGAAGACTCCGATTGAAGTGACCACATCGACCGCGCGCTGCACGACCGGATCGCGCAAGGGCGGATTCTCTCCTCGCGCCCGCCGCCGCTGCGACTCCTGAAAGGCTTCGATCTCGGGATTGGTGCCCGCGAGCAGCGCCGCTTCGTTCAAATGCGGGCGATCGGATTCGAAAACGAACTTCGCCATCCCTTTCGTCAGGCTCTCTTTGAAAACTTCGCGTTTCTCCGCCAGCGGCATCGTCACGGGGAGATCCGGCTGGACGCCGTTGGGAAAACCGATGCGTTGATCAGCCAAGACCGCCTCCTCCACCGCGACCCGCAGGACCATTCCGCCCGGCAACGGCAAATCGGAGTAACCGACGGCAGCGTTGGCCGTGGCCTGGCCGATCAGGATCGCCTTGTCGCGCGCACGCAGAACGCTCGCGAGCACTTCGGGCGCGCCAGCCGTTTCCTGGTCGATCAGCGCCGCGATAAAACCGCCATACACTGGGCTGTGCTCGGCGGTGAAGATCCGCGGCTTTCCCGTTGCCCCGCGCATCGCAAAAAGCATCTCGCCTTTGCCTGCAAAGCGCTCCGCAAATTCCGCCGCCATTGGGTAATCCTGCGTCTCCGTCGTCCCGCGCAGATCGAGAATGAGGGCATCGACCTTTTTGCTCGCGAAAAACTTGAGCGCGGCGTCGAGATCGCTGAGGTCGTTTTTGCGCAGGGTGCCGGGGCGCAGGTAGCCGATATGGCCGGCAAGGATCTCGCGATAGGAAGGCGCGGGCGAAGCCACTGTCTTCGCGGCCGGTCCGGTGAGGAGCGTCACACCCCGACCGAGACGTTCGATCAATCCGGCCAGAGTGGCGCGATCCAGATCCGTAGGGTTGACTGCGCCGGGTCGGACGTAGTTTTTCTTAATGAAGGAGAGTGCCTGCTGAAGGTCGCTCTCTGCCAGTTGACCGAGCGGATCGCCCGGAGCCGGCGCAGGGGAAGGAGTGGCGACCGGGCTGGCCGCGGCGGTCGGCGGCACGGGAGACGACTGCGCCGCGACCGACCCGACGACGAAAAGAAGAATCGTTAGGGCAACGCTAAGGGCGAGACGCAACATCGGTCGCACCGACCTTAGGCGGGAGGGGAGCGAGAGCAATATCCCGACGGTAATGGCAGCCTTCGAAATCGATTTTCGCGACCGCGCCATAGGCTAAATCCCGCGCCTTGGCGAGCGTGTCGCCCAAAGCCGTGACGGCGAGGACACGACCGCCATTTGTCACCACATCGCCGTTGTCGCAGCGCGTCCCGGCGTGAAACACATGCACGTTCTCCATCTGCGCGCACTCGGCGAGACCGCTAATTTTCTTGCCGGTTTCAATGTTTCCGGGATAACCGGCCGAAGCCATGACGACCGTCACGGCCGGGCGCTCATCCAACTCGATCCGGGCGGCGTCGACTTTACCCTCGACGGTCATTTCCAGGATTGGCAGCAAGTCGCCTTTCAGGCGTGGCAGAATCACCTGGGTCTCGGGATCGCCAAATCGGCAATTAAATTCGAGCACACAGGCGTTTCCCTTGTTGATGATGAGGCCGGGAAAGAGCAGACCTTGAAAGTTGAGCTCCTCCTCGCGCAAGGCGTGCAGGAGCGACTGCATGATTTTCTCGTCGAACTGTTGCGCAAGGTCGCGATCCCAATCGAGCGCGGGACTGAAGGCTCCCATCCCACCCGTATTTGGGCCCGTGTTGCCGTCGTTTAATCGCTTGTGATCGCAGGCGGTGCCGAGGACCTGGTATTTCTCTCCGGCCACAAGCGTGTGGAGGGAACATTCCCAACCTTCGAGAAATTCCTCGATGAGAAGGCGCCGGCCGGATTCACCGAAGCGCTTGCGGTCGATCATGTCGCAAATCGCCTCCCGTGCCTGCTCGGCGTTGGGCGCGATCACTACTCCCTTGCCCGCGGCGAGGCCGTCGGCTTTGATCACGACCGGATAATGCAGCTTCTCGACAAAACGACAGGCCTGTTCGCTGTTGTCGAAGACACCTGCCATCGCCGTCGGCACAGCGGCGCGACGCATGATCTGTTTCGCAAAAATTTTGGAAGCTTCGAGCCGCGCGGCCGACTTCGTGGGACCGAAAACCCGCAAGTTGGTGGCGTGAAATTCGTCCACCAAACCCGCCGCCAGCGGATCGTCCGGGCCGACAACGGTGAAGTCGATCCGATTCTCGCTCGCGAAGTGGCGCAACCCGGAAAGATCGTTAGGCTGAATCGGAACGTTCTCGCCCAGCTCGGCCGTCCCGGCATTTCCAGGGGCGCAAAAGATCTCGTCCACCCGGGGCGACTGTTGCAACTTCCAAGCCAAGGCGTGTTCGCGGCCACCTCCGCCGACGATCAGGAGTCGCATTGATCAGGTTCTTTTGTCTGCACTCGAGCCATGGCACGACGACGTCCACACTCGAAAAATCTTCGAGAACCGATTCGATTCGCGCTGATTATCTCTGGGT
>DASXPA010000217.1:0-12774 GCA_036493915.1 Chthoniobacterales bacterium | reverse complement strand
TGGTGTGGCACGAGCGACTGTGGTTTGCATGGCTCATCCCCGCGGCCGTGCAAGTGCCCTTCGGTCTTGCCTGGGCGGTCGGTTCGCAATACCTCTTCGAATCCCGCCGGCGCAAAGAGCTACGTAAAGCCTTCGGCTATTATCTCTCGCCGGAAATGGCAGACCTGATCGCGGACTCCGATTTCGATCTTCGACCAGGTGGCAAAGTCGTCGAAGTCACTGTCATCTTTACTGACTTGGAAAGCTTTACCAGTCTCTCAGAAGGTCTCGATCCCGCGGAAGTCTCGAGCATTCTGATCGATTACTTTGAACAGACGACGCGCTGCATTCTGAAAAATCGGGGCACGATCATCAAATACATTGGGGACGCGGTGATGGCCGCATGGGGCGCGCCGATTGATGAGCCAGCTCACGCCATTCGCGCCGCGGAGGCCGCCTGCGATTTGCATTGCATGACGGAGATGAATGTGCGCGGGAAACGGCTCAGGACGCGCATCGGGGTCAATAGCGGCCAAGCGTTGGCTGGGAATCTCGGGTCCAGCTTTCGCTTCGATTATACCATGATTGGAGACACGATTAACTTTGCTTCGCGCCTTGAGTCGCTGAACAAATATCTTAACACCCAGGTTTTGATTTCCGAGAGCGTCCACCAACAGCTCGGCACGAAGTTCATCACTCGACGCCTGGGAGAGTTTCGCGTCGCCGGCAAGACAAAGAGCGTCATCATCCACGAGCTTCTTTGTCGCTGCGAAGAAGAGAAGGGGGAGAGGAATTGGATCGAGGCCTTCGAGCGAGGGCTGGATAGATTCCGCGCCGCCGACTTTGCCCCGGCTATGGAGTCGATGTTGCGCGTGCAACAACTCCGCGGCTGCGCTGATGGCCCAGCCGAGTTCTATCTCCGAAAAATATCTGCCCTGGGTGGTAAAACCCGGCCGGAAGATTGGAAGGGCGTGATCGAGTTGTCTGAAAAATAGGCATGCGGAAAAGCGCCGCGCTTGCACCATCTGTCGCCTTTCGCCTTGCGCTAAAATCGTTTTCCAATCCCGCACGATCGTATCAAGAATCGAGCCCCCCACATCGCTTCCGCTTCGTTGCCGTCGCTCTTCGCCTAACGATCTCCTGGCGCGCAGCGTGTGCTCTTCAAATCGATCACTCTCAGTCGGCCGAGGATCCGAAGAAGGAACGGAACGCCGCCCCGCGCCGCACCCAAATGCAGCGTCTCTTTCCCTTCTCTGAAGATGCATCACCCTGGGATCGCCTCAGGCGAAAGCATCTAAAGAGATGGTTGCACCGCTCCCGCGGTGTGCGAGCTGCGAAATGCTTTGCCTTCTCTTCAGTAATTGGTTTTTGTTCAGTGATGACATCTCCTCTCTGGCAGCGTTACCAGGATTACTATCTCGCTTACGACGACATCGGGTTCTCACTCGACATCAGCCGGATGCGGTTCCCCGACGGCTTTCTCGCAAGGATGCAACCGCAGGTCGAGAAAGCGTTCGCCGCTATGCGCGACCTCGAAGGCGGCGGCATCGCCAACCCGGATGAGAAACGGATGGTCGGACATTATTGGCTGCGCAATCCGCTCCTCGCGCCTAACGATCAGTTGCGTGCCGATATTGTCGAGACGAACAAGCGCATCCAGCAATTCGCGAGAGATGTGCACGTCGGGAAAGTGGCGAACGAAAAGGGAGAAAAATTCACCCACGTCCTTCTGATCGGCATTGGCGGGTCCGCGCTCGGCCCGCAGTTTATCGCCGAGGCGCTCGGGGCCCCGAACGACCCGGTGGACATTTACTTTTTCGACAACACCGATCCCGACGGCTTCGATCGCGTGATCGAGAAAATCGGCGGCGGCCTTGGGCAAACGCTCACCGTCGTAATCTCGAAATCGGGCGGGACGAAGGAAACGCGCAACGGCATGCTCGAGGCGGCGGCCGCTTTTGAGAAAGCTGGATTTCAGTTTCCGAGACACGCCGTCGCCGTCACCGGCGTTGGGAGCGAGCTCGACAAGGTGGCCGAAAAGGCCGGCTGGCTCGCGCGTTTTCCGATGCACGATTGGGTCGGCGGCCGCACCTCGGTGATGAGCGCGGTCGGCCTCGTCCCTGCAGCGCTGGAAGGTTTCGATATCGACAGCTTTCTCGCCGGCGCCGCTGCCATGGATGAACACACGCGTCAGCCTAACGAAAAAGGAAACGCCGCCATGCTGCTAGCGCTGATGTGGTTTTACGCCGGCGACGGCCGGGGCAAAAAAGACATGGTCATCCTCCCCTACAAGGATCGGCTCGCGCTCTTCAGCAAGTATCTGCAACAGCTCGTCATGGAGTCGTTAGGCAAGAAGCAGGACCTCGACGGGAACGTCGTGCATCAGGGCATTGCGGTTTACGGCAACAAAGGCTCGACCGATCAACACGCTTACGTGCAGCAACTGCGCGATGGCGTGCCGAATTTTTTCGCTACTTTCCTCGAAGTGCGGAAAGACCGCGCGACGCAAAAGTTCGAGGTCGAGCCAGGGGTTACGAGTGGCGATTACCTGCAAGGCTTTCTCCGCGGGACGCGCGCCGCGCTTTATGAGGGTGAGCGCGATTCGATCACCGTGAGCATGTCGCAGGTGGACGCGTTTCACGTCGGCGCCTTGATCGCCTTGTATGAACGGGCAGTCGGCTTCTATGGCTCGCTCGTGAACATAAATGCCTATCATCAGCCGGGCGTCGAGGCCGGGAAGAAAGCCGCCACCCGCATTCTGGAATTGCAGCCCAAAGTGCTGGCGCAACTTTCCGGCGTCGGCCGCACCGCGGATGAAGTCGCGCAGGCGATCGGGGCGGAGGCGGAAGATGTCTTTCACGTCCTCCGGCATCTGGCGGCGAATGATACAACGATCGAGGCCAGCGGCGCCCAACCGGGCGAGGAAAAATTCTCGCGAAAGCTCTAGTGTTTCGCGATGGAGGGGGAGGGCTCTCTTCCGTCCTCGATGAGTAGTTCGCCGGGACGAGTAGGACCACGGACGACCGAGAGGTCCTCCCTCCAATTCGAGCGCAGGCGTGACAGAACCAACCGAACGCTTTAGCTTGCGCCGCTCTGCGTTGTATCTCTCACTGCGGAACAATCCTATGGCGCAAACCGAACCCACCATCCCCTGGTCCCAATTCGTTCAATTCGTCGGCCAGTTTAACCACGATCTGCGGAATCATCTCAACGCGATCGAGCTGCAATCGGCGTTTCTCGGCGAGATCGTCGAGAACGCGGAAGCGAAGAGTGAGATCAAACGCTTGCGCGAGATGACGGCGGAGATCAACGCGCAACTGCAACGACTCTCCACCCAGGTCAACAAAGTGCCGCTGCGACCAATATCGTATCAGGCAAAGGAATTTCTCGAAGATCTGCGCACGAAAGTGAGCACGCTCCATCCGGAGCAGTCGGCGGGGATCCTGTGGACGGATTCGTTAGGCAAAGAGATGATCGAGATCGATCCGCACGTTCTACAGGACGCGTTTGTGGAACTTTTCGCCAACGCCTTTACGCATGGACGGAGCGAAGGCGCGCTCGTCTTCGCAGCGCGGCCTGATGGCTCGACGATTGAATTCACCCTGCGCGAACCCAAAACACAATTTGCCGGCGCGACTGAAGATTGGGGCGCGTACCCGCTCGAGAAAATGCAGCATGGGCATTATGGCCTTGGCCTCTTCCGAGCCCGGGGTATTTTTGAAGGCCACCATGCCACGTTGCAGGCAAAATTCGATCCGACCGACGCGGCGTTGGTCAGCACGATCACGCTCCCTCGCTCCGACAAGTAACGTCTCACGGGTGAGCCTGGCTGCTCCAATTTCTGATGACGACTGAGAACCACCGGATTCTGATTATTGATGATGAGCGCCCAATTCTGCTCACGCTCGAGGCGTTGTTAGGCCGGCACGGTTATCAGCCTGAGACCGCGGCGACGGCTTCCGCCGGAATGCGTTTGCTCAAGAGCAAGTCCCCCGCCGTCATCCTCCTCGATCTTCAGCTGCCGGATGCGGACGGCTTGCACATGCTCGAAGAAATCAAAACCGCGCATCCGGAGACGCAAGTCATCATCCTCACGGCGCACGATTCCTTGAATAACGCGATCGAGTCAATCAAGCGCGGCGCCTACCATTTCATCAGCAAACCGTATGCGCCGGAAGAACTGCTCAGCCTGATCGAGAAGGCGCTCGAAAAGCAATCGCTCCTCCGCGAAACGCTTGAGCTGCGCGAGACGACGGAGCAACTGAAGAAACGCCTCGCCGAAGTCGAGACGCGGCGCGGCGGGCCAATCTTCAAAAGTAAGGTCATGGAACAGATCGACGAGCTCATCACTGCGATGGCGCCTTCGGAAGCGAATGTCCTCATCACCGGCGAAAGCGGCGTCGGCAAGGAAGTGATCGCGAACGCGATCCATCATCGCAGTCGCCGCGCGGAGAAGCCGATGGTGAAATTAAACTGCGCGGCCTTTCCGCAGACGTTGATCGAGTCGGAGTTGTTCGGCTACGTCAAAGGGGCATTCACGGGCGCGACGAACGACTTCCGCGGGATGATCGCAGAAGCCGATGGCGGCACGCTTTTCCTCGACGAGATTTCGGAAATGCCGACGGAATTGCAGACGCGTTTTCTGCGCGTTTTGCAGGAACACGAGTTTCGTCCGCTCGGCAGCACGAAGATGATGACGGCCGATTTCCGCGTCATCGCGGCGACGAATCGGCCGATTCATCAGGCCCTGGCGGAGAATCGACTGCGCTCGGATCTTTACTATCGGCTCAACACTTTTCAGATCGACCTGCCGCCGTTGCGGGAACGGAAGGAAGATATTCCACCATTGGTGGCCTCGTTTTTGCGGGCCTTCGCGCAGCAACTCGGCAAACCGGAGCCCGCCTTGTCGCCGGAAGCTTTTCAAAAACTGATCGATTACGGCTGGCCGGGAAATGTGCGCGAGCTACAAAACGCGATCGAGTACGCGGTCGTTCTCGCACGGCAGGACCAGATCACGGTGAAGGAATTGCCCGCGGAAGTGCAGCTGCCGGTGGCGCTGCAGAAAACCGAGCGCGCCGTGTCGTCCAACGGCGGGGGCGCGAAAAAACTGGTCGATATGGAACGGAACGCGATCCTTGACGCGCTGGCGCAGTGTCACGGGAACAAGAAAAAGGCCGCTGAGCTGCTCGGCATCCAGCGCCCCACGCTCTATAATAAAATGAAACGTTACGCGATCGAACTGTAGGCGTTGAAGTTGTAACAAGGCGAGAATTTGTAGCTCTCACGCCTCAGCCTCCAACGCTTCAACCCTTCAACACGACCACCGAGTGACTCGCCATCAGGAAAAAGTCCTGGCCCACGCCGCGCGCGAACTGGCCACGGCCGAAATGACCGAACCGGCGCAGTTACTGCCGCTCTATCAGAAGTTCCTCAAGATCGAAAACCATCGGCTGCGCTTGCTCCACCAGGCGGGTGGCGGCGGCCGCGAAGTCTGCGCCAGCCGCGCGACTCTGATCGATGTTCTCCTGCGCAATATTTTCGCCGCCGCGAGCGCTTCGGCGGACAAGACCAACGGCAGCGGCAAGCCGGTTCCGCTGAGTCTGGTCGCGATCGGCGGCTACGGTCGCAACGAGCTAAATCCCGCGAGCGACGTCGATGTCATGTTCCTGCACGCCGACGCCCGCCGGCAAATTCCGCCGTCCGTCGCGCGAACGATTGAACAGGTCCTCTATCTCCTCTGGGACGTTGGATTCAAGGTCGGGCATTCGACGCGCTCGGTGCGTGAAGCCGTCGGGCAAGCCAACGGGGACATGCTCACGAAAACCGCCATGCTGGAAGCGCGCCTGCTCGGCGGTGACCTCGAGCTTTATCGGCGTTTCCGCGCGCAATTTCGCCGCCACTGCGTGCAAGGCCACGAGAAGGATTACGTCGCGGCGCGCATGGAAGATCAGACCGCGCGCCACGCAAAATTTGCCAACAGTGTTTATCTGCAAGAGCCAAACGTGAAGCGCGGCTGCGGTGGTCTGCGTGATTATCAAAATCTTCTTTGGATCACCTTCTTTCGGGAAGGCGCCCTAACGACCACGCATCTCGTCGGAAAAAACTGGCTGAGCATGAGCGACCGGGGCCGGATCGATTTCGCCTACGATTTCCTCCTTCGCGTCCGCACCCAACTCCACTACACCGCGGGACGGCCTAACGACATTCTGTATTTGAATCTGCAGGCCGAAGTGGCCCGCGCACTCGGCTATTCACAACCGCTGCCGGTCCATCGGAGCGAGGCGTTCATGAAGGATTACTACGAGCACACGCGGAATATTTTCCAGATCACGGAGCGGCTGACGGAGCGCTTCGCGACTGGCACGGCGACGACGACACGACGACTCTTTTTCCCGCTGCTCCCGCGCCGGCTGCCGCGCGGCGAAGAGTTCGATGGCTTTGTCAGCCGCGGCGGACAGCTGCGCGCGATCGATCGACAGCTCTTCAATCGCGCGCCGGAGCAACTGATGAAAACCTTCGAGCACGCGCAGGAGCGCGAATTGCAGTTAAGTCCGGAATTAACCGATTTGCTAAGCCGGCGACTGCGACTGGTGACACGCGAGTTTCGTTATGCGAAGGCGCCGCGGGAGATTTTCCGCCGCCTGCTCAGCCGCAAGGGCAGGGTCGCGCGCACGCTTCGAATGATGCACGAGGTCGACTTTCTCGGGCGTTATTTGCCAGAGTTCGGTTCCCTCACCTGCCTCGTACAGCATGAATATTTTCATCGCTATACGGCCGACGAGCACACCCTTGTCTGCATCGAAAAACTGGACGCGCTCCTCGAGACGACGAAGGGAAAGCTGCGCCCTTACCAGAAACTTTTTCGCGCCCTGCCTGATCCGTTTGTCCTCTATCTCGCGCTCCTCCTGCACGACACCGGCAAAGGCGTGGGTGCGCGGCCGCACTCGGAAGCGAGCGCGCTCTTTGCCCAGGCGGTGGCGGCACGATTGCAGTTGTCGTCGGAGGAACGCCGCACGCTCGTCCTGCTCGTCGACCATCACGTCACGCTCTCGAACATCGCGCAGCAACGAAACATCGACGATCCGGCGACGGTGGTCGAGTTCGCGAGCGTCGTGAAAACGCAGGCGAATCTCGATCAGTTGATGTTGCTGACGCTGGCCGATGGCCAGGGCACAACGGAATCGTGGTCGGACTGGAAGGAGCTGCTGGTCTGGCAACTTTACGAGGAAACTTCGCGTTACTTGCTCGATCAGGAAGGCTTTCTCGCGCAAAGCAAAATCGAGCGCGATCAGCTGCGCGATGCCGTCGCGGAGAAACTTCCGACGGATTTCGCGGATGAGATCGACGCGCATTTTGACTACATGCCGGACAATTATTTCCGCGCATTTTTCGTCGAGGAAATCGCCGCGCACCTCGAACTTTTTCGCACATTTTGGAGCGGGCTTTATCTGGAGGGCGAAGCGGCATACGCGCCCGCCTTGCGCTGGGAGGCGCAGCCGAAGCAAGGTCACAGCGTCGTCTCCATCTGCACGTGGGACCGGCGCCAGTTGCTCGAAAACATTGCCGGCGCGCTTGCTGTCGCGTCGGTGCACATTTTGAGCGCCGACGTTTTCATCCGTGGGGACAACCTCGTGCTCGATGTCTTTCGCGTCCGAAACAAAAAGCTCGGGCCGGTGAGCGATCCGCGCGAGATCGCGCTTATCGAATCCACTCTCCGGATAGCGCTGCAACAGGAGCGCTTCGATTTCGCGCCCTTGCTCGCGGCGGTTCGGCGAAAAGGCGCGCGGCAATCGACCGAGGTTGAATTCCCCACCCGCATTACGATCGAGAACAAGACGCATCCGACGACGACCCTGATCCAGGTGGAAACGCCGGACCGGCTCGGATTGCTCTACGATCTCGTCGCTTGTCTCGGCCGACAGAATGTTTACATCACCCTTTCGCGCATCAGCACCGACAAAGGGGCGGCGATCGACACGTTTTACGTCACCGACGCGACGACACACGGGAAAATTACCGACCAAAAACGGGTCGAGCTGCTGCAACAGCAATTGCGGAGAGCGACGTTTCCAGCCGCCTAACGACGCCAAGGAGATTCCGGTTTGGCCGAAAAGGCGGATGCGCTTACCTTCCGCTTCCGCGCTTATGAACGTTCTTATCCTCGCCGCTGGCTACGCCACCCGGCTTTATCCGCTCACTGAAAACAAGGCGAAGCCGCTCCTCGAAGTCGCCGGCAAACCAATGCTGGAATGGGTCCTCGACAATCTCGCGCCAATCCCGAACCTCGGCACGATTTACGTCGTGACAAACGACAAGTTCGCGAGCGATTTTCAAAAATGGGCCGAGGGTTATGCGAAGTCGCACGCACAACTCACGTTCAAGATCGTGAACGACGGTTCCAAGAGCGACGCGGATAAGCTGGGAGCGATCGGCGACATTCGTTTTGTCCTGACACAGGAAGAGTTAATCGGCGAAGACATGATCGTGGTCGGCGGCGACAACCTTTTCAGCGAACCGCTGGATGATTTTGCGGCGCAGGCGCAAGGCTCAGCCGCGACTCTCGCGATCTACGATGTCGGCGATCTCGAAGCGATGAAGAAATACTCCAGTATCAAGACGGATGCGGCAGGCGTGATCACGCACTTCGAAGAGAAGCCGCAGAAACCGGAGAGCACCCTGACCGGGATCGCGCTTTATTATTTTTCCGCCGAGACGCTTGAACTCTTCACGACCTATATCGCGGCGGGAAATAATCCCGATCAACCGGGGCGGTTTATTCAGTGGCTCTACACGCGGCGGCCGGTGAAGACCTATGAAATCAGAGGGACCTGGTACGATATCGGGAGCAAGGAAACGCTCGAGGAAGCGGATAAGATTTTCGCGAAGTTTCGCCGCAACGCCTAACGAGTTCGGCCTGACGCCGAGTTATCCGTCAGATTCGTCGCTTCGCTGAGAATGAAAAGTGGCGGACGCGCGACCGGACGCGCAGCGCTCGCGATCGGGCTCTGCAACTCCGCTTTCGTTAGGCGAACTCAAAATTTACTTCAGCCGGCCTTCGTCGAACTCGATGAGATCGAAGTAGGTGCGAATGTCTTTGCGACCTTCCCCACCCGCTTCTTTGAGGAAGTGCGTGAAGCGCGCCTTCTTGACCGCGGTGTCGGGATGCCGATTGATCATGACCTGGTTCCATTCCTCGATCTCACCCGGTGAATGGGCGATGCCGTTTTGCCGCACCCACTCGAGAACGGCCACGTCGTCCTCGAGTTCGTTAGCCGCTTTCTCGAAGGCGTCGGGGTCGATCTTGAGAAAGGCGAGGAGGTGCTTGTCGAAGCCGACGGTTTTGTAGTTGTAACCGTCGAGCAAACCCTTTTGGTGCAAGCGCGCTTTGTCGATCAAGCGCGGCAGATGGACGTAATCCCCCAACCGCTCGTAGGGACTGCGCGGGACCGCTTTGCGCCTTTCCACAAGGCCTAGGAAGTGGCCGGCAAACCGAACAGATGCTCGGGCGGACGGATCGGTCGCGTCGGCGGTGTGCTTGACGCCAAATAGGGAATCAGCTCGGCCTGCTCAAGGCTCTGCCGGCCAATGACCAATTGTCCGCTGAAGCGTCCGCCCTTTTCAACGTTGATGGAGCGGGCGACAACGTTGCCCTCGAGGGAGCCGGCGCTGCGAATCGTCACGGTCGTCTCCGCCACGATCTCTCCCGACATCGCGCCGCGAATCTCGATCGCGCCGACGTGCAGTTGGCGAAAGAATTGCACGTTCGCCTTTTTTCCGATCAACACTTCCGGCGCGGTCAACTTGCCCTGCACCTTGCCCGGGGCGCGAAACTCCGCCCGCTCGACGCAATGCAAACTGCCGCGCAACTTGCCATCGATGATCGCCCGGCGGCAGATCACGCTGCTGCTGTTGAGGTCGCCGCCGGAGGTGATGTGGACTTCGCCATGGGTGCGAATGCTGCGGCTGAAACTGCCGTTAATTTTGTAATCCCGAAGGTCCATATGGACGCTACACGACGGGCAAATCGTGGAGGTGGCGGCGGAGTTCAGCTCCTGCGTCGCGCCGCAATCAAAACAGGCGACGGAGGTAACGCGAGTCCGATTCCAGATACCTTCGAAGCGACGGAGGAGCGATGTGCCGCCGCTGCCCTCTTCTTCGCTGACGCTCTTCGTCTTCGCCTCAGCGGGTTCTCTTGCCACGATAACGAAATGCTTTCCGCACTGCCGACAAAGCGTGCTGCGCGCGGCGGCGTACTCGATCTGCTGAAAGCCGCAGTGCGGACACTCCACACTGACCTTAGCAGGTGACCTGGCCACGAAAGTGACGCGTCTCGCTGTTCGTTAGGCGCGACCCGCCAGCGACTTTCCCGCCAGCGCGGAATCATCGCTGCGCAATCCTTCGATCCGGCTCGGGCTGCCGCCATTGGAGCTGACGGGCGCCTTCCCGCTGGTTACTTCCGATTTGCCGATGAAGGTGGCGCCTTCCTCGATGACGAGGCGGGCCGCTTTCAAGTCGCCCTGCAAGGTGCAACGAGACTTCAATTCGCAACGCTCACCGACCGTGATGTTGCCGTGGACTTTGCCGTACACGGTGATGGACTTGGTCTTGATCTCCCCCCGGATGTCCGCGTTCTCACCAATCGTGAGGACGCCGTCGGAATTGATCTCGCCCTCGACCTTACCGTCGATGAGCAATTCCTTTTGAAACTTGATGCTTCCTTTGATCTCGACATCGCTCGAGAGAACGTCTTTACCGGAATGTTCGGCCATATATCTTTGATGCTCGCTTAGGGTTGGTGTGGATGATGGTGAAGTTGTTCTTACTTCGTCTCGAGGCGAGGGCATTTGTCTACTCTCATCGTTACTCGTGGCGGACGGAAAATTTTCGGACGGCGCCGGGGGCTTCTGCGGGATGAATTTTTTCAACACGGGGATTATTAAGAGGCGTACTATGCTGTGTCAATCGTTGCACCTCGTAAAAGCAAGTTTTCTGCCAACTAATCGCGCACCTCATAGACCTTCGCAGTGCTATTTTGACCACGAAGAACAAGCCAGGCCGACACACGTGAAGGGTTGCGATCCAGGAGAAAACAAGAGGAGTCAGGCGGCACCCGCACGCCGAGAATCGCCGCGGAATTCTCTGCCACTCGGTCCGCGTCGTAACTAAGAATCCACCGCACGCCGCGTCGGCGAAGAATCGCGACGGCCTCCCCGCGCTGAGTCGCGACAAAAAAGTGCGCGGTCGCGACAATGCCGGCGAGGCTCTCGTGCGAACTGCCCGCGACGCCGGGCTGACCGGACCAATAGGCGGCAGCGGGTGAAAGCCACCACGGCGCGAGAAACGGCGCCGGGCGATCGTGCGGCAAAGCCGTGGCCGCGGCGCGCCATTCCACCGTTTCGCGGCGCGCGGCAGCCCGGATCTCCGCCACCTGTTCGTTAGGCCACAATTCCCCATCCCAATATTGCAGACAGGGAAGGATCGCGATCGCGATCACAAGCCCGCCGAGCCACTGCCGCCTAACGACAGCGAACAACGCCGGGACCGTCAGGGCCAAAAGCACCGCGAAGAAATATCCCCAGCGCGCCTGCCAGAGCGTGAAGAGAAAGGTAAAACCCAGAAGGACGGCAAACGGCATGGAAACGAGCCGCTGCTTCACGGCCAGCGCGAGCAAGACCGGTGCAAGGAGAATGAATCCTCCGAACCACTCCAACCAGACCGGATTCGTTAGGCCGACGCGTTGCATCTCTCCGAGGGTCGCCGACCAATGAATCAAGAAGGTCCGCAACGCCGGGTCCGGCAGCGGAGGCAAACGGCGCTCCACCAGGGCTGCAAGCAGAAGAACAGCGCCGCAGAGATACCAACCAAGCCGGCGGTCCCGTGCAAAAGGTTCTCCTTCGACCGTGTGAATCTGCGCCGCGAGCAGCGCACCGAGCAAAAACAACGGCTCATAAAATGAAACCCAGAGCGCCAAACCCCAGCTCAACCCGCTCACGATCGTCCAGGCACGCGACGCTTCCCCGGCGAGCGACCACTCGGCCGCCAGCGCGACAAGCGTGAGCACGATGAGCAGGCTTTGATGATCCGGCCGCCCCAGTGCCGTCCCCTGGGCAAGGATCGGACTGAGTGCGAAAAGCAGGAGAGCGCCCCAACCGTAGCGAAAGCGCATCCGACGTGACCACCACCAGAGAAACCAGCCACCGATGAGCGCCAGCAACGGCGAAACAATCGCGCCCGCGAGATCGAGCGGTTGGCCTGTGAAAGGCCGCAACAACGCCGCCAGCCCAACGATCAGATAGTCGAGCGGCGCAGAAGTATGCGGGTCAACGCCATCCGGATAATTTTCGAAATCATGATGCCTAACGACAAGCCCCGGATACTGCGCGACGAGCCGCGCCCGCGTCATCCGCGCATAACAATCGGCATCGACAAAGTAAATTTTCCCCTCGACAAAAACATCGCCAAAATTTGCGCAACGGGTCCCGAGAATGAGCGCGCTGAGGAGCACAATCTCGAGCGCGGGCCAAAGCAGCCGAGTACTGCGGTGAAGTGAATTATCAGTTGGCCCGTAACGAAGCCGAACAGGCGAGGCCGGGCTTTCCATTAAAAATCGAAACTGACTTGGGCCCACCAGGATTCGAACCTGGGACCAAGGGATTATGAGTCCCCTGCTCTAACCGCTGAGCTATAGGCCCGATTAATTTCCCAATGAAAGCACGAACTCCTCTGCACGACCATTCTTCAATCCGCACTTTCGCTCGTTCGAATTCGCACTGGCATTGAGGAATGGGGTGGCTA
>DASXPA010000216.1:0-17414 GCA_036493915.1 Chthoniobacterales bacterium | reverse complement strand
TGGTCACCCGTCGTGGTCACCGCAATGCAGAATGCGCTCGGAAACCTCCGCGATCCCTTCGTGCTTCTGCTCGCCGCGGTTGCCGCGGTCTTACTCATCGCTTGCAGCAATGTTGCGAACCTGCTTCTCGTTAGGTTCAGCGGACGACGGCGCGAGATCGCGTTGCGCATGGCGCTGGGCGCGTCGCGGCGTGGGGTCGTTAGGCTGTTTGTCTTCGAAAGCACGCTCATCAGCCTGATCGCGGGTGCGGTCGGAGTCGGTCTCGCGCTCTGGCTCGTCTCGCTCGCACCGAAACTGGCGGCCGACAATCTGCCGCTGGAAAAGGGCGTGAGTCTCAATCCTGCGGTCCTCGTCTTCACTCTCGTCCTTTCGCTTCTGACCGGGATCGCGATTGGGCTGTATCCGGCCTGGCAAAGTTCCCGCGCAGATCTCGTTGAGGGATTGAAAGAGGGCGGCCGCTCGGTCAGCGGAAGCAAAGGGCAACAACGTTTTCGCCGCGGTCTGGTCGCGGCGCAGGTGGGACTCTCGGTCGTGCTGCTTGCAGGAGCCGCGTTGCTCATCGCGAGTTTCGTGCGTCTGAGCAATCAGGAGGCGGGATTCAATCCGAAAGGAATCTGGACCGCCGTCGTTGGTCTGCCCGCAGCGCGTTATCCTGATGATCCCGCGATGGCGCGCTTCGTCGACCGCCTGCAAACGGAACTGAAAGAGACGCCAGGCATCGAAGCCGCGGCCATGACCGATGGCCTGCCGCTGACCGGCAACTCGAGCGCCTCTCCCTATGCTCGCGCTGAGGGAAATCCCCTTCCCCTCAACCAGCGACCACTCGGCCTGACGAGAGCGATTTCGCCGGGACTCTTGCAGACGCTTGGCATTCCGCTTCTCGCCGGGCGCGACTTCAATGAGGGCGACGGCGTCGGCAAACCGCTCGTCGTGCTCCTGAGCAAATCGACCGCGCAACGCCTTTTCCCTAACGAAAACCCGATCGGCAAACGGATGTGGTTCGGGACCGACAACAACACGGGGTACCTGACGGAAATCATCGGCGTGGTCGGCGACGTGCGTTCCCTCAAGCTCGATCAAAAAAACGACGTCGAGTTTTACCGGCCCTTCGCGCAACGCACTTCGTCCTTCATGTGGGTGGTGGTGAAGACGAGCGTCAAAGTCGAAGCGACAACGCGGCTGGTGAAGGGCGCACTGGGCACAATCGATTCCAGCATTCCGCTCATTCAACCGTCGAGCATGGAGGAAATCGTCAACCAGTCGTTAGGCCAGCGCCGCCTGACAATGGCGTTGCTCGGTGGTTTCGCCGCGATTGCGCTCCTTCTCGCAATGGTCGGCATTTACGGGGCAGTCGCCTGCACGGTCGAGCAACGCACGGGCGAGATCGGCGTGCGGATGGCGCTGGGTGCGCAGACACGAGATGTGTTTGGTCTTGTCGTTAGGCAAGGAATGAGCCCGGTCGTCATTGGTCTCGCAATCGGGCTCGGGGCCGCGTTTTTCCTTGGCCGCCTCCTCACCGCGCAGCTTTACGAAGTGTCGGCGGCGAATCCGATTTTCCTCGCCGGGACTGCCGCGCTCTTGGGCGTGGTCGGGCTGATCGCGTGTCTCATCCCGGCGCATCGCGCCACCCTCGTGAATCCCATTGAAGCTCTGCGCAATGAATAACCCTGCCGCTTCGCCAGATTTCCGGGGAGCCCACGCCCCCTCGCGTGCCCGTTTCGGCGCCCTCGCCGAAATGACCATCGGGCCCGGCGCCATGGCCAGAGAAACAATCGGCGAGGCGCCGATTGCAGCACGCGAGGCGCGGGCGCTCCCGGGAAATCCCACCGCCACATTTTCGGCTGATTCCTTGCCTAACGAACCAATGAAACTATGAACGACTTCCGCTTCGCCTTTCGCCAACTTCGCAAATCGCCCGGCTTCACCATTGCCGCCGTGACCGTGCTCGCGCTCGGGATCGGGGTGAACACCGCCATCTTCACGCTCGTCAACCAGATGTTGTTCGAGCCGCCTTCGTATCAGCGGCCTAACGAGATCGTGCAGCTCTTTTCCCAGGACGTAAAGAATCCCAAGAGCTTCCGCGCTTTCTCCTATCCGACCTACCGCGACGTGCGTGACCAGAACTCCGTCTTCTCCGGCTTGCTCGCGCACCGCGGAACGGTTGTCGGACTCGGCGAAAAAGGGAACACGCGCCGAGCGAACGCGGACATGGTGAGCTCGAACTATTTCTCGGTGCTCGGCGTTCTGCCGGCACGCGGTCGCACCTTTACCGCGGAGGAGGAACAGCCGGGTCAGAATGAGCGTGTCGCGATCGTCAGCTACAGCTATTGGCAGAAGAACGGACGCGATCCGTCGCTGCTTGGCAGCTCGCTGCTGATCGATGGACGCGTCTTCACCGTCGTGGGGATCATGCCGGAAGGTTTCACCGGAACGACGAGCGTTTTTTCGTCGGAGGTCTGGCTGCCGCTCGGGGTTTTCGATGAAGAGACCAGCGTCTCGGGAGGCGTGCCTAACGAGTCTCTGGCGGATCGTCGCAACGACGAGTTGCTCGTCATCGGCCGGCTCAGACCCGGCCTGACGGCAGCGACGGCGGCGCCGGCTTTGCGCGCGTTGGCCGCGAACCTGGAAAAGCAGTTCCCAGTTGCACTGAAAGATCAGACGTTCATGACGGCGCGACTCGACCGCTTTTCCACCAGCACCGACCCGGTGGAAGGCGGGCCCCTCGGCACGATCGGCGGTCTGCTCGCGGGCATGGCCGCGGTCGTTCTCCTCGTCGCCTGCCTTAACCTTGCGAACATGCTGCTCGCTCGCGGGACGGCGCGGCGCCGGGAAATCGCGATCCGTCTCGCCCTCGGCGCGAGCCGCGGCGCGATCGTCAGGCAACTGCTGGTCGAGGGATCTGTCCTCGCGCTGCTTGCGGGTGCGTTCGGTTTGCTCCTCGGGCTTTGGTCCTCCGATCTCCTCGTCGCTTCGCTCGGGAAGATCGTTCCGATCGACATCGTTTGGTTGAGTGGGCCGAACCCGACGATCCTGGGCGCGACCTTCTGTTTTTGCCTGCTCGGCACGCTCGCCTTCGCGCTCGGGCCGGCGCTCAAACTTTCCCGAGTCTCAGTCCTCGGCGATCTTAAACAACAGGGAGGCGAAGATGTCGTTAGGCGGCGCTGGAAATTTCTCCCGCGCAATCCGCTCGTGGTCGCGCAGATCGCGTTTTCTCTCGCGCTCCTGACGGCCGCGGCACTCTTCGTGCGCGGTGCACAGCAGGCGGGGTCGGTCGATTCCGGTTTGCACGCGGGCAACACTTTCGTCGTCGAAGTGGATGCGACGCTGGGCGGATACGACCAGCAGAGGGCGGAGGGACTTTATCGGACGCTGAGCGAAAAGTTCGCCGCACTGCCGGGCGTGGAAGCGGCCAGCATTTCCGCGCTGGTGCCGTTCGGAGATCGCAGCATCCAAAGGACGGTCCGGCCGGCCGGGGCACCTGCGATTCCCGGAGCTGAGGAAATCGTTCCAAGCTGGAACAGTGTCGGCGCAAAATATTTTACGGCAGCCGGACTGCCGATCCTGCGTGGGCGTGCTTTCACGGCCGCAGAAGCGAACGAACCGGGAGGACCACCCGTGGCGATCATCGACGAAGTGCTGGCGAAGAAATTGTGGCCTAATGCGAACGCGCTTGGGCACCAAATCGAGTTCCCGAAGGTGGAGGGCGCCGCTCCCGATAATCCGAAAGATCACAGTGGCGCGATCGGGCGCGGCGAGCCGATCGAAATCGTCGGCATCGTTCCGGAGACGAAGACACGTCTGTTTGAGCAGCAGCAAAATGGGGCGCTCTACGTGCCGTTCGCCCGCGGCTTCCAAGGGGACGCGTTCTTCTTTGTGCGCTTCGCGTCTTTTGCGGCGAAGGACGAGGCCGCCACAGCGAGTCTGCTCCGGCAAACCGCACTGAGCGTTGATCCAGTCCTGCCGATTCTCGAGCTGCGCACGTTCGCAAAGCACATGGATGCCAACCCGCAGCTCTGGATCGTGAGAGCAGGCGCGGGGCTGTTTTCAATTTTTGGCGCGCTCGCGCTGGCTCTTGCAGTCGTCGGGATTTACGGAGTGAAAACCTATTCCGTGGCGCGGCGCACGCGCGAGATCGGGATACGCATGGCGCTCGGGGCGCAACGCCGCGCGGTCCTCTGGCTGATTCTGCGTGAAGGCCTAACGATGATCGCGGCCGGGCTCGTCATGGGATTTCTCCTCGCCATCGGGACGGGCAAAATCGTGAGCAGCATTCTTTTCGAGGTCAGCCCGCTCGATCCGTTCGCCTTCACATTCGCACCCGTGCTTCTCGCGCTCGCGGCGCTAGTCGCGACCTGGCTGCCGGCGCGCCGCGCCACGCGCATCACTCCGATGGAGGCATTACGAAATGAATAGACCCAGCGGCGCGCAGCAGATTTGGCGAGTGCACGCGCCTAACGACTCACCAAAACGCTAAATGAATAACTTCCGCTACGCTTTCCGCCAACTGCTCAAATCGCCGGGCTTCACCGCTGTTGCTGTCGCCACCCTCGCGCTCGGGATCGGCGCGGCGACCGCGATCTTTTCCGTCGTCCACGCGCTTCTCCTTTCGCCGTTGCAATATCACGACGCTGATCGGCTCGTGATGGTGCAGTCGCAACATCCGGAGCAAGGCATCGCAGGTCTCGCGCCGGCGACCTTTGGCGATCTCGTGGCGCAGGCGCATTCTTTCGAAGGTTTCGCGGCGCAGGAGTACTATTACTACAACGTGACGAAAGTCGGGACGCCGGTTTCCGTGACCGGCGCGAAAACGAACGCGGATTACTTCCGCGTTTTCGGAGCGACGCCGCTCCTCGGCCGGACCTGGCAGCCTAACGACACCGCTTCCGGCGCGACGCCGGTCGTCGTCCTGAGCTATTCGTTTTGGCAAAAGCAGTTCGGCGGCGCGCCGGGCGTGATCAACCAGACGGTCCTGCTCAACGATGTCGCCTACACCGTTATCGGGGTGATGCCGAAGTCGTTCAAAGATCCGTTCGACAATGCGCGCTTTTGGGTCCCGATACCGAGCGATAGCGAGGAGGCGCACGATCGGAGCGCGCGCTATTGGAATTGCTTCGCCCGGCTGCGCGCAGGCGTGAGCCTCGCGCAGACTGACACCGAGCTGGCCACCATCGCGCACAGGTTGGAGGCAATCTACGGCGAACATTACCGCGGCTGGACGTTGCGCGCCGTAGACCTGCAGGGGCTCGTGCTGGGCAACTATCGCACCGGACTGCTCGTGATCCTGAGTGCGGTCGCGTGCATCATGTTCATCACTTGCGCGAACATTGCCGGCCTAACGATCGTGCGCGCGACCGCGCGGCGACGCGAACTCGCCATTCGCACGGCACTCGGTGCTTCGCGCGGGCAGATTCTTCGCCAGCTCCTCGCGGAAAGTCTGGTCCTGGCTCTGCCCGGTGGAATCCTGGGGGTGCTTCTCGCCAGTTGGGGCATCGATGCGCTCCTCGCTTCAAGTTTTGCCGCGAGCCTGCCGCGCGCTGACGAGATCGCGATCAACCTCCCGGTGCTGACCGCGGCGCTCGGCCTTACTTTGGTCACCGGCTTAAGTTTTGGTCTCGCTCCCGGCTTCAGCGCTGCGCGAATCGAGAGCAGTGAAGCGCTGAAGGACAACGCTCGCGCATCGAGCGGCCCGACCCATCGGCGTATGCGCTCCGGTCTGGTGGTGGCGGAGATCGCGATCGCGCTCATTCTCCTTGTCGGCGCCGGTCTGCTCGGCCGCAGTTTTCTCGGCATTCTGAGCAAGCAGCCGGGAATCGACGCCGAGCGTCTTCTTTCGCTCACGATCGTGCCTTCCGAGAAACATTACGACAGTCGGCCGAAGCGCCTGGAATTTTATGAGCGAGCGCAAGCCGCGACCGCGGCTCTCCCGGGCGTGCAGGCGGCGGCTTTTACCGAAACCTCACCGTTTCGCTGGGGAAAAGCGGTCAGCCTCCTGCCCGCCGTTCGAAATTCCGCCGCCGCGCCTAACGATGTCCCGCTGATCTTTTTCGATTCCGTCAGCGTCGATTATTTCAAAACGGTCGGAAGCCGGCTGATTGCGGGCCGGTATTTTGCCGACACAGATAATGCCCAAACGCATCGCGTTGCCATCATCAGCGAATCGGCCGCGCGTCGATTCTTCGGTTCCGATAATCCGATCGGGCGCGAGCTGGTGAATGCGGCGGACAACACTTATCGGCTCGAGATTGTCGGCGTCGTGAGGGACATTCGCCGCTCCGGTTTGGCCGAGGATGTCCCGTTGCAGGCGTATTCCCCGCTCGCGCAGCGTCCTCCGGCGTTCGCGACCTTGATGGTGCGCACGACCCTGCCGCCCGCGTCGGTCGCAAAATCGGTCGAAGCCGCGCTGTGGCGAATCGATCCCGACGCTCCGGTCTCGGATGTTTCGCCGATGGAGAATGTGATCAGCGCGACGGTGGCGCAACCGCGGCTCTATCTCACGCTTTTCGGGCTTTTCGCGGGGTTCGCGTTGCTCCTCGCGGTGATCGGCATCTACGGACTCGTCGCCTACAGCGTGGCGCAACGTCGGCGCGAGTTCGGGATTCGCAGCGCGCTCGGGGCCAGCGCGGGTGAACTTCTCGCTCTCGTCCTGCGCGAGGGCGCGATCTTGATCGGCCTTGGCCTAACAATCGGTCTGGCTGGTGCCTGGATGGCGGCGCGTCTTCTGCAAAGCATGGTCGTCGAGACTTCCGTGCACGATCCGCTCACGCTCGGCGCCGTCGCTTTGTTGCTCGGTGCAGTCGGCCTTGCAGCCTGTCTCCTGCCCGCTCGCCGCGCGAGCAAAATCAATCCCGTGAATGCCCTCCGTTATGAATAACCGGGGCGCCTCGCAGTATCTCGGGGCAGCGCCGCGCGACCATTTTTTCCACCGTTAACTCAACCGTTCAAGACCTATGATGCACGACCTTCGCTACGCCTTCCGCCAACTTATCGCCTCGCCCGGCTTCACCGCCGTCGCCATTCTTACCCTCGCCCTCGGGATCGGCGCTTGCACCGCGATCTTCTCTGTCGTCAATGGCGTCCTCCTGCGCCCGCTCGACTATCCGCAGCCGGATCGCATCGTCATTATTCGCGAGACGAACCTGCCGCAGTTTCCGGAGTTTTCCGTTTCGCCGCCTAATTATCTCGATTGGCAGAAGCAAACCAAGTCCTACTCCTATCTTGCAGCCTACGGAGGCGCTCAGATCAATCTCACCGGCGAAGGCGAACCGCAGCGGCTCATCGGCGTGGGCGCGACGGCCGATTACTTCAAGGTTTACGGTGTGCAGCCGGTCCTTGGGCGGATGTTTTTACCAGGGGAAGACGTAACCGGAAAAGACCACGTGGTCGTCCTGAGCAATCCGTTTTGGCAGCGCGTTTTTGGCGGAGAGAAAAATGTGATCGGCCGCTCGATCCAGTTGGATGGCGAGCCTTACACCGTCATCGGCGTCGCGCCGCCTGACTTCGGACAGGCGAGCAAAGTGGACCTTTGGAAACCGCTCGCCTTCAGCCCGGAGGAACGAAGCAACAAATATCGCGGGGCGCATTATCTCAGTGTCATCGGCCGGCTCAAACCGGGCGTGAGCGTGACGCAGGCCGAAGCTGAGCTGAAGCTGCTCGCCGCCCAGCTTGCCCGGCAATATCCGGACTCGAATAAAGGCTGGAGCGTCTTCGTTTCGCCGATGCTCGATTACAGCGTGCGCGACGTGCGCGTCGTGCTCTACGTCCTCCTCGGCGCGGTCGGGTGCGTTCTTCTCATCGCCTGCGCGAACATCGCCAATCTGCTTCTCGCCCGCGCGACCGCGCGGCATCGCGAGCTTTCCATTCGCGCGGCGCTCGGGGCGAGTCGTTGGCGACTCGTCAGGCAATTGCTCACCGAAAGCGTGCTCCTCGCGCTCGTCGGCGGCGCCGCGGGATTGCTCGTCGCGTATTGGGGACTCGATGCTCTCCTCGCGCTCGCACCCACCGATCTGCCGCGCGCGAGCGGGATTCATCTCGACGGAGCCGTCCTGATTTTCTCCTTCCTCCTCAGCGTTGCGACCGGCGTCGTTTTCGGAGTCGCGCCGGCCTGGCTCGCGGCGCACACCGACATGAACGAATCGCTCAAACAAGGCTCGCGCGGATCGACCGATGCGCGCGGACGGCTGCGCGGCGCGCTCGTCGTCATTGAAGTGGCGTTTGCGCTGGTATTGTTAGGCGGAGCCGGTTTGCTCGCGCGCAGTTTCATGCGCCTTACTCACGTCGATCCCGGCTTCAATCCGAAGAACGCGACCGTGCTACGCCTTTCGCTTCCGGAAAAGAAGTATGAAAAGGACGCACAGCAGGTTGCCTTTGCCGATGCACTTCTCGAACGGCTGCGCGCCTTGCCGGGAGTGCAGGAGGTCGGACTCACTCACACTTTGCCATTGTTAGGCGACTGGGTCCTCACCTTTGAGATCGCCGGCCGACCGCCGGTTGCGCCGAGCGACTTGCCAAACACCAACTATTACGCGGTCACGCCCGGCTATTTCCACGCCATGGGCATCCCGTTGATCCGCGGCCGGCTTTTCACGCCCCAGGATAATGCGAAGGCACCGCATGTCGCCGTCATCAACGAGACCATGGCGAAACAATTTTTCCCTAACGAGGACCCAATTGGAAAACGCATCAACGTCCAAAACGGTCCCGACAACTGGCGTCAGATCGTCGGCATCGTCGGCGACATCAAACAGTACGGTGTCGACAAGGCCACGACGGCCCAGACCTATGAACCGTTTGCGCAACATCCTTTCAACACTTTGAATGTCGTCCTGCGCACGAGCGGCTCGCCGGCGGCCTTGACCAGCGCATTGCGGCCCGCGGTTTACTCGGTCGATAAGGACCAGCCGATCGGGAAAATCCTGCCGCTCACTGAGATTGTCTCCGAGACGATCGCGAAACAGCGCTTCGCGATGACACTCGTCGTCGTCTTTTCGCTCGTCGCGCTCGTCATCGCGTCGATCGGCATTTACGGCGTCATGTCTTATAACGTCGTGCAGCGCCGGGGCGAGATCGGCATTCGCATGGCGCTCGGCGCGCAAACGCGCGACGTGCTGCAACTCATTCTCGGAAGCGGCGGCAAACTGGTCGGGATCGGTTTGCTCGTCGGATTGCTCGCAACCTTCCTCGCGACACGCGCGATGGGCTCGATCCTTTTCCAGACGAGCGCTTATGATCCCTTCACGCTCGGTGCGATTACACTGCTGCTCGCAGTCATCGCGCTGATTGCCTGTCTGCTTCCCGCGCAACGGGCGACGAAGGTCAACCCCATCGAGGCGTTGCGCGATGAGTGATCTTCCCGTGCGCTGCTGTTTCCCGTTCCGGGGAGGACGGAGTGTTACTCCGTCGTACTTGGGCGAGCCTCGTCCAAGGCCCTCTGCGGACAACATCTACCGTCAGATCTGGCCCACTCTCCGCGCGGGTTCGGCGCAGACTGCACCGAACGACCGGGTGACACCCCGTCCTCCCCGGAGTTTGCAGCGCGTGGAAAAACTGAATCCGTTGACCAAACCCACCGCATCTTATTAGCAGATGATTTCTGAACTTCGCTTCGCCGGCCGATCGCTCCTGAAACGGCCCGGTTTCACCTTCGTTGCCATCATCACCCTCGCCCTCGGGATCGGCGCTTCGAGCGCGATCTTCAGCGTGGTCGATGCCGTTCTCTTGCGACCGCTGCCTTATCCGCGACAGGAGCGGATTGTCGAATTGCGCGAGCTCGATGAGAACGGCCGCGGCATGCCGGTCGCGGACCCGAATTTCGACGATCTGCAAAGGCAGAGCCGCAGCTTCGAAGCGATTGCACGCTATAACGCCGGCCCGGATGCGGTCGCCGGTGGCAATGAGCCGGTGCGAACCATCGCCTGCGCAGCGTCAGCGGATTTCTTTCGGGTTCTGGGCGTGAAACCTTTCCTTGGACGCCTCTTCTCTTCGGCGGGCGAAAACCAAGTCGCGGTGGTCAGTTACGGCTTCTGGAAGCGTTCGTTAGGCGGACGGAGCAATCTTGAAGGCACGACGCTGCGACTGGAAGGTCACAGCTTCGCCGTCGTCGGTGTGCTGCCGTCGGGGGTGGAATTTCCCCCTGACGTCAGCGTCTGGTTCCCGGCCTCGATTTATCCAAGAACTCCCTCGCGCACGGCGCATAACTGGAGCGTCGTCGCGCGCCTGCGCGCGGGCGCTTCGATGGCGCAGGCGCGAGCGGAAGTCGCTGCGATCGGTCAGCAACTGAAACGCGAATTCGGCAACCAGACCGACGCCGCCAGCTTCGGTCTCACCCCGTTGCGCGAGCGGATGGTGAAGAATGTCCGCGGACTCCTCTGGGTTCTCTGCGGCGCAGTGGGCCTGCTCCTCGTCATCGCCTGCTCGAATGTGGCGAATCTGCTTCTCGTTAGGGCAACCACCCGGCGGAAGGAGATCGCGTTGCGCGCCGCGCTCGGCGCTTCGCGCTGGCAACTGACCCGGCAATTCCTCGCGGAAACGCTCCTACTCACGCTCGTGGCCGGCACGCTCGGAGTGCTTTTCGCAAATTGGGGCGTCTCGCTCATCGTCGGTCTTTACCACGGCAACCTGCCACGCATCGGCGCGATCGGAGTCGACACGACGGTGCTGATTTTCGCGCTCGCGGTTTCGCTTGCGGTCGGTCTTTTGCTCGGGCTCGTTCCTTCGCTCCACATCTCGAACCGGCATTTGCAAACCGACTTGCAGGAAAGTGGCCGCGGCAGCGCGGGCGGCGCTTCCAGCTCGCGGATTCGCAACGGCTTGATCGTCGCGCAGGTCGCACTCACGCTCATGCTATTGGTCGGCGCGGGATTGTTAGGCCGCAGTTTTCAACGGCTGCTCGAGGTCAGTCCCGGCTTTCAACCGGAGAGCACGGTGGCGATGACGATCTCGCAGGCCGACCCGCATACTCCGGCGGAGCAGCGCCGGCTGGCGCAGTTTTACGAGCGCTTGCTTGATCATTTGCGCGAGCTGCCCGGCGCGATCGGAGCGGGAGGAATCAACGCGCTACCGATGAGCGGCGATGGCGCGAACGGCAGCTTCATCATCGAGACCGGCGGTGAGACCGCGAAAACCGACGAGGAGCTGAGCAAAGAATTCTCCGCGCTCGCGGGCACGCCGCGGTTGCGCGACGCGGAGTTTCGGGTCGCGAGTGAGGGCTACTTCTCGACCATGCACATTCCGCTGGTGCGCGGGCGCTTCTTCGCTTCTTCCGATGGGCCGGACTCGCCGCAGGTCGCGCTCGTCAGTCAGGCGCTGGTGCGGCGCTATTGGCCTAACGAGGATCCCATTGGGAAAGAAATCCAGTACGGCAACATGGATGGCGACCGGCGTTTGCTCCACGTCGTCGGCGTGGTCGGCGATGTGCGCGATGACAGCCTCGATGCGGAGCCGCGTCCGACGGTTTACGTGGATTTCTTTCAACGGCCGCGAGCGGCTTCGCAGTTTTCCATCGTGCTCCGCAGCAAGGGCGATCCGGCGAGCCTGATCGCGTCGATGCGGCGGGAAGCGCGCGCGCTCGATCCGGAGATGCCGACGGAGTTTCAAACGCTCGAGCAAGTGGTTTCATCGTCGCTCGATAATCGCCGTTTCAGCATGGTGATGCTCGGCGTTTTCGCGGGTGCGGCGCTCCTCCTCGCGATGGTCGGGCTCTACGGCATCATGGCTTACATCACCTCGCAACGGACACGCGAGATCGGCATTCGCATGGCCCTCGGCGCGCAACGCGGCGACATGCTCCGGCTGATTTTGCGGCAAAGCTTTGCGCTCGTCGCGGTCGGCGTGGCCGCTGGAATCTTCGGCGCGCTCGCCGGCACGCGTCTTCTCCGTTCGCTCCTCTACGGAGTGAGCGTGAATGACCTCGCAACTTATCTCGTCGTCGTTCTTCTCCTAGGCGCCGCCGCTCTCGTCGCGAGCCTCCTGCCGGCGCGCCGCGCGACCAAAGTCGATCCCGTCGAGGCGCTCCGCGCCGAATGACAAAATCCGAATCTCGAATTCCAAAACATTGAGCCCTTAGAACCGAACCGCGCGCATCCGTCCGCCTCTTTCGTCACTCGTCTTTTCCCACTGCCTAACGAATAAAGGATAACCAATGAAATCTGTCATCCTGAGCGGAGCGAAGGACCTCCCGAACGCCGTTACCTGATGGGAGGTCCTTCGCTCCGCTCAGGATGACAACATTGAACGGCGACTCAACATCATGATCACAGACCTGAAGTATGCCTTCCGCGTGCTCGTGAAGTCGCCCGGCTTCACCCTCATCGCGATTCTCACTCTTGCCCTCGGGATCGGAGCGAACACGGCCATCTTTAGTGTCGTCAACGCGGTCCTCCTCCGGCCGCTGCCGCTCTCCAAACCCGGACGCCTGGTGCAGATTTTCGAGAGTAAGAAATTCCCGGCCGGTTTTCTCGGCTCGGTCTCCGCCGCCAACCTAAACGACTGGCGCGAGCAGAACACGACGCTGAATGGCCTCACCGCCTACCAATACCAGGACTTCGCTCTCCAAGGTAAGGCGAGCCCGGAGCGCATTCTCGGGGCGATGGTCTCGGCGAATTATTTTCGTCTGCTGGGCGCGCAGCCACTTCTCGGTCGCACCTTTCTCGCGAATGAAGATCGATCCGGATCAGCCCCGGTGGTCGTGTTGAGCGAGGCTTTGTGGAGCGCGCTATTTTCCGCGAACCCTGCCATCGTCGGCCGATCCATCTCGTTAGGCGGGCGCCCCTTCACGGTCATCGGAGTGATGCCGGCGCGATTCCGTTTCCCGAGCGAAACCGCCAGACTTTGGGTGCCGCTTGTCGTTAGTCCGGCGGAGATGGCGGCCCGCGGCGATCATGGGCTGCGGGTGGTCGGACGTTTGCGTCCCGGCGTTTCGCTCGCCCAAGCGCAGGCAAACATGGAAGCGGTCGCGCACTCCATCGCGGAGAAATATCCGGAGGAACAGGGGGACCGCAGCGTGGAGCTCATTCCGTTGCAGGAACAACTCACCCAGAACAGCCGGACCTCCCTCCTCGTCCTTCTTGGCAGCGTCGCCTGCCTCCTCCTCATCGCGAGTGCGAATATCGCGAACCTCCTTCTCGCCCGCACCGCCGGGCGGCAACGCGAGATCGCGCTCCGACTCGCCCTCGGGGCGAGCCGCACCCGGCTCGTGCGACAGTTTCTGACCGAGAGCATCCTCCTCGCCGTGCTCGGCGGCGCGGCCGGAATCGGCGCCGCGATCTGGGGAACCCATCTCCTCGTATCCTTGTTAGGCAATTATGTCTCGGGCGCGGGTGATGTGCGGATCGATGGAACCGTGCTCGCCTTTACGGCGGGGGTCGCGTTGCTTGTTGGCGTCGGTTGCGGACTCGCTCCGGCGCGGCAGGCGGTCGGACGCTCGGCGGCCGATCTGCAGAGGGCTTTGCACGGACACACCGCGGTCGCGGGCGCGAACCGGTTGCGCAGTTTCTTTGTCATCGCGGAGATGGCGCTGGCCGTCGTGCTCCTCTGCGGCGCGGGTTTGCTCCTCCGCAGTTTTGCGCAACTGCAACAAACCGACTCCGGTTTGCTCCGACCGGAACAGGTGCTGACCACGCGCGTTTCTTTGCCTAACGAGCACTACCCGACTGCTTCGTCGGTGGTCGATTTCTACCGGCGCGCGCTCGAGCGGATGCAGGGCCTGCCCGGAGTGAAAAAGGCTGGCGTCATCAATTACCTGCCGCTCGCGAACTGGGGTATAAACGGCAACGTCCAGATCGAAGGACATCCTTTTCCTCCCGGCCAGAGTCCGCTCGCGGAATTCCGCGTCGTCGCCGGCGATTATTTCGGGACGATGGGTGTGTCGCTCCTGGCCGGACGCTTGGTCGGTCCGCGCGATGGCCCGGAAGCGCCGCCTTCGATCGTGGTTAATCACACGCTCGCCCGGCGCTTTGGTCTGAGTGACCAGGAGATTCTCGGCGGAAAACTCAAGATCGGAACGGAGCACGATTACACGATTGTCGGTGTGGTCGCGGACGTCAGGCAAAGCGGCTTGGATCGCGCGCCCGCACCGGAAATGTATTTCTCGGTCGCGCAGGCGCCCGGCTCGGGCGGGGTCGGCGGCCACATGGCGCAGACCGCTACGTTCGTGGTGCGGGCGGAGGCGGGGGACCCGAAATCGCTCGCGGACTCGGTCCGCCGCGCCGTCCAAGGCATCGATCCCGGCTTGCCGCTCTTCCACGTTGAGACGCTGCAAACGGTCATCTCCGATTCGGTCGCCGACCGCCGCCTCAATGGCGCGCTCCTCGGCAGTTTCGCGGCGATCGCGCTCGCGCTGGCGACGCTTGGTTTGTACGGCGTGATTTCCTACGCCGTCACGCAACGCACACGGGAGCTTGGCATTCGCGTCGCACTCGGCGCGCAACGTGGCGACCTTTTCCGGCTGATCGTGGGCAGCGGGATGAAGCTGGCGGCGATCGGCCTCGCGGTCGGGCTCCTGGCGGCGTTTGGCCTAACGAGATTTCTCGCGAGCCTGCTCTACGGCGTGAGCGCGGGCGATCCGCTGACCTTCGCCGTCGTCATCATTGTCCTCTGCCTTGTCGCGTTTTTGGCGAATTATTTGCCAGCGCGCCGCGCGACCAAAGTCAGTCCCACCGAGGCACTGCGCTATGAATGACCCGGGGAGCGCACGCTGCGATGCCCTCTTCCGGGGAGGACGGAGTGTTACTCCGTTGCACTTGGGCGAGTCTCGCCCAAGGCGCTCTGGACGTCGCATGGCCCCGGACGCCGACCTGACGGCAAACTTCTCTCAAAAATATCATTCGTCCTCTTCGCGCGCGTTCGGCGCAGACTGCACCGAACGACGGGGTGACACCCCGTCCTCCCTGGACCGATGCCGCTCGAGGGCTCCTGCAAAAATCGAATCCAAAGGTGCTGACTGCATCAAACCGCTGAGGCGCTTCTTCCACCTCACTCTACGGACCCATTTCCTTCGTTAGGCAACAACCACTCCACTTATGATCTCTGATATCCGTTACGCATTTCGCCTCCTCATTAAATCGCCCGGCTTCAGCGCCATCGCGATTCTCACCCTTGCTCTCGGCATCGGCGTGAACACCTCCGTCTTCAGTCTCATCCACGCGCTGCTTTACGCGCCGCCCAGTTATGAGCGGCCTCACGAAGTCGTGCAGCTCTTTTCGCAGGATAGCAAAAATCCAAAATCGTTTCGCGGCTTTTCCTATCCGACCTATCGCGACATCCGCGAGCAGAACACGGTCTTCTCCGGCCTCCTCGCGCACAATCTCGCGATGATCGGCATCGGCGAAAAAGGGAACACGCGCCGCGCTTTCGCGGATGTCGTGAGCTCGAATTATTTCTCTGTCCTCGGCAGGATGCCTGCGCAAGGCCGCGCTTTTGTACCTGAGGAAGAAACGCCTGGTCGCAACGCGCAGGTCGCAGTCGTTAGTCACAGCTATTGGGAAAAACAGGGACGCAAACCCGGAGTCCTCGGGAGCAAGATTCTCATCGATGGTCGGCCCTTCACGATCGTCGGGATTATGCCCGAGGGTTACTCGGGGACGATGCAGATCATCGCGCCAGAAGTCTGGCTGCCGCTCGGGGTTTACGATCAGGTGGCGAACGATTTTGAACAGGATAATCGCAACTCGTTAGGCGATCGCGCCGGCACACAGCTCATGCTGATCGGCCGGCTTAAACCTGGCCTGACCGCGGCGGCCGCCCTCCCCGCGCTGAAGACGCTCGCAGCCAATTTCGAGAAAGCCTGGCCGGTCGAGCAGAAGAATCAAACTTTCATGACCGCGCCGGTCTCGCGGTTTTCCACGAGCACGAGTCCGCAAGGCGAAGGCGGCATGAGCAAAATCGCGCCGCTCCTGCTCGGCATGTCGATGGTCGTGCTCCTCGTCGCCTGCCTCAATCTCGCAAACATGCTCCTCGCCCGCGGCACCGCGCGCCGGAAGGAAATCGCGATTCGGCAGGCGCTCGGCGGCACGCGCAGGCAGATCGTCAGGCAACTGCTCATCGAAGGGTTCGTCCTCGCGCTTTGCGGCGGCGCGTTCGGCCTGCTCATCGGGCTCTGGTCGTGCCAACTGCTCGTCGCCTCCGCGGCGAAACTGCTGCCGCTTGATCTGGTTTGGGCGAGCGGCCCAAATCCCGCAATTCTTCTCGCCACGCTCCTCTTCGCCATGCTCGGGACGATCGGCTTCGCGCTCGGGCCGGCCTTGAAACTCTCGCGCGGTCTCATTATCGGCGACTTGAAAGAGAACGCGGCCGAAGATGTCGTTAGGCGGCATTGGAAATTTCTCCCGCGCAATCCGCTGGTCGTCGCGCAGATCGCATTTTCGCTCGCGCTCCTGACCGCGGCGGCGCTCTTCGTGCGCGGTGCGCAGAAGGCGGCGAACGTCGACACCGGCCTGAAAACGGATCGGAGCTTTCTGCTCGAAGTCGATGCCAGCCTCGGCGGCTACGACCAAAAGCACGCACAGGAGCTTTATCGAAAACTGCAGGAGCGCCTCAGCGCGCTTCCTGGTGTCGAGCACACTGCCATTTCCGCGACCGTGCCTTTCGGGATAGTCTCGTTAGGCAAGAACGTACAGCGAGCCGGCTTCCATGCGGCGCCGGACTCTCATCCGGCGACCGCGGCGGACGGCCTCGCCTTCAGTGCGCGCTGGAACAGCGTGGGCGCGGATTATTTTTCGACCACCGGACTGGGTCTCCTGCGCGGCCGCGCGTTCAACGCGGCGGAAGCAAACGAGCTGGGCGGACCCGCGGTGGCGATCATCGACGACGTGTTGGCGAAGAAACTCTGGCCGAAAGGCGACGCGCTCGGACAGCAAATCCAAATCGCGAGCGACAACGCCCCGGCCAGAGGCGGCGGCCGGAGCGGAGTCAATATCAACGACGATCGCAACGCCCAGATCCAACCGGAACAACCAATCGAAGTCGTCGGCATCGTGCCGGCGACGCGCGACGCGATTTTTGAGAATGACCTTCCAGGCACACTCTACCTGCCGTTCGCGCGCGGTTTCCAGAGCGACGTTTTCTTCATCGTAAAGTTCGCGGCCCTCAGTCATGCGAACGAAGCCGCCATGGCCGATCTCGTTAGGCGGACAGTGCGCGAAGCGGATCCCGTGCTGCCCATCCTTTCGCTGAAAACGTTTTCGCAACATCTCGAGAGCAACGTCGAAATCTGGATCGTTAGGGCGGGTGCGGCGCTCTTTTCCATCTTTGGCGGGCTCGCGCTCGCGCTCGCGGTCATTGGCATCTACGGAGTGAAAGCGTATGCCGTGGCCCGACGGCGGCGGGAGATCGGGATTCGCATGGCGCTGGGCGCGCAGCCGGGCGCGGTGCAATGGATGTTTATCCGGGAGACGATCCTGATGCTGGCCAGCGGCATCGCA
>DASXPA010000215.1:0-5654 GCA_036493915.1 Chthoniobacterales bacterium | reverse complement strand
ACACCGCGCGAAGTGCTGCGGCAGGCGGCCGCGGCGCAGATCGTGGACGACGGCCAGGTCTGGATCGACATGCTCAACCATCGGACCCTGCTGGCGCACAACTACGGCGGCGTTGTCTTCAACGAAGTCGCGGAAGCGCTGACCACGCGTTATCTTCCGGCGATGGAACAACTGCACCGATTCCTCGCGCAGAGAAGCAGGGACGATCCCGCCGCGGCCAGTGGCGCGGAGACCTGCTGATCTGATCTCTCCGCTGAGCAACACAGGCCCAAGTGGGGTTTTGCAGACGAGGCCGCCCTTGACCTTCGGCGTGTTTATTTCCTCGGCTTCTCCGCAGCCTTGGCGGCGTGGACGCTGTTCTTTTTCTGAGTCGTGCTGCTGGCCTTTGCGATTTTCTGCGCCTTTTGCTTTTGATTCGATTTTGGAGATTTGTCGCCCATGATGAAGAAGGCTCCTCCCTCGATCGCGAATGTCAAACACTGTGGAAAATCCGCCCGGGATTGCCCAGCCATGGGAAGTCGGCGTCTGAGCCAGCTCTATGCTAATGGACAAAAATGAGGTATCCCAGGAGGCCGAGCACCATCAACACCATAAGTAGTTGAGCCCAGTATTTCCTATCCCGGCGCCGGATGGTCGCACCCCATCTCGATGAAGAATCGCAATGACGACAGCGATGATCGATAGCGGAAAGAGCGTACCCGCACGCCGGACAGGGTATCAATGGCATCTGGTATAATCGCAGAACCACGCTAAATAGCGAGGCATATCGGTATCGCGATTCAGGCTTAAGGCACGGCGATGACATAGTTCGCCAGTAGAAGAAAGTATATCTGGCCAATCCTGTAACTACCGGCGACTCGGCGCGCTTTTGTTTCACTCTGCGCTCATATCTCCATTATTCATGGTCTTGCGCGCAATCCGTGCGAAAGTAGTGCCGCGCGCGGTCGTTTGGTGAATCGTTTCCAGCAGAGAGGTGACGAACCTCCGTCACCGGCCGTTTCCATGACCAAGACCAACATCAATCGCGTCGCTTTTCTCGGCGACTATCTGCCGCGGCAATGCGGCGTCGCAACGTTCACAACCGACATCTGCGAGGCGGTCACGACGGAGTTCCCCGAGTGCGAGTGCATTGTCGGAGCAGTTAACGACCGTCAGGAGGGTTACGATTATCCGGCGCGGATTCGTTTCGAGATCGACGAAAAGGAACTCGATTCCTATCGACGGGCCGCGGACTTCCTGAACATCAACAACGTCGAAGTCGCCTCGGTTCAGCATGAGTTTGGGATTTACGGCGGACCGGCGGGAAGTCATCTGCTCGCCTTCCTGCGCGATGTGCAGATGCCCGTGGTGACGACTCTGCACACGGTCTTGCGCGAGCCGAGCGACATACAACTCGCGGTAATGAAGCAGCTCGATGAATTCTCGACTCGTTTCATCGTGATGGCGGAGCGCGGGCGGGAATACCTGGAAACCGTCTACAACGTGGCACCGGGAAAAATAGATCTGATACCTCACGGCGTGCCCGACGTGCAATTTATCGACCCGACTTTTCACAAGGATCAGTTTGGCGTGGAAGGAAAGACGGTGCTGCTAACCTTTGGGCTGCTCTCGCCTAACAAGGGTATCGAGTATGCCATCGAGGCCTTGCCGGCGATCCTCGAACGTCATCCCAACACCGTCTATATCGTGCTCGGCGCCACCCACCCTAACCTTATCGCACAGGATGGTGAGAGTTATCGGTTGAAGCTGGAGCGGCTCGCGGAAGATCTTGGAGTAACCGGCAACGTTATCTTTTACAATCGTTTCGTTGTCCTGGAGGAGTTGACCGATTTCATCGGCGCGGCGGATATCTATCTGACCCCGTATCTTAACGAAGCGCAGATCACGTCCGGCACGCTGGCCTATGCTTTCGGAGCGGGTAAAGCGATTATCTCAACGCCTTATTGGTACGCGGAGGAACTACTCGCGCAGGATCGCGGAATCCTGGTGCCGTTTAAAGACAGCGCGGCGATTGCGGAGGGAGTCGATCGCTACCTTTCCGATCCCAAGTTCATGACCGCAGCGCGGAAGCGGGCCTGGCGGCTTGGGCGCAAGATGATCTGGCCGGTGGTGGCGCGGCGTTACATGGAAAGCTTCGAAAAGGCGCGCGCCAGTCTCAGGCTGCCGCCGCGCAAAGCGTTCGCTGTGCGCACGCTCGAAAACCGGCCATACGATCTTCCGCCGCTCAAGCTTGATCACCTTTTCCGAATGACCGACGACACTGGGATCTTTCAGCACGCCATCTTTAACGTGCCGAATTACCGCGAAGGGTATTGCACCGATGACAATGCGCGCGCTTTCATCCTCACTTTGCTCCTGCCGGAAATGACCAGCCAGGTGGCGCGGAAGGATATGGAACACCTCGCGGGCACTTACCTCGCTTTCCTATGGGACGCTTTTAACAAAGAGACCAGCCGCTTTCGGAATTTCATGAGCCACCGGCGGGAATGGCTGGAAGTGCAAGGTTCGGAAGACAGTCATGCCCGCGCGATCTGGGCCGTCGGGATGGCGCTGGGTCGCTCAAAGAACGATGGTCACCGCAATCTTTGTGCGCTCCTCTTTCAGCAAGGACTGCCCATGGTCGAGCAATTCACTTCGCCGCGCGCATGGGCCTTTGTTTTGCTGGCCATGCAGGAATATCTGCGCGCCTTTTCCGGCGACCGGACTGTGAATCAGTTGCGCGATCTGCTCACGACGCGGTTACTCGAACTTTTTCACGCCAACTCTGCGAAGGACTGGCAATGGTTCGAATCGGTGGCCACTTATGATAATGCAAAGCTATCTCATGCCATGATCCTGAGCGGCTACTGGACGTCACGGGGCGACGTGCTCGACGCAGGTTTGGTATCTCTGCGCTGGCTGGTGGAAGCTCAGAAAGGTGAAGCGGGACAGTTCACACCGATCGGCTGCAATGGCTTCTGGACGCGCGATGGCGAACGCGCCCGCTTCGACCAACAGCCGCTGGAAGCTTATGCCATGATTTCTGCCTGCCTGGAGGCGCACGCACTCACCAAGGATGACTACTGGCGGCGCTCAGCCAGACGATGTTTCGAGTGGTTTCTCGGCCGTAACGATCTGGGCCGGTCGCTCTATGATTCGTCTACCGGAGGCTGCCGCGACGCGTTGCATCAGGATCGCCTAAGCCAGAATCAGGGCGCTGAGTCGAGCCTCGCCTTCTACCTTTCCCTCGCCGAAATGACTCACGCGGAAACGGCACCCGACCGAAACACACAGAAGGCACAAGCGGCATGAAGTTTTATCCCACAGGCGTCGATTTCCGGCCGGACAGCAAGCGAGTCGTAGTTCGTCCCTTCATCTCACTCGACCCGACCCGGGTGGAACACATTATCACCCGGGCCCTTTCTCTCAGCGAAGCAGAAACTAAAGAACAGCTTGCCCATCTGCAGGCTGACTTCGGCGGAAGGCATATCGACCTCGAGAAGAGCTGTCTTCGTCACTACGAAAAGGTAAGCAGCCAGGTTCCCGATAGCGCTGCGCTTTCCAAGCCCCGTCGCCTGTTCATCGGTGCGCTTTTTTCCGGCGAATATGCACTCGAATCGGCCGCGCTCTTCAATCCCTCGATCGTCCCGCATCCCGACCAGAGCGGCTTGGCTGAGGATGATCTCCGTTTTATCCTCAGCCTGCGCGCGACCGGCGAGGGACACATTTCCTCGATCCAGTTTCGCACTGGCGTCATCCACCGCGATCACTCCATCGAGATGGAAAAGGTAACACCTTTTGTGATCCTGCCTGAGATCAATCCGAATCCCACGTTTCACAAAGCCACCTTTCTCCACAAGCTCGACGAGATGGGCTTACAAAATAACTGGGCCGAGTCAGTCATGGGCCGCCTCGGCAAGACCTTTACCCTCAGGGCCCTCAATGATTCGATCCAGCAGGCGCCGCCAGCGGAAGCGGCGCTGCCACCCCGCGGCATGCAACGGACCACAGAATGCATGCGCTGGCTGGCGGAGTCGAACTACGAGATCTATTTCGCCGAGTCGTCTGCGGTCTCGGAGCGTATTATCTTTCCCGTCTCCCCGAATGAGAGTAATGGCATCGAAGACGCGCGCTTCGTACGTCTAGTCGATGACGATGGCAGCGTAACCTATTGCGCGACTTACACAGCTTATAACGGTCGAGTGATTCTGCCCCAGCTCATCGAGACAACGGATTTTCTGCATTTTCGCGTTCTCACCCTCAATGGGCGGGCAGTGCAAAACAAGGGGATGGCGCTTTTCCCGCGCCGGATTCACGGTCGCTATGCGATGCTCTCGCGCCAGGACGATGAGAACCAGTTCCTTATGTTCTCCGATAACTCACACTTCTGGAGTGATCCTCAGCTCCTGCAAGGGCCGCGACAGCCGTGGGAGTTTGTGAAAGTAGGCAACTGCGGGTCACCGATTGAGACAGAAGCAGGCTGGCTGGTCATCACTCACGGCGTCGGACCGATGCGCAAGTACTGCATTGGTGCGATCCTGCTCGATCTGGACGATCCTTCAAGAGTAATCGGCCGACTCGACGAGCCGCTCTTGAAACCGGAAGGCACTGGCCGGGAGGGCTATGTCCCGAACGTGGTGTATTCGTGTGGTTCGCTCATCCACCAGGGGCGGTTGATCATTCCCTACGGCCTCAGCGATAGTGCCTCGACGATCGTAGAGTTTGAGCTAAGCGACCTTCTCGCGGCCTTGTTAAGCACTGGGGTGACTCCGGAGATAGCCGGTTGATTCTCGCTCGGGGCAGGACCGCGCCTGTCGCACGCCAAACGAATGGTCTGGCTATCGGAATTCAAGTCACGCCGTAGGAAAACGAAGGCGGATCAGCTTTTCAGTTTTGGGATTTGTCTTCCCCCTCATGTCGATAGTCATCTCTAGCTCTTTATCCCGTTCCTACCTAACTTATCATTCGGCTTTGCAAGCGACGTAGACCGTGCTGTCCGATTCACCTTCCAGAATCGGATTCGCGAAAGTAACGATATGCGCCCGCGCTGTTGTGAACGCGGTGTCGAGCGCTTCGAGAAATCCTTCATCCGGTACGTCATCCGACCAGAGCGCGAAGACGCCGCCGGGATGCAAATGCTCGGCCAGTGCGCACAATCCTTCCGCTTGATAAAACGCCGCGCTGCTCGGGTGCAGCAGATCGCGCGGGGAATGATCGATATCCAAGAGTACTGCGTGAAATTTACGGCGGGGTTCATTTGGATCGAAACCGTTCGCGGAACGCGCCGCGGCGAAGAAATCGGCGTGGACCATTCGACTGCGCGCATCGCTTGTCAGTTGCTCGCCGAGTGGGACCAGACCGCGTTGGTGCCACTCGATTACCGGCTCCAAGGCCTCGACTACCAGCAGCGATGCGACGTCGTGGTGTTCGAGTGCCGCCACCGCCGTATATCCGAGCCCGAGCCCGCCGACGACCACGTCCCACTGCGCGCCTTTCAGCTCGCCTAACCCGAGATGGGCGAGTGCCACCTCCACTTCATGGAACAAGCTCGACATCAGAAACGCGTCGCCCAACTTCACTTCGTGAATCTCGATGTCGCCTAACGAAAGCATCCGTCGCCGGCGCAGACTCAACAGACCAAGTGGCGTCTCGCGCCAATCCAACTCCTCGAAATT
>DASXPA010000214.1:0-3710 GCA_036493915.1 Chthoniobacterales bacterium | reverse complement strand
GCCGCCGATCCAGCCGAGAGCAAAGACGCCGATATGGTCGCGAGCATGCTCAGCGCGATCCAGGATTTCGCGCGCGATTCGTTCCAGACCGGCGCCGAATCGACTCTCGACGAATTTCGGATGGGCGAGTTGCAGGTCTGGGTCGTCCCCGGCCGCCACGCTTATCTCGCCGCGGTTATCCGGGGAAATCCTTCGCGCGAATTGCGTCCGGCGCTCGAGGAAGCGATCGACAGTATTGAAATCCTGAAAGGCTCTGCGCTTGCGAAATTCGAAGGCGACGCTGCCGGTTTTGCGTCGCTGCGGCCGGAACTCGAATCATGTCTGCGCGCCCAATACGCGAAGGAAAAGGGCCGCGCGCGGCCGACGCGCGCCTGGTTCATAATCACCGTCGCCGCGGCTTTCATTGCCGCCGCCATCATCATGGCTCTCTTGAGCGAATCGCGCTGGTCGCGATTCATTGATGATCTCAACGCGCAACCGGGAATCGTCGTGACCAGCGCGCGCCAACACTGGTTCTCGCCGTCGCATGTCAGCGGCCTGCGCGATTCGGCGGCGGCCGATCCTGCGGCGGTGGCACGAAAGACGGGGCTGGATCCGGCGCAGATCGTTTTTGCTTGGAAAAATTATCTCGCGCTCGATGACGCCAGCGTGGAGCGGCGATTCCGGAAACGCTTCGGCGTCCCAGAGGGCGCGAAAATTAGCCTAACGAAGGGCGTTCTCACTCTCTCCGGCGCACCGCCCTATGAGTGGGTTGATCTCGTTCGGCGGGACGCTACCCTCGTGCCGGGAATCAACGCGGTCGTCGATAAAAGCACGAAAATTTCCTATGATCGCAATCTCGCCCAGGAACGCTTCGAAGCCCGCTTCGGCCGACCCGACGGCGTCAGCGCACACATCAACGATGGCGTGCTCACTCTTTCCGGCGAGGCTTCGCACCGATGGATTGAGCGCGTCCGTGCCGAAGCCACGACGCTCCCTGGCATCACCTCGCTCGACCTGCGCGGCCTGGTCGACCTCGACCAGCGCACCTTCGATCAGTCGAAGTCGATCATCGAGCACGCCTTCATCTATTTCCTCACAAACAAGGACGACATTGCCACCGAAGGCTTCGCGGCCTTGTCGCGATTGCCCGACGTGATTCGCCGCTGCGACGACGCGGCGCGGCGTCTCGGTCGCCGGATTTCCCTCGAGATTGAAGGTTATGCCGACTCCGTGGGCGATGCGAAAAAGAATGACGAGCTCAGCCAACACCGCGCCGAAAAGGTGCGCGACTTTCTCCTCAGCTGCGGCTTCGATTCTGCCATCTTGCATCCGGTCGCGATGGGCAAACAACCGCCGGCGCCGGGCGAGAAGACATTGCCCGACCAATCCGATCGCCGAGTCGCCTTGAAAGTCGTTACCCAACCGCTAGCGACGAAACCATGATCCAGAAAAAAGTCTGCATGATCGGGGCGTCCGGTGTCGGCAAAACAAGCCTCGTGGCGAAGTTCGTCCACAGCATGTTTTCCGATAAGTACCTAACGACTGTAGGTGTGAAGATCGATAAGAAAATAGTTACCGTCGACGGCAGCGAAGTCATGCTCATGATCTGGGACCTGGCGGGCGATGACGATTACCAGCGGCTGCAAAGTTCCTATCTGCGCGGAACCAGTGGTTACCTCCTCGTCGTCGACGGCACACGGAAGGTGACGCTCGATCAGGTGATCGAAATCCAAGGGCGCGCCGCTGCGACGGTCGGCGCGGCGCCGCTTCTCCTCGCACTCAATAAAGTCGATCTCGCCCCGCAATGGGAGATCGGCGAAGCCAGCATGGCCGACCTCGCAACGCGCGGCTGGCCCACCTTCAAAACCAGCGCGAAAGAAGGCGCCGGCGTGGAAGAAGCCTTCGCCGAACTGGCGCGGCGCATGACGCAGCAACCGAAGTAACCATGGCCGCTTCCGATTCTCGAGCGGACGCGGTCCTTGAAGCGTTAGGTTTTGCCCTTTTCCTTCGCCAGCCGGACGAGATACTGCGACTGCAGGGCGCGCCACCGGATTGGTTGCGCGAGCTGTGGCCCGGCCTAACGAAAGGAGGCGATCCCCTGCCGCTCGCGAAAGCTTCGCCTTTCCTCGAAAACTTCCTCATCGACGCTCGGGAATGCTGGGGAACCGGCGGCGCTGCGCGCGTGCAATCGGGGGCTTGGGTCGAACAAGTTGCTGATGGCAGTGACGTTTCCCTGGAAGCAACTGCCCTAACGAGTGAAGGACAGGGAGTCCTGCTCCTGGAACGCCTCGGCGAGGTTTTCGAAGTGAAGAAGTCGATGCTGCAAAAGGCGCGCGAAACGGTCATCGCCTACCAACGTCTGAACTCGGAGACACAGAAAAAGGAAATTCTCCTCAGCTGCATCGCCGAGGAAATGAACGCCGCGCTTGCCAACGCTATTACGGCGCTGCGTTTGATCGAGATGGAAAAGCATTCGCCGCGCGCCCAGCAGCTTTTGGCTTTGGCGATGCGCGCGACCGAGGACCAACAGGGCCTTATCAACAAAGTCCTGACCGTTTTCGCCGCCGAGTTGGAGGGGCTTTATGGACGAGACGGCCAGGGCGTCGCGCGGTCTTCCTTAGGCGAAGTGCTGCGAACGGTGCGGGGGATACTCGCGGAATCGTTCGCCGAAAAGCACGTCGAGCTGCGTCTTCCGGAGAGCGCAAGCCAGGTGGCGATCGATGCCGATCATCTTGTCCGCATCGTCGCGAGCCTTCTCGAAAACGCACTGGAGAGTGCGGCCGCCGGGAGCGAGATCTCGCTCCAGGCCGAGGAGGAAGTTGATGCCGTTGTCATCCGCGCCAGCGATCAGGGCGCGCCGATGCCTCACGATGTTTTCGGTGATGTCTTTGCCAAAAACGCAGTCGCGACGAGCGAGACTTCCCCATGGCAACTGCGACTGCAGTTTTGCCGCATGGCCGTCGAGAAATGCCGCGGCGAAATCGGCTACGAGGCCGGAGCGAGCAATGGGAATCGCTTTTGGATCCGGCTCCCGAAAGTGACATGAAGACGCTCGTCCTCATCGATAGCGACGCCCTCACCCGTACCCTCATTTCCGAGTGTCTGACGGGAAAAGATTGGTGCGTGCTCGAAGCGGAAGATGGTCGTGCGGGGCTCGACCTCGCGCTCAAACATCGTCCCACTGCAGTCATCTGCGATCTGCGCACGCCGAAGCGCAACGGCTTCCAGGTTTGCCGCACCATTCGCGAGCAAGTGACGCTCAAGACCACCCGCGTCATTCTCATGACAGTGAGCCGTTTCGCCAATGACCGCGAAACAGCCTTCGCAACCGGTGCGGATGATTATCTCGTGAAGCCAATCGACCCCACCGACCTCCTCCGTATGCTCGACGGCACTGGAGAAAATGGTGAGACGCGCGTTGCAGGCACAGTCGCGCCCGCGGTCGTCACCGGTCCGACGCTCATCCGCTTCTGGGGCGTGCGCGGCTCGATCCCGTCGCCGGGCAAAGAAACGTCGGGTTACGGCGGTAACACCTCCTGCGTCGAAGTGCGCGTCGGCGATCAAATCATCATCCTCGACGCCGGCTCCGGCATCCGCCGTCTCGGCCAGTCGCTCATGAAAGAAGTGAACGAACACGGCCTTAGCGTGACCATGCTCATCACTCACACGCATTGGGATCACATCCAGGGCTTCCCCTTCTTCGTTCCCGCCTACCATCCGCGCGTCAA
>DASXPA010000213.1:0-9709 GCA_036493915.1 Chthoniobacterales bacterium | reverse complement strand
GAGTAATGTATTGGTGCAGGTCGAACTTATCGGCGTCACTCAGCTTCTCGCTCGCGTTCACCTTTTGCTCGAGCACGCGTAGATTGTTGCGGATCATGACGATCTTGTGAAAGAAGGTCTCGAGCGGCACTTCCTTCGCCTGCAGCGAGGCGTCCGCCGGCCGCAAGGCGAGGGTGCCGCTTTGCCAGCGCGTAGCCAGACCTTCCACTAACTCATCCGTTTTCTGGAGCCCGAGTCCGTCGATCATCGCCTGCGCCGTCTCTCGGATGAGCGACGATAGCGGCATCTGCATTTCGGTGAGACTGGCGGTTGGTTCCGCCGTCGTCAAATCGCTCACCGCCGGGTCGACCGTTCGCGGAGCATCATCAAAAGTGATATCGACGGTGTGCTCAGTGAGGGCTTTGATCGTGCCGACACCGTAGTGCGGGTGGCAGACTTTCATTCCGATGTGCAGATTTTGAATGGCGATTCCCATGACAAGGCAAGCCTGCGGCGAGGCGCCGGGCACGCAACCGAAAATTCCTTTGAGCTGGCGTCGCGGCGGCATGGAGGGCGGAGCTCTGCGACGCCGTGCTGAAGGTCGAAAGCACAGGTTTCGCCAGTTTCTGATGGCCGCCGCGAACTGTCGCTTCTCGAAAAACCACTGCCTAAAGAAGCGCCAACTGTTCGTTAGGGCGCCGAAAAGCGGCGGTCGAAAGCTGGATCCGCTCACCGATCCCGGCGCGCCGGCAGCCGATATGGAAGAGGCCCCGAATTTGCTCGGCGAAAATTCCCTCGCCCCGCATGCGTGTCTTAAAGCTGGGATCGTTTAAGCGTTCGCCGCCGCGAAGATGGCGAATCCGCCCGAGCACCTTCTCTTTCCGCTCGGGAAAATGTTCCTCCAGCCAATGCTCGAAAAGTGGCGCGACCGCGAAGGGCAGCCGAACGACCGTATAGCCCGCCCACTGCGCACCCGCCTTGGCGCAAGCCTGCAAAATCGCCGGCACCTCGTGATCGGTGAGTCCAGGAATAATCGGTGCCACCATCACACCGGTTGGAATGCCGGTCGCACGCAGTTGCGCGATCGCCTCCAGCCGCGCCCGCGGCGTGGAGGTGCGCGGCTCGAGGATGCGCTGCAGTTTCGGATCGAGCGAAGTGACGGAAATATTCACCGCCGCGGCCTGATGCGCAGCGAGCTCGCCTAACAAATCGATGTCGCGCGTGACGAGCGCGTTCTTGGTGATGATTCCGACTGGATTGCGAAACCGCGCCAGCACCTTGAGGCAGCGGCGCGTGATCTGCAACCGCCGCTCGACCGGCTGATAGGGATCGGTCACGCCGCTCATCGCGAGGATCTGCGGCGTCCAGCTCGGCTTCGAAAGTTCTGCTGCGAGCAGCTCCGGCGCGTCTTCTTTCACCATGATGCGGCTCTCGAAATCGAGCCCGGCGGAAAAGCCGAGATACTCGTGGGTCGGCCGCGCGTAACAGTAGATGCAGCCGTGTTCACAACCGCGGTAGGGATTCACGCTCGACTCGAAGCCGACGTCAGGGCTGTTGTTATGCGCGATGATCGTCTTCGTGCGGTCGCGAAAATACTCCGTCCGCCGTGCGGGCCGATCTTCCTCTGCCGCGACCGGGTCGACGACGTCGACATCCATCAAATCGACGTGCAGTTTCTCGAAACGATTTGCCGGGCTCCACGACGCGCCGCGGCCGTGGATGGCGTCGCTGCTCTGCGGCGCCTCCTTGATCAGAGGGCGGAATTTCGACGCCATACATTACGTTCATCCGAACTTGTCACCGCGTCGAGCGAATTTGCTTCTGCCGCAACTGTCGCGCCTTGCTCGGAGCACGTGCGATGGCAAACTAGCGCCGGTCGCAGCAATCAAAAATTGGCGGTTGGCAATTGGCAATCTCTTCGGAGGGGTGGTCGAGTGGTTGATGGCTCCGGTCTTGAAAACCGGCAGGGCGCAAGCCCTCGTGGGTTCGAATCCCACCCCCTCCGCCAGCTCTCAGTTGAGAGTTGAGCGCCGAGAGTTGAGAGGCGGCAGGAGCCAGCGCGCGCAGAGCCAGGCGCAAAACAGTCCGAGGACTGCGGCGCAAATTACATCGGATAAAAAGTGCGCCGCCACGTACATGCGCGAGAACGCGATGAGGAGCGGGATCGGGAGCAGGCAAAGACCGACCCGCGGCCTAACGAAAAGCAAAACGCCGAAAAAGCCGATCGTCGCCGCGGTATGACCACTTGGGAAGGAGTTGTATTTCGGGCTCAGTCGCGGCCCGTTCCAGCCAAGCTCCTGTTTCACGGAAGGGCGCGCCCGACCGGTGGCGATCTTCGTTCCGCGTGCGACGATCCCGGCGAGGGCGCAGGCCAGGAGCATCGTTAGGCCGACGCGCATCCAGCGTTTGCTTCCGCGCCACCAGGCGATCGCGATCACGAGGAGCCCGACAAGCACGTGTTCCGGCCAGTCGCCAAAGTGACTGACGTTTCTCATGAAGTGCCTAAAGGGCTCGGAACGGTGTGCGGTGAACCAGGCACGGACGGCGGCGTCGAAGTGAAAGGCAAGCGCAATCGCAACGGCGGCGAGCGCCACGAGGAGGAGCCATTTCCAAACCGGCGCGATTGTCTTCATCGGGAAATTGCCGGTTGTCTTTCGGCGGTTGCCATCTTTGAATCCAGCTCTTGTCACCTGCAACTCGCAAATTCGCCTTCCTCTTTTGCGGCGCGCTCCTTTTTCACCTCGCGGGCACGTGGCTTCTGCCACTGGTCGATCGCGACGAGCCGCGCTTCGCCGAAGCTTCGCGCGAAATGGTCGAGCGCGGCGATTACGTCGTGCCGTATTTCAATGATCACTATCGCTTCGACAAACCGCCGCTCACGTACTGGTGTCAGGTCGCGAGCGATCGCGTCTTTGGCGAGAACGAATTTGGCGCGCGCTTTCCCTCGGCGGTCGCGGCGGCGCTTTTGGCCGTGGTGATTTTCGCCTGGGGACGCCGCCTCGATCTCGACCGCGCGGGTTGGTGGGCGGCGATCATTTTCACGGTTTGCTTCCAAACGTTCATGCACGCGAAAGCCGCGGTCGCCGACATGTGGCTGGTGCTTTTTGTCACGCTCGCGCACTGGGCCGGTTACGAATTGCGGCGCGATCGTTTCGGCGGGAGCTGGCGTAGCGCCGTCTTTACGCCTAACGAACAGCGCGGCTGGTGGTGGTTGTTTTATCTTTCGCTCGCGCTCGCTTTTCTTGCGAAAGGACCGATCGGCTGGGCGCCGCTGGGCACGGTCGCAATCATGCAATTTCTCCGGCCGGTTCCACAACTGACACGCCGTTTTCTTTTCGTTAGGGGAATTCTGCTCCTGCTCGCGCTCGTTGCGCTCTGGGGCGTGCCCGCGATCATTCGCACGCATGGAGAATTCCTCGCGGTCGGCATCGGCAAGCATGTCATCGGCCGTTCGTTTGGCACGATGGAAGGACATGGTGGCAAGTCGGTCCTCATCGCACTCGCGACGCTGCCGTTTTATTTCGTCATGATTTTCCTGAGCTTCGCGCCCTGGTCGGTGAAGTTGCCGTGGCTCGTGCGCCGACTTTGGCGGAAATGCGATCCGCTCGATCTTTATCTTGTTGTCGGGACGTTGCTCGTCTTCGGCATCTTCTCGATCGTGCGTACGAAGTTGCCGCACTACACGCTGCCTGCGTTTCCACTTCTCGCGTTGCTGCTCGCGCGCCACTGGCTCGACGCCGACGCGAATCTGCATCGTTGGTCGATCGCGACGGCCGCTTTCTGGTTGGCGGTGGCCCTGATCGGGTTTCCACTGGCCGCGCCGTACTTTCCAGCGACCGCGCTCTTCAAAAAAGCGCAGCCCGATCTGCAACCGGCGATGGATTTTTCCGCGAACGGTTTTGAGGAGCCGAGTCTTGTCTGGGTCTTTCGCCAGCGAATCCACGGCTTCGATGTCGGGGAATTGCAGCCGGAGGAAATCCGAAAATTTCTCGCGTCGCGCGGCCCGCATTTCGTCGTCGTGCCGACAACATTGGCGGATCGACTTTACCCAGAGCTGCCGAACGCTTATCGGAAGTTTTCTACCCACGGGTTTAACGTCGCCAAAGGGCGATGGGTCGATCTCACGCTGATTTTGAAAAAGACATGATCACTTTTCTGCACGGCCGCCTAACGAGTGCGTTGCCGACCCAGGCAGTGATCGATGTCGGCGGGGTCGGCTACGAAGTTTTCATCCCGCTCTCGAGCTACGACAAGCTGCCGGAGCCGGGCCAGCCGGTGCAAATTTTGACGCATCTGCACGTCCGCGAGGATGCGCAGATTCTCTACGGTTTCATGACGGCGGCCGAGCGCGACCTCTTTCGCCTTCTCGTGAATCACGTGAGCGGGATCGGGCCAAAGCTCGCGCTCGCCGTCCTGAGCGGGATGAGCGTGAGCTATTTCAAAAGCGCGGTCGTTAATTCCGATGTGGCGTCACTCTCGAAGATCAGCGGCCTTGGCAAAAAAACCGCGGAACGAATCGTCCTCGAATTGAAGGACAAGCTCGGCGTTGCCGCGGCTTGGGAAGTCGCGAGCGGAACGCATGCGCCGACGCCGGAACAGGAGCAGGCAAACGAAGCCGTCCTCGCCTTGATCGCGCTCGGCTACAAACAGGTCGAGGCGCACAAAGCCGTGCGCGACGTGCAGCAGACGAACAAGGAAACACTCAGTGCCGAAGATCTCGTTAGGCTGACGTTGCAGAGACTGGCTTCGGGAAGATGAGCAAGGCGACCTACGACGTCGTCATTCTCGGCGCGGGGCACAATGGACTCGTCGCCGCAACTTATCTGGCGCGCGCGGGACTGAGCGTGCTTCTCCTCGAGAAAAACGATTACGTCGGCGGCGCCACGACGTCGACGAGGGTTTTCCCCGATTACGACGCGTGGCTCTCGCGCTATTCCTATCTCGTCAGTCTTTTCCCTGGGAAAATCATTTGCGAGCTTGGGCTCGATCTCGAACTGCGCCGGCGCGCGACAGGTTCCTTCACTCCTTACCAAAAGGATGGCCGGCACGATGGACTGCTCTTGAGCAACGTCTCCGAGGAAACGAGTCGCCAGTCGGTCGCCGCCCTCACGGGAAGCGAGTCTGAGTTCGAGCAGATGAAAAAGTTCTACGCGCTTGCGCGCACGTTTGCGGAGAAGACGTGGGACTCCTTCCTCGAGCCGCTGGTTTCGAAAGAAGAAATGGCGAAGCATTTTGCCAAAGACGAGCTGAGCCGCGAAGCCTGGCGCAGTCTCGTGGAAGAGCCGCTCGGTTTGTCGCTCGAACGTTATTTGCAGGATGACTTGCTGCGCGGGCTCGTCTTTACCGACGGGAAGATCGGCGTGAGCACTTATCCGTACGATCCGACATTGTTACAGAATCGCTGTTTCCTTTATCATCTCATCGGCAACAAGACCGGCGAATGGAAAGTGCCGGTTGGCGGGATGGGCGCGGTCGCGCAAGAACTAGAGGAAGCTGCGCGCACGAGCGGGGCCGAAATCGTGACTTCGGTCCACCTGCGCAAGCTCGACCTGAGCGGAAAAGAGCGCGTCGTCGAGTTCGAGCGCGATGGGAAGGCCGAAACCGTCAACGCGCGTTTTCTCCTCGTAAACTTTGGCCGGAATGTCCTCTCGCAACTGATTGGAGAAACCTTCCAGCCCGACCCAAACGACGAGGGTTCCGTCTTCAAGATAAACCTGCTCCTCAAACGGCTGCCGAAGTTGAAAGCGACGCGTTATCCGGCGGCGGAAGCGTTCTGCGGCACCTTCCATATTGACGAAGGCTACCGTGAAATGAACCTCAGCTACGAGAAATCGCGCGCCGGCCAGTTGCCGGAAAAGCTCCCGTCTGAGATTTACTGTCATACGCTGACCGACGACAGCATCCTCTCGTCAGAACTGCGCGCGCAGGGCTTCCACACGCTGACGCTTTTCGGCATCGACACGCCGTGGTCGTTATTCGCCGGCGCCAACGAAACAATGCGCCAAACAGCGGAGCGCCGGTTTCTCGAGGGGATCAATCACTGGCTGGCCGAGCCGCTGGAAGATTGCCTTGCCGTCGCCCGCGACGGAAGCTTTTGTCTCGAAAGCAAAAGCCCGGTCGACATCGAAGAGTCGTTAGGGCTTTTTCACGGAAACATTTTTCAATCCGCGCCGACTTTTCCTTTCGCTGCGACTCCGGAACAGGTGGGAACATGGGGCGTGGAGACGGAATGGGAAAATGTTTTCCTCTGCGGCTCAAGCGCACACCGCGGCGGCGCAGTGAGCGGCATTCCCGGACATAACGCGGCCAGAAAGGTCCTCGAATTAATCCATTAGGCTATTTCCCGCCGGTCACGGTGTAGCCTGCCGCGCGCAGGTCTTCTGCCAGTTCCGTTTCCATCTGCACGGCGGCTTCGAAAGGCATCGGATTGAGATGGGCGAAGAGCTCCGGCATGAGCCGCACGCCATATTTCTTGACGACCCAAGCGGCCTTATAGCCATGCTTGTGGTTCTCGAAACGGTGTTCGACCGGGAGGCCGGTCATACCGACGTAAACACAAGGCTTGGCCGGATCGCGTTTCCGGTTCAACCGCAGGATCGACGGATGCTTCAGCACCGCGTCATCGAGCAGGATGACGTAAACGCTATGGTGAAATTCGGCTCGCTTCATCGAGAAATCCTAACCGCGGATTTGAAAGCCCAGTCTCATTCTCATTTCGTTACGGCGCGGATTTCGCAAATGGAAAGAAGGACCCCGAGGACATCACGCCATCCGCTACTGTTTTTTTCCGTTGACGGCCACCAGGCAAACACGTTCACTGGAACGTATGAAAAGGTTCCTGCGCTTTTGCTTCAAATGGACTCGGCCCTCATACCAATCGTTGCACCAGCTGGAGCTGAATTTGCCGATCCGGAACGGCCGCGTTCTTCGTTAATCTCCCTGCGCCGCCGCGTCGGCGAACGCGACATCGCCCTTACCTAGATCGAGCACCGCTTCTTCCGGCGTGCCGAAGATCCGCGCACGCTCATCGTCGAACTCGCCTTCCCATCGCCCAACCACCACGGTGGCGAGACAGTTGCCAACCAGGTTCACGCAGGTGCGGCCCATGTCCATCAGCTCGTCGACGCCGAAAATGACCGCGACTCCGATCGGCCCGAGGCCTGAGGGGAGAAAACTGTTGAGAGTCGCGAGCAGTATCACGAGCGACGCGCGCGGCACCGCGGCGACGCCTTTCGACGTGATCATGAGCGCGAGCATGATCGTGATCTGCTGCGCGATCCCGACGTGATGTCCGGTCGTGGTTTCCGCCGCCTGCGCGACAAAGACGGAAGCCATCGCCAGATACAAAGTCGAGCCGTCCAAGTTAAACGAATAACCGGTCGGCATGACGAGCCCGACGATGTGCGGTGGAACTCCGAAGCGTTCCATCGACTCCATCGCTTTGGGGAGGGCCGACTCGCTGCTCGTGGTCGCGAACGCGAGCGTCGCCGGCTCACGCACCGCCCTAATGAACTGTCGGATTGGGATGCGGAGCAAGAGCAGCACAGTGCCGAAAACGACGACGATGAAAAGAATGAGCGCGAGATAGAGGGAGAAAATGAGGTTTCCGAGATGCAGCAGAACGCCCATACCCTGCGTCGCAATCGTATGCGCCATGGCCGCGCCGACGCCGATCGGCGCGAACATCATGACGTAGTTGGTGAACTTGAACATCACCTGCATCAGGCTTTCCATCGCGAGCACGATCGGCCTTCCCTTCTCGCCAATCGCCGAGACCGCCATCGCGAAGAGAATCGAGAAGGCGACAATCTGGAGAACGTCGCCCCGCGCCATCGCGTCGATCACGCTCGCGGGAAAAATGTGGACGATGGTTTCGAGCAAGGTCTTGGGATGAGTGTGCGCGACGGTGTTGATGATCTCGTTAGGCCCGGCGACGAGCGCAACGCCGACGCCAGGTTTGGTCAGATTCACGACCGTAAGTCCGATGACGAGCGCGGCCGTAGTGGCGATCTCAAAGTAGATGATCGCTTTGATCCCCATGCGGCCGACCTTCTTGAGACTGCCGGCGCCGGCGATTCCAGCGACGATTGTGGAGAAAACCAGCGGCGCGATGATCGCCTTGATGAGGTTAAGAAAAATGTCGCGCAGGAAGTAGACCTCGTTGCCCCAGTCCGGTCGGATCCAACCGATGAATCCGCCGATGATCAGACCGAGGAAGATCTGCGTCGTGAGCGAGGGGCGATACCACGGACGGCGATGAGGTGAAGTGGTGGCTGTTGATCGATTCATTCAGGCACGAGCGATCCGCAGATTACGCAGATTTACACAGATCAAGGGAGGCAAAATCGTCGGCCCTCATTTTGCTAATCTGCGGAAATTTGAAAGCCCGGCCTCGCCTTCGGTTGTGTTACGGGCGACATCTGGCGGACAAAGAATTTCGTCATACACGTATGTTCCTAACGAATCTCCGTTGCACTTCATGCGGACTGATCCACGACTGGCAGCGTCTGCAAAACCTTTGCCCCGCGTGTCAGAAACCGCTCTTCGCGGAATACGATCTCGAAGCTGTTGGCCGTGCGCTCACACGCGAAAAGCTGAGTGGCCGCGAGAAATCGCTCTGGCGTTATCGGGAAGTCCTGCCCTTACCTGACGTCGTCGAACCGGTGTCGTTAGGCGAAGGCGGCACGCCCCTGCTTCAAGCCAAACGCTGGGGCGAGTCGATTGGCCTTGCGAATGTCTGGATCAAAGACGAGGCGCAAAATCCCACGCAAAGTTTCAAGGCGCGCGGCATGACAACCGCCGTCTCGATGGCAAAACACCTCGGCGCGAAAAAGCTCGCGGTCCCGAGCGCTGGAAACGCCGGTGGCGCTCTCGCCGCTTATGCCGCGCGTGCCGGGATCGAGGCGCACATTTTCATGCCCGCGGACACGCCGAGTGCGAACGTCATCGAGTGTCGCGAAACGGGCGCGCACGTTACCTTGGTCGACGGCCTCATTACCGACTGCGGCGCTGAGATCGCGCGACGCAAGGACGCGGAAGGCTGGTTCGATGTCTCCACTTTAAAGGAACCGTATCGCGTCGAAGGGAAGAAAACTCTCGGCTATGAGCTGGCTGAACAAAATGACTGGCAACTGCCCGACCTTGTTCTTTATCCGACCGGCGGTGGCACCGGCCTCATCGGGATGTGGAAAGCCTTCGCCGAAATGGAAACGCTAGGCTGGATTGGAAAAGAGCGACCCCGAATGTATTCGGTGCAGGCGGCCGGCTGCGCCCCGATCGTTAGGGCGCTGGAAGCGGGCGCCGAGGGCGCCGAGGAATTTCCCAACGCGCATACAAAGGCTTCCGGTCTGCGTGTCCCCAAAGCGGTCGGCGATTTTCTCATGCTCCGGATTCTGCGCGAATCCAACGGCGGCGGGAGTTTAGCGAGGTGATAGCGATCGTTTCCAAGCTAAAGGAGGAAAGCTGGGAGCAGTTCCGCGATCGACACGGTGATTGGGGGCGTGATCTCGCGCTCTGGCTGGGGCGGACCCATTGCGGATTGAGGTTGCGGGAATTGGGTGAACTGGCGGGCGGGATTGATTACAGCACGGTGAGCATCGCCATCATCCGCTGGCGCGAACGTGCCCAAGCTGGGAAGAATCTGCGGCGTGCTCAGGAGCGGGCCGTCCAAATGTTGAATGAAAAGATGTGACCCCCGCGGTCCCCCCACGCTCTGTGAATCCTGGACGAG
>DASXPA010000212.1:0-5629 GCA_036493915.1 Chthoniobacterales bacterium | reverse complement strand
CGCTTCATCGACCGATTCAGGCCAGGTGATGCTCTTCTTGCCGGAGCCTTTCTTGTAAAAGCCAACCCAGAGCTCGCTCGTCGCCGTGTGGTGTCGGAGAAACCATTTTCGGAGGTTGTCAGGCGTGGTGAAAAAGAGAGGTTCCATGTAATTCTCTGACATCAAATGACGCGTAAAGGTTTGTTTAAACCTGGACCCGCAGAGTGTCGGTCCAGATGGGAGGCGCGAGGATTGCCCTAACGACGGGCGACTTCCAGCTGCTCCGCCGCCGCGAGAGTAGTGGACGGCGTGGCGCGCTCTTCGTCCGCCGGCTCTGCGGTGCAGCGAACGCGTCGCGCGGCGTAATAGGAGCCGATAACAACGGCGGCGGCGAGGAGCTGCGCGGCAAGTGTTTCGTAGGTCGGGAAAACGGCAAACCACAAGCCGACCCAATCGGGAATCACATTCGTTAGGCCAGGGACCGGTGTGGTCGAAATCCAATGCGCCAGCTGCATCTCCTGCGCCTGTTCGCCAACCATGACGAGAAGGACGCCGCCGAGAAGTATGCCGGTGGTGACGAGCATCCGCCGATAGGGCAGCCGTTGCTGGAGAACGAAAGTGAGCACTGCGACAAAGCCGGAAAGGATGAGGCCGAGGAGCGTGCCCTTCAAAACCACGCCACCGCCGAGGCGCAGGTAATATGTTTGCAAAAAGAGCACAACCTCAAAGCCTTCGCGATAGAGCGAGGTGAATCCGAGGAGGATCAAGCCCCAGATCATGCGTCGCTCGGAGGCTTCGGCGTTCGTCCGGCTGTCGAACAGGCTCTTCCGCCGCCGATTGTGCGCACGAATCCAGCCGCCCCAATAAATCTTGTGGAAGAACCAGTTCATGATCACGAGCAGAACGACGACCGCGAGCAGACCGGTGGCGGCTTGCAGGTTCAGCGCGGAGACGTTGTCGGCGAGCGAGTTGATGATGCGGACCGCGATCATCCAGGTAATGAGCGTGGCGATGAAGGCGCCCCCTGCGCCCCAAGCGACCGGCCGACGGCAGGCACGGCGCGAGCCAGTCATGCTCGCGGTGATCGCGGCGATGACGAGAATGCATTCGAGGCCTTCCCGAAAAACGAGGACCGCGATGTCGAGCGCGGCGACGGCCGGGCTGGTATGCGCGCTCGTCGGATCGGGCGCGCCGCCGACGGCGATCCCTTGCCAGATCATCATCGCGAGGACGCTGAGCGCGGCAAAGAGGACGAGCAGCCTCACGATGACGCTGAGGCGCGGCGCGGGCGGGGAGGGGACGTGCGGCGGACGTACAGCAGACGAGGTCACGTAGCGAACGTTACCATACTCGGCTGACAACGCTGTCGGCGGGTTGTCATTTTTTAGCGGCGAATTGCGCTTTTGCCCAGCTTCGCGTTGGTGCGCACCTTGTGAATTGCGCGTGAGAGCGTAAAATCGCCAGATGCATCGCTCACGCGGATTTACGCTGATCGAGATCGCGATTTCCTGTTTCATTCTCATGATTCTGATGCTGCTCGCGATTCCGAGCGTGCAGGGCGTGCTGAAGAATCGGCGGCTACAACGTTCCCTCGATTCGATGAACAAGCTGGTGCTTCAGGCCCAGCAGCACAGCGTGCAGGAGCGCCGGCCTTACCTCATCGTCTGGCAAAAGGACGACATCATTCTGCGGCCGGAAGCGGGCGATCAAGGTGAGAGCGACAAGCCACTCGCGACGCTCGTGCTCGACAAGGGTCATACCTTTCTCCTTCGACTGCCGGCGGCACTGGAGAAGGACCCGCTCTCGCAATGGATCTTCTGGCCGTCGGGCACATGCGAGCCCGCGAACGTCAGCTTCAAAGGTCCGGATGGCTCTTGGGAGGTGAACTATTCGCCGCTCACGGCGCGACCGACGATTGCTCGCTATGCGGCGCGATAAACGCATCCTCGGCTTCGCTCTTTACGAAGTGCTCCTTGGCCTAACGATCTTCGTGGTCGGCGTGCTCGCGCTCGGCCGGGCGGTGGGCAATTGCATCAATGCCAGCGCCCTAAGCGAGGAGGACAATCGGGTCCGCCAATTGCTCAGTAATCGGATGGCCGAGTTGCAGGCGACCCCGCAGCGGCCGGATGCAAGCAAGGAGGATAAAATTCAAACCGGCTACGGTTTCGTTAGGCTGACGCAGAAGGCGAGCGCGGCGGAATTAAAAAACGACGACAACACGATTGTGCCCGGAATTACCCGAGTCACACTGACGGCGGAATGGTCGCACGGCGGAGTGAAGCAAAACAAAGAGCTGGTGTTTTATGTTTATCGCGCGGGCTAAACGTAAGCAGCCGCGACTCGTTAGGCGAGCGGGCTTCACACTCCTCGAGATCACGCTCGCGGTCGCGATTCTCGGACTCATGGCGGTGGCGATTTATCGTTTCGTCGCGACTAATCTCGCCGCCGTCCGCATCTCCGCGGAAGTGAGCGCGCTCGATTCGCGCTATGCCGGTTTCGAGAATTTGCTCACGGCGCAACTGCAGGATCTTCCGCCCGGGCAGGGGACGCTCCTCGGCGAGCCATTTAAATTCAGCGGCCGCTCGCGCGATGAGATGACCTGGATTTGTCCTGCCGGTCCGGGCTTGTTCACGCGCTACGCGGTGGGCGATTACGACGTCACCCTCCGGCTGCGCCCGATTCCGAAAAGCAACTTGATGGAGCTCGGCGTATCGCGTCAGGCGGACGAGGATAACGACGCGGCCGATGATCAAAAAACCTGGGTGCCATTGATCGAGGATGTAAAGAGCATGGAGATTCGCTACTTCGATCCGCGCCTCAACGCCTGGGTCGATCGTTGGACCGATCACGGCACGTTGCCACACTTGGTGCGCATTACCCTGCAGCGCGCGGGCGCGTCGGTGCCGTGGGCGGCAGTGATTCCGCTCCGCCGAACACCGCTTTAAGGAATGAAACGTTCGTTTCACTCCAGGCACGCCGGGGCTGCATTGCTGCTTTCGCTCTGGGCGCTGTTTTTGCTCAGCGCGATGATCATCGGCTGGGCACTCGACATCGATTCGCGCATCACGCTGAACGGCGACGCCAGCCGCACGCTGGAGGCCGAAGCGGCCGCTTGTTCCGGCGCGGAAGTGGCGCTCGATCCTTCGGTTGAGCCCGGCGACGCGGTCCTTCAAGGTTCGTTAGGCAAAAATCAAACCTACGACGCGCACATCGTCGGCGAAGGCGGCCGGCTCAATCTCACCTGGATCGTGGCCGGCGAAAATCCGCAGCGGCTCGAAATTTTGCGGAAATTTTTGGAGAACAAAGGGATCGAGCTGAACGAGCGCGAGCACATGATCGATTGCCTGCTCGATTACGTCGATCCGGACAATCTCCCGCGGCTCAACGGCGCCGAAGCCGATGCAACGTACCAGCCAAAGAACGCGCTCCTCCAGCGGATCGACGAATTGAAACAGGTGAAAGGCTGGGAGGATTTCACTGCGCGGCGCGACTGGGATGCCGACCTCACCCTTTACAGCAGCGGCCCGATCGATCTCGCCTGGGCGTCGCGCGATGTCCTCCTCTCGCTCCCGGGCTTCAACGAGCCGATCGTCGATCGTTACCTCGAGCTGCGCCGCGGCCCCGACGGCATCGACGGCACGGCGGACGATCCGGTTTTCGAATCGCTCGATCAGGTGCGAGTTGCGCTTGGATTCTCCCCGGACCAATTTGCGCAGCTTTCCGGCTTGGTGGACTTCAAGGATCGCGTCGTGCGCGTCACGAGCGTGGGCAAGTCCGGCAAGGCCACACGGACCGTGCAGATGATCATTCGGAAAAGCGGCATCCCCCAGATGATTGGTTGGAAGGAATCGTAATATCGAACCGGCATCCGCATCTGTTTTCATCGCACCCTCCAGTGACGGCTGGAAGATGGCGCGCTCACGCGACGGCAACGGCGCCTGGGAGGTACGCGTTGTGAGCGATCTCGACGAAGCGGCGGGTCTGCTCGTGGCCGGCGACGATATCGTTCTCGGCCTGCCGATCGACGCCGTGCTCGCGCAGCGTTTGCGACTGCCCACAGTCGATCCGGCAGAGTTTGGTGAAATGGTGCGCATCCAGGTGGAGAAGACGCTGCCATATCCGCCGGAGGAAGTGACGAGCGATTTCGAAGTCATCGAGCAAGGTGAAACCGACAGCGTGATTTCCGCCGTCGCGGTGCATAATCAAAAGCTAAGCGAACTCGCTTCGCCGCTCCTGAAGCGCGGACACATCCCGCGGCAGGTCACCGTTTATGCCGCGCAGCGCGCCGCCTCCCACGCCGCCGATGGTCGCGCGCTGCTCATTTATCCCGAAGGCGAGAAGCTCGTTTCCGCGATCAGCGAGAACGGCAAGATCAGTCTCACACGCACTCTGCAAGGGCGCGAGCCGGCGGAGCTACAGCGCGATCTTCCACAGCTCGCGCTGAGCGCGGAGTTGCAGGGGATTAGCAGCTCGTTCCCCAACGTTCTTCTCGATGAAAGCTGCCTCCCGTTGCGCGACACGGTCGAGTTTATTTTCGCCCAGAAACCGGAACTGATGGGAACCGAAACACCACCGGCCGCGGTGAAGTTAAACCTCGCTCCGGAAACCTGGAAAGCGCAGCGGCTCGCCATCGTTAGGCAGGCGCAATGGCGCCAGCGTTTGCTATGGGCAGGTGGGGCGTATGCGGCGATTTTTTTCCTCTTCGCGCTTTACGTTGTCATCATCCACTGGCGCGTCGGACATCTCGCGAAGGCGATCGCGCACGATGCTCCCAGAGTCGATTTCATTAAAGCGACGGAAGCGAAATGGAAGGCGCTCGCTCCCGCGATCGATCCGCATTATTACCCGGTCGAAGTCATCTTCCATCTCTTCCAGAGCCGGCCCAACGAGGATGTGCAGATCACCGTTTACGATCAGACCGCGCGCAGCATTTCTGTGCAAGGCGAGGCGCCTTCCGCGGCGCTCGCCTACCAATTTGCGGAGAAAGTGAAAAAGAACCCCGACCTGCGCACCTTCGCCTTCGACATGGGTCCGCCGCGGATTCTAGCTAACGGCCACGCCCAATTTCGTTTGGAGGGAAAACCGAAATGATTGCCGCCTGGTTCGCGCGCCTGAATCAACGCGAGCGGGCCCTCGTCCTCGCCGTTAGCGGCGTTCTTTTTCTTCTCGTCAACTGGGCCATCTGGAGCGCGCTCCTCGGGATGAGCGCGAATCTCCGCCACACCTACGCCGACGAGCAATCCGATCGGACTGCGCAGAAAGTTTATCTCAACGAATACAAAACCTGGCAGCGCCGCGCCGAGTGGTTGCAACACCGGGAACCTGCCCTAACGAATCCGGCGGAAGCCTCTTCCTTACTCACACAGCTTCAGCAAATCGCCGCGAAGTATAAGGTGCAGATCGACAACCCGCAGATCGGCTCGGTCGAGAAAGCGCCCGATCACCAATCCGTCTCCGCCACGATCGAAACCAAGAGCGCCTGGGAACCGCTCGTTCATTTTCTCTACGATGTGCAAAAACCGGAGGCCTTTATCGTTTTCGAAAGCGCGAACTTGATGATCGACAGCAATGATCCGACGGTAATGCGCGGGCGTTTCAAAATTGCGAAATGGTTCAAAAACGCCGGCGCGAAATGATGAAGAAAAAATTC
>DASXPA010000211.1:0-15268 GCA_036493915.1 Chthoniobacterales bacterium | reverse complement strand
GATCTCGGCTTCGTAGGCCGGCGCCATCGTGAGGTAAGGATGTTCCCAATCGCCAAAGACGCCGAGGCGCTTGAATTGCTCGCGCTGGATGTCGACGAATTTTCGCGCGAACGCTTCGGAGCGCTGCCGCACCTCGAGCGGTGAAAGGCCCCGCGTTTCGCGAACGACTTTGTATTCGATCGGCAGCCCGTGACAATCCCATCCCGGCACATAAGGCGCGCGGAAGCCGGCCATCGTTTTCGACTTCACGACGAGGTCCTTGAGGATCTTGTTAAGCGCGGTGCCCATGTGGACGTCGCCGTTGGCGAAGGGCGGGCCGTCGTGCAGGACGAAAAGCTCGGCGTCGGCGCGAGCGCGCTGGATTTGATCGTAGAGCCCAATCTCCTGCCAGTGGCGGAGCATTTCCGGCTCGCGCGTGGCGAGGCCGGCTTTCATTGGAAAATCGGTTTGCGGGAGGTTGAGCGTGGACTTGTAGTTCTGGCTCATCGCGAGCGGCGACGCTAACATTCGCCCCCCGCTGGCGCAATGCGTCGCACCAGCTCACAGCGTCCGCCGAGCAAGGTGATGGCAGTTGCGCAAGGAAGAAAAAACCGCGATACAGTTCGCCCGACAGTTTGCATGAAACGCTATCTTCCGTTTCTCATCATCATCGCCGTCGCGCTTGTCGCGGCCGGCGCAGCGACGCTGCTTTACCGCGCCAAGATGAAGGAGCAGGTGGCGCCGGCAAACGCGGCCGCAGACGTTTCGGCGGAGGACCAGGAAGGTGTTTCGCTGCACGCTCAAGGCCCAGCGAACGCGCCGGTGAAGCTGGAGATCTACGGCGACTTTCAATGCCCGGCTTGCGCGACGGCGTCCGCCAGCATCAGCGAACTGCAGAAGGATTACGGACCGCGTCTGCGCGTCATCTTCCACGAGTTCCCGCTCGCCATGCATGCTCATGCAGTGGAGGCGGCGATGGCGGCGGAGTCGGCGGGTTTGCAGGGACATTTCTGGGAGATGCACGATCTGCTTTACAAATATCAGTCGGTCTGGAGCAAGGTGTCGCAGCCGCAGCGTTTCTTCACGGCTTATGCGCGAACGTTAGGGCTGGATCTTGAGGGATTCGACGAGGCTTCAAAATCTCTGGAGTTAAAGGCGAAGATCAAAGCAGAAGGCGATGCCGGCGTGGGTCGGGGCGTAAGGAATACGCCGACGATCTTCATCGATGGGAAGGAAGTGCGCGGTGCCTTTGACAAGGCGGCGCTGAAGTCGGCGATCGACGAGGCGCTCACGAAAAAGAAGAAGCATTGAGGATGGCGGTCGCCAGAAAATCAGCAAAGCCGCCCCAGGCCGCTCGCGGCCGTGTGATCGCAAATATCTTGCTGGCGCTGATCGCTCTCTGCGGACTGGCTGACGCGCTTTACCTCACGGTCATGCACCTGACCGGCGACGACGCGGTCTGCGGTTCATCGGCGGGATGTTCGATCGTGCTCGGGAGTGTCTATGCTTCCGTAGGACCAATTCCAACAGCGTCTTTCGGAGTGCTGGCTTACTTCGTCGTCTTCAGCGCGGCGATTTGCGCGGCATTTGGCTACCGCCGCGCCTGGAGCGTGCTCGTGGTTGCGGTCGCAGGGATGTTTTTGGTCACGTTAGGTCTGATTGCTTTGCAGGCTTTTGTTCTCCACGCTTTCTGTCCTTTCTGCCTGTTCTCAGCGGCGCTGACTTTCTTGCTCGCGGGAATTGTCGTGGCAGTCTGGCCGGCTTAGTAATTATCTTTCGTTAGTTACTGGCTCCGACCGGCAACTTTTTTTCCTGCCAAACTGCGCGGGACCGAAGCTCACTTTCGGCTGCGGATCGCGCTTTCTCCCTGCTAACTCGGTCTCCTCCTAGCACTTCCGCAAATTGCGAGAAAAAGCTTGGCAGAACCTTAAATTTTTGACATACAAGGGGCCGTACTATCGCCCTGAGACGATTATCGCTTGCCCAACGAACCTCACATGACCCCTGTCCTATGAAAACCAAATCCAACGCTAACTCCGCGTACTTTATACCTCGTCTTCTCCTAGGATTCCTTCTTTGCTTATGCGGCCTGTCGCTCGCCGTAGTTAGCTTCGCCGGTATCGGAAAGAACCGCCAAGGGCACAACGCGCCGTCTCCAGGCAGCGGCACCATCTCTCCCAGCAACCCAACCCTTACCTATAGTGATGGGCCCTTCGTTATTCCTAACGTCACCGCGCAAGCAGGCGATCCAGTCTGCACTGTCCCTATGTCCTGCAGCGATTTCGCCCTTACTGTCGATTTTTCCGGAGGACCTGATCCCGATCCAACCAAGCAGGTCACGGTGACTGTCAACTGGCCGGTCGCCACCGCGGACTTCGATGTCTATGTCTATGCGGGGTCGCCTGCGATGGGCTCACCGATTGCCACTTCTGCTTCCTCAGCTGATCCCGAAGTGGTCGTGTTGCCAGCTCAGTCGGCTGTTTATACCATTCGCGTTGTCCCTTTCGCCCCGGCTGGTCAGACTTACACGGCCACTGCGAGTATCACCTCAGTCACTCCGCCACCACCTCCGGGCAATGCTCCTCCTCCGCGCTATTTCAATTATCCCGCCCCAGCCTCGGCAACGGGAGCTGACTCCGCTGGCGAACCTTCCATCGGCGTTGACTGGAACCCGAACGTGGCGTCACTCAAAGACGGGCCCAATCCCCCGACTGCTGGCAATCCGCCGATGAATAACATTAACTTGAATACCGGCGGCGTTGCCTTCTTTACCGCAAACCTGAATCAGTTCCGGGTCGACTTCGACGATTGTGCCTCGCCAGCTAAGAACGCTTGGACCGATGTCACTTCGCCAACAGAAGGTGTCGAGACACTCGATCCGATTGGTTTTGTCGACCATCAACTGCCAACTTCTTCTGGAATAGAATCTGGAACCGGCCTTGGACGTGTCTTCCAAGATCAGCTCGCAGGCGCCACAAGTCTGTTGGCCTATTCGGATGACGATGGCGGGACTTACACGCAGTCGCAGGGTTCGGGCCAACCTGCTGGTGTGGATCACCAGACGGTAGGCGCGGGCCCCTATAATGACAGCGCCGTGCCGCCGCCGCCCCCTCATCCGCTCTATCCGCACCAGGTCTACTACGCTTCGCAGGATGTCGGCACAGCCTTTGCCGCCCGGAGCGACGATGGCGGTCTTACTTTTGGGCCCGGCGTGCCGATGTGGAATATTACTCAGTGCGGAGGTCTTCATGGTCACATCAAAGTTGGCCCGGATGGGACGGTTTACGTTCCTAATAAGAGCTGCACTGACGGGACCATCCCAACGATGGGAGCCAGCGTGGCGGTTTCGCGCGACAACGGCTTGACCTGGACGATCAAAGAAATCCATGAAGGCTCTTATGTTGCGGGTTCGGGCGACACCGATCCGTCAGTCGGTATCGGTGCGGATAACACCCTCTACGTCGGATACCAGAATAGCGATGGCCACGCGCACATCGCCGTCTCGACCGACCATGGCGATACCTGGCACGACGTCGATGTCGGCCAAGGTGTTGTTGAGAACTCTGTCTTTCCAGAAGTCGTCGCGGGCGATGGCGATCGCGCAGCCTTTGGCTTCCTCGGCACTTCGACCGCGGGCGGCTACCAGGGCACCGACACCTTCACCGGCGTATGGTACTATTACATCGCGACCACTTTCGATCGCGGCCAGACCTATACCCTGGTCGATGCCACTAATGGCGACCCGGTACAGATCGGATCGATCTGCACTGGCGGCACGACCTGCGGAGGTGACCGCAATCTTCTCGACTTTAACGATATACAACTCGATGCGGAAGGACGTGTCGTGGCCGCTTATGCCGATGGCTGTGTCGGCCCAGCTTGCACTGCCGCCACCGCCGGCGCGCACGCCCCTCCTTACAACGAGTCACGCAGCGCTTTGGCCACAGTCATCCGCCAATCAGGCGGTCCCCGTCTGCTCAGCGCGTTTGATTCGGAGGCGAACTGTTCTGGTAGCGGCGGCTCGCTCGCTTGCGCCGAAACCGTGCCGGCTGCGCCACGAGTCGATCAAGTCGTCCGCACCGGCGTCCTAGTTCATTTGGACTGGTCGACGCCGGATGACGGCGGCTCGCCTCTTACCGGTTATCATGTGTATCGCAAAACCGGTGAGACAGGAACTTATGCCATCATTGCCACCGTCACGACCGGTTGTCCTAACTGTAAGAGGAGTTATGACGACGACACAGCGACCGATCCGGACGCGCAATACTTCTACAAGGTTACAGCCCTCAATGCTCAGGGTGAGAGCAATTCCTGCGGCGAATTTCCGGTCGCTCAAGCCGGAATGCAGGAGACTGCCTGCGCCCTTCCCGGTATCACGACTCTCACCGATCCGACCGGCGACGAACTCGACATGGTGCCGGGCCACGACGCGCAGAGTCTGCAAATCGCAGAGCCCTTCTCCTTCGCGCCGAACAAGGTCGTTTTCACTCTGAAGATGCAAAGCCTCGCCGTCCTGCCGCCCGATACGGAATGGCCCGTAACCTTCAATGGCGCGGATAACGTCAACTACACCGTGCGGATGACTAATTCGCCGGTCGATGGCTACGTCAGCGGTCCGCCCCTCTTCCAGGTAGGACCAACAGGTGGAACGTTGGCGCCGGCAGACCCAGCGAGTAACTACTCCACCGATGGCACGATTACGATCGTTGTGCCGCGGAGTGCGATCGGCAGCCCGGCCGTTGGTCAAATGCTAACCGGTTTCCTCACCAGGATCGCCGCCAATCTGGTCGGCATCACGATCACTCCGGATAACATGCCTGACAGCCTCGCCCCCACCGGCAGTTACACGATCGTCGGCAACGCCGCCTGCGCGCCAAACACCGCACCTATCGCGGCGTTTATCGCCTACCCGGCGGGAAGCAGTCCGGGGACTCCGCCGCAGGGTGATCCGCCTCTGGCGATCCACTTCGACGCCTCGGCTTCGCACGATCCGGACCCGGGTGACACCATCGCTACCTATCATTTCAATTTCGGCGACGGCAGTTCGCTCGATTCCGCCAGCCCCATGGTCGACCACACCTATACGCGCAATGGCGTTTTCCAGGCGCGGCTTACCGTTACGGATAGCCGCGGGCTCATCAGCAGCAATGTCGCCACCGATGAGATCGAGGTCGAGACGCCCCTTGACGATGTCGTCTCGCGCAAGGCCCATGGCTCCGCTGGTAACTTCGACATCGACCTCTTCCCCAATCCGTCGACGGGGGCGGTGAATGTCGAGTGCCGGAGAGAAGGGAACGGTTACCTGATCGTCTTCACCTTCGGCTCGGAGTTCACCGTTACCGGAAATGCCAGCAGCGCTACGGTTTCGAATGGCGGCACGGTCGCCGGTCACGGCCCGGGTCCGAATCCGCACCAGTATCAAGTCATGCTCACGGGAGTTACAAACGCTTTGAGCCACAACATCACCTTGAACGGTGTGCCGGTGCACAATAGCAACGCGAGCGCCAACGGAGGTAACGCGACCCTCAACGATGTGGTCGCACGAATGGACCTCCTCGTCGGCGACACGAACAACGATCGGATCACCAACGGAGTGGACGTCAGCCAAACCAAATCCCGCTCCGGGGAGACCGTTGGCGGAAGCAACTTCCGCAGTGACGTTAACGTCGACGGCACGCTCTCGGGCGTCGACGTCTCCCTGGTGAAATCCCAATCGGGTAACTCGCTGCCTTAACCGCCTGATTCATTTCATGGCGTTCCGGTCTTCGGGTCGGCTCGCCATTCCTCCACGCGTTCCGCACGGCCGGCCCACGATTTTCCATGCATTTGCATGGGCACACGCATGGCGTTCTCTAGGAGGGAATAATCAGAGGTCCCCAAGACGTTCACAGGGTAGCGGATCACAGGTTTGAATCCTGTATCCCGCGAGATCGCTTCTCTCTTTTCAGAGCCCGACAGCCCTGGCCGCACCAGTTCTACACGGACTGGCGTCTCGCGCGGAAAAGGTACGCACACAAAAGCAGGAGTCCGACCGCCGCGAGCGCACCCGTCGCCGGTTCGGGGATAGCGTGAATGTTGTCGATCCCAAGCGTGGCTACGACCGGGTCGCCATTCAGATTGTTGTCGCCGGCCTCATTAATGAAACGCATTTCGTTGAATCCGTTTTGGAAGAACTGGTCGTAGGGAGCCGGACCGCCAATGGGTGTGAGATCGGCTTGCGCGAGCGAAATGGAAAAGTGCTGCCAGCCGCTTCCCGGGGCCACGATCACCGGCAGGGAGAGGTAACCGGGAGAACCGTTCTGCACGTCGGTCTTGAAGGCGAGTCGGATCGAGAGGGTCACCTGGCTCTGATTGTTAAGATCGAACTCGATGCGATCGACCCCGGCCGCGAGGTAATCGCCGGTCCACTGGCTGACGACGGGCGGAAAAGAGTAGTTCTGCGCGACCAAACGGCTGCCGGGCCCTCCACCTCCGATCGACGTCACCTGGAGGTAGGCGTCACCGGCGCCCGTTGGTCCCCCGGTGGCGATCCGCTCCACCATCGAGGCGCCGTTGACCCAATTCATCGTGCCCTCGTTGGGATCCTGGAAAGTGTCGGTCTGACCGAAGACGATCGCGCTTGCGGGCCGCACAAACGAGAACAGCGCCAGCACAAGTAACGTCGGGACAAGAGATTTCTTGGTAATCATGGGGGCGAGGCTATCGAGCGCCGCCGGAAAAATCAAGCCGCGAATCATCGGCAGCGTTGAAAGCCGCCTTGCTCCGCGCGTTTGTTATGAGGAAAACGAGGCTCTCGTGGTCTGCATGTAACCGGCAGCCGACGGCGGCCAGCTTAACGCGACAAGCTATGGCAACCATAAACTTCGAGTAGGGCGACGGCGTGCCGTCTTTGCTTGACGTGACGGCGAGCACGCCGGCTCGCCACGAGAACGCGGGAGGATTCGGGCACAGCGGGTGCTCCTTACTGGCGCGCCTTTTCGTTTTTATGGAAATTCATGAACGTCGCTTGCGTTTGTGCGATTTATCGCGACAGAGAACACTCCCGAAATTCTAAAGCAGCTCGATGAACAAACCGAACACATCTAATCACCTCGTGCCGCCGCACGGCAATAAGCTCATTAACCTCATTGTCGATCGCGACGAGGGAGCGGATCTGAAAGCGCAGTCGAAAGACTTCCCGTCGTGGGATCTGACCGCGCGGCAAATCTGCGATATCGAGCTGCTCCTCAACGGTGGTTTCTCACCGCTCACCGGCTTCATGATGAAAGGCGATTACGACGGCGTCTGCCACAACATGCGCCTGAAAAGCGGCCTTATCTGGCCGATGCCGATCACCCTCGATGTCACAGAAGCATTTGCCCAGACCCTCCAGCCGGGGTGTAGCAAGATCGCGTTGCGCGATGGCGAAGGCGTCATGGTCGCGGTTCTTTACGTTGAGGAGGTATGGCAGCCGGATCGCGCCGCCGAAGCGCAGGCGGTTTTCGGCACAACCAGCCAGATTCATCCCGGCGTCAGTTACCTTTTGAATAAGAGTAACCCTTGGTATGTTGGCGGCCGGCTTGAAGGCCTGCAGATTCCGACCCATTACGACTTCAAAACCTCGCGGATGACTCCGGCCGAGTTGCGCGCCGATTTCAGCCAGCTCGGCTGGCGTCGCATCGTCGCCTTTCAGACGCGCAACCCAATGCATCGCGCGCACGTTGAGCTGACTTTCCGTGCCGCTAAACAAGTCGAGGCCAGCCTTCTCATTCATCCGTCCGTTGGCATGACCAAACCGGGCGACGTCGATTACTTCACGCGGGTGCGTTGCTACCAGTTACTCGTGAACAAATATCCGCGGAACACGACCAAGCTCGCCTTGCTCCCGCTCGCCATGCGCATGGGTGGACCGCGCGAGGCGATCTGGCACGGGCTTATCCGCAAAAATCACGGGTGCTCGCATCTCATCGTCGGTCGCGACCACGCCGGTCCGGGCAAGGACGTCGATGGCAAACCTTTCTACGGTCCTTACGAGGCCCAGGAATTGTTCAAGAAACACGAGGCAGACATCGGCGTCACGATGGTGCCGTTCCAGATGATGGTCTATCTCGAAGATAAGGATAAATATTTTCCCGATAACGAAGTGCCGGCCGGCGCGCGCGTTCTGAATATCTCCGGGACAGAGTTACGGCAGCGTCTGAATGAAGGCCGCGATCTGCCCGATTGGTTCACTTACCCTGAAGTCGCGCAAGAGTTACGACGCAGTTTCCCGGCGCGCCAGAAGCAGGGGCTGACGATCTTCTTCAGCGGCCTTTCCGGCGCCGGCAAATCAACGATCGCGAATGTTCTCATGACCAAATTCCTCGAGATGGGCGGCCGCCCGGTCACGTTGCTCGACGGCGATCTCGTCCGGAAACATCTTTCCTCCGAGCTCGGCTTCTCCAAGGAACATCGCGATATCAACATCCGTCGGATTGGCTATGTCGCATCTGAGATTACGAAGAACGGCGGGATCGCGATCTGCGCGCCAATCGCGCCCTACGATGCAACCCGCAGGGAAATCCGCGCCATGATCGAGCCGGTGGGCGGATTTATCCTCGTTCATCTCTCGACTTCCGTCGCGGTTTGCGAAGAGCGCGATCGCAAAGGTCTCTACGCCAAAGCGCGGGCCGGAATTCTCAAGGAATTCACCGGTATCTCGGACCCTTACGAAGAGCCAACCGACGCGGAAGTGCGAATTAATACCGCTGACTTAAGTGCTCAGGAAGCCGCGCAGGAGATCATCCTCCATCTCGAGCGGGAAGGCTTCGTCGGGATGAATCGCAGCAGCAGCTAGCTCGCAGCCGAAAAGGCGAAAGTTGCTTTAGCGAGAGGCGCGTTGTAAAAAAGCGCCGCCCCCAACAGCTTCACCATACCGCAATTATTTCATTTCATGGCCGCCGCTAACGATCTTCGCAAAGGAATGGCAATCAAATACAATGGTAACACCGCCATTGTCCTCGACGTGCATCACCGTACGCCAGGCAACCTGCGGGCATTTGTGCAGGCGATCATTCGCTACATCAACACCGGCAAAAGCGCCGACGTGCGCTTCGGGTCGACCGATAAAGTGGAGCTCGTCGATATCTCGCGGAACACGCTCGAGTTTAGTTACAAGGATAACACCGGGTACCATTTCATGGACCCGAGCACCTACGAAACGATCTCGCTCGACGAGAGTCTGCTCACCGACGCGAAAGATTATCTCGTTGAAAATCTTCCGGTCGAAGTCCTCTTCACCGAGGGTCGTCCGGTCCAGGTCGAGTTGCCATCGTCGGTCCAACTCAAAGTCGTGGAAGCGCCCGAAGGGGTGCGCGGCGACACCGCCAGTAATGTGACCAAACCCGCCGTTCTCGAGACGGGCAAAACCGTCAACGTCCCGCTCTTTATCAACGAAGGTGAAACCGTGAAAATTGATACCCGCACTGGCGCCTACATGGGTCGCGCCTAACGAATGGCGGCGCGCCGCGCACCCTCTCGTCAGCCGGCCCGGAGAGCTCCTCTCCGCCGCGTCAAAGTCGCGCCTCAGGTCGTTCCCTCCACTCGCCACCTCTCCTCATCCGCCGGCTTCATGGTGCCGACGAGGTGGGTCAAATTTATCGTCGCGCTCTTTCTTCTCCCGGTTTGTGCGATTCTCAGCCAGACATTTTTCACCGCTTTCGCCCGCGCGGCCGTGGTGGAGCGGCTCTGGGCGGGTGAAGAGTTCTGGTTCTTTTCGTTAGGCGCGCTGCTTTGGTTGATCGCTTTCTTCGGCTTGCCGCGGCCGCTCCTGGTTTACGTTTTTGGTCACGAGCTGACCCACGCGCTCTGGGTTTGGCTGATGGGCGGTCGGGTCAGCCGCTTTCGCGTCGCGCGCGATGGCGGCCACATCCTGACCGATAAGAACAATTTCTGGATCGCGCTCGCGCCCTATTTTTTCCCGCTCTACAGCCTCCTCGTTCTCGCGGTTTACGGACTCCTCAGCCTCTTCGTAAACCTGCAGTCCTTTGCTCAGCTGCTCTACGCGCTCCTTGGCGTGACCTGGGCGTTTCACCTCACCTTCACCTGTTGGATGATTTCGAAAAATCAGAGCGACTTGAGCGACAACGGCACCATTTTCTCCCTCGTCATGATCTACCTCATGAACCTGCTCCTCCTCGGCGCGATGCTGATCATCGCTTCGCCGCGTCTGACCTTTGCAAACTTCGGCGCCGATATCGCGCGGAACATCGCAAATTTCTCGCATCAGATCGTCATCCTCCTCGACCGCTTCCGCAGTGGCGCTTGATGCCCGTCACGTTGTTATCCCTGAACGGAGCGAAGGACCTCACGAGCGTTTTCGGAGTCAAAGAGCGGGGGGCGCCTAGAGTTCTCCGCTCCGCTCACGACGATAAGGTCAGCAGGGTGAAGGGATATTCCCTGAATGCCTGCGAAAGATCGAGGGTCGAATCTCTCGCGGCGAAAAATTCCCCGGTAAAAAGGTCGCATGCGTTGCCAAACTCGTTAGGCAACCGCACCGCCGTGTCGCGCCAGGCTTCTCCGATCGGAGGAAAACCGACGCGCGCCGTCAGTCGCGGTGCCAGAACGACAATCGACTGACCTTCGTGTGTGCGCGCGAAAGCGATGCAGCTGTCGGCGAACGTGCCCGACAGATTCAGCGGCGTGTAGCTGCCATCCGCGAACAACTCCGGATTCTCGTTTCGAAAAACGAGTAAACGCTGCGTCAGAAAAAGCTTGATCCGCCCGTCCGGCCAACGCCCAAGCAAGTCCTCGGGCATCGCTTCGCCTAACGAGTCCAGTATCTCCCGGCGCTGCGCGTAATCAACCGGCCTCCGATTATCTGGATCGACCAGGCTGAAATCCCAGATCTCGTTTCCTTGATAAATATCCGGCACGCCTGGCGCGGTCAGCTTGAGCAGAACTTGCGCGAGCGAGTTGACCGCACCGGTCCGCGCGATCTCTTCCGCGAACGGAATGAAGGTCTCGAGAAAGCGATTTTTCGGCGAGGGATCGAGCACCCGGGCGACAAATTCCGTCACCGCCGAATCCCAGGCCTCGTTAGGCTGCACCCAGCTTGTATTTAGCTTCGCTTCCTTCATTGCCTTCGCCATGTATTGCTGAATCCGCCCGACATATTCGGCGCGCGCCTTATCGCTGAGCTCGCGGAACTGCAAGGGCCAACTCCCGAGAAGCGTTTGATAAAGCAGGTATTCCTCGCTTTCATCCGGCGCTTCGCTCTCGTCGATCGTGCGTTTCCAGCGCCGATTCGCGCTCCGCCATTTGCCTAACGAACGCCGCCATAACTCCGGCATTTCCGAGATCGCAGCCATTCGCGCGCGCACGTCTTCGCTCCGTTTCGTGTCGTGGGTGGAGGTGGCGAGAAGCGTCGCGGGCCATTGCTTTTGCCGATCGCTGTTGCGCTGATGGAAAGCCTCGACGCTGAGTCCGAAGCGCTGAGGTTCCCCGCCGACTTCGTTCAGCGCCGCGAGCCGGTTGTAGATGTAGAATGTCGTGTCCTCCAGACCCTTCGCCATGATCGGTCCGGTCGTCTGTTGAAACTTGAGAACGAAGTGTGCGTGCTCGGCACGCTGTTCGTCGTTCAGGTTTTCCGGGAAACGGAACAGCAAAATGTCGCGCAAGAAATTGAAGACCGATTCTTCGAGCGCGGGGTTGCGCCGTTTTGCCGCCGCGACCGCGCGCTCGATCACCGCGCGATCGATCTCGCTCACCGGTCGGTCGGGCGCGAGGTAGGTCCGATAGACGGGGAAACAGGCGATCGTCTCCCGCACCGCGAGCGTGAGCGCATCGAGCGTGTAGTCGCGGTACCAACGATTTTCCTCCGAGAGCCGATCGAACATCGCGCCGAGAACGTTGACGTCGTTGGCGAGCGAGAGGCGCATCACAAGTCGCTTCTTCGCGTAAACGAGATGGCCGAAGTGCAGGCTGTGCCCGATGAACTTGTGAAACGCATTCGTGATCGGCCCCTCGGCCGAGCCGTCGACGAGCACGCCGATGACGTCGTTCATGAAATCGTAACCGGTCGTACCATGGACTGGCCAATCCGTCCGCAACTGCTCCGCGCCGCTAAGGATTTTCTCGACCACGAGGTAGATCGCGCGGCCGTCGTTAGGCAAACTGAGTCCGCGCGCTTCCGCGCATCGCCGCTGCAACTTCTCGAAATAGTCGTTAGGCAAATAAAGCCCGTCCGGATGATCGATCCGCAGGCCCGTGACGGCGCCGCTCCCGACCAGCTCGAGGAGCAGCCGATGCGTCTCGTCAAAAACCTCCGGCAACTCCATTCGGATGGCTGCGAGATCATTGACGTCGAAAAAGCGCCGGTAATTGATCTCCTCCGCCGCTACTCGCCAAAACGCCAGCCGATACGCTTGATCGCTGAGGAGCGCATCGAGTGCATCGAAGCTCCGCGGATCCCCCGGTGTGCCGTTAATAATCGTTAGGGATTTTTCGATTGCCTCCTGCACAGCGGGCGCTTCCTGGCAGCGGCGGTCCAACCGGCGCTTGATCACTTCCTTTTCCCGCGCCCGCTCGGCAATGCGCTCCGGATCGGTCTCGGCGCGGCGGGGCAGATATTCGAGCGCGGTGAGGATGCTCTGCAGTTCCGCGTAATAATCTTCCTCTTTGTGCTCGCTCAGTTGATCGAGCGCGATCTGCAGGACGTGACGGTAAGTGCCTGGGGAGATCGGGAATTCATGCTCGAAATAGCGCAGGAAAAATCGGCCGGCATCGTAATTCACCCGCAGTTCGCCCCGCTCGAGCACACGTCCGTATTGATCGCCAAGAAGCGGAATCAAGATCTTGTCCCGCAGATCGGATTTGAGCGGCTGCCAGTCGATGTCGAAGTACGGGGCGTAAGGCGAGCTGGGGCCGTTCTCGAGCACGTCGGCCCACCAGAGATTTTGCGGTTCCCCGATGCCCATGTGGTTCGGCACGAAGTCGAGCAGCTGTCCCATCCTGTGCGCGTGCAGCTCACCCACCCACTCGTTGTATTCTTCGCGCGAACCGATCGCGGCATTGAGCTTGTTGTGATCAGTGATGTCGTAGCCGTGCAAGCTCTCGGCGCGAGCCTGGAAGTAAGGCGAGGCATAACAATCGCTGATGCCTAACGAATACAGATACGGCACGATCTCGCGGGCCTGAGCGAAGGTGAAGGTGCGGTTGAACTGAAGACGATAAGTGGAGGTCGGAATGCGCGGCACAGTCACGGAAGAACGAAGTTTAGAGGAGAATCGTGCGATGAACAGGATTTGCGGCGCCGGTCCGTCGTCACGGCTGCGATCTTGGGACGTGCCGGGGGCATCCGTTAGGCTTGTTCACGGGGTCCGCGGAATTCCTCGACGCCGCGAGGCTCCGCTCAGGACGGCGATGCAAATGTCCAGACTAATAAACCGTGGCTGGCGCGGGCGCGGCGAGAATTTTCTGGAAGCGCGGATCGCTCCGCAGCGGGTCCCATTGCCAGCGCCACTTCAGGTTCGTGAGCGTGATGTCGTAGATCGGCCGGGCCTGCAAGACGCCGGGCACGGTGAGCAGGTGCTCGATCAGGGTAATGGCTTTGTCCGGCTCGCCGGTCTGAGCATAAACCATCGCGAGCGCGGAGGCGGCTTGATTTTTCTCGATGCTGCCGGCCGGGCCGAGCGTCTGATCGAGAGCGCGCTGCGCTTCGCGAATCGCTTTCTCCTTTTGCCCGAGGAAGGCGTCGAGCAACGCGAGGTCGAAGTCCGTAAGATTGTCTCCGGTCTTTCGCGCTTTGAGAACGGCTTCTTCTTTGGCGGGCGTGTCGGCGGCCACGGCGAGGAGGGCCTCGTAGTAAGCTCTCGGATAGACCCTGAGAAAGAGAGGAAGCGCGCGATATGTTGCTGGTGGAACGGCCGCAAGGCTGCGTGCCGCTGCGGGATAATCGCGCTCCAGCATCGCCGTCTGGAACCCGGCCATCTCGCGCCAGTCGCCCCTGGTCCCGGGAGATTCCGCGATCGCCTTTTTCAGAACGCGGATATCGCCGGTCATTTGAAATTCGTCGTTCGCGCGACGCCAGCGCTCGCTCGGAAGTCTCTCGTCACCCCCGAGGGCGACGCAGCGGTCGAAGGCTTGCATCGCTTCGGGCCAATGGCGGGTCCACCGGTAGGTGTTAATCAGATACGTCAAGACGTAGTGATTCATGGGGTCGAGGCTCTCCGCTCGTTCCAAGGCCGCGATGCGGGCGCGGTAGCGATTTTGTCGTTTGTCGATAAAGGCGGCCGTCAGCATTACCTCGGCCGAATTGGGCAGGAGTTCGGCGGCTCGGACGAGATCGCGCCGCGCGCGATCGTAATTTTCCTCGCACCAAAAGTAATACTGCGCAAGGGCCAGCCAGGCTTCGCCGAGATCGGGGCGTAGACGCTGCGCCTCCTCCGCTTCAGCCCGCGCTTTGGCTCGCAATAGGCTCCCCGGAGACCAGTAGGCGACGAGGCTCGTGCAAAGAGAAAGGCGGGCGCGGGCGAGCGCAAATTTCGGATCGAGATCGGCCGCTTCTTGATAGAGCGGCAGGGCGGACTGCACGTTTTCCGGCATCGCCGTTAGCTCCAGTTTGCGGGCGCGCAGGTAAAGAAGGTAGGCTTCTGGGTTGCGCGTCGGCGGTATGGCGGCGTCGGTGGCTTCGAGCGGCGTGAGCGTGGATCGCAGCTCGCGCGCGAGGTCGACGATGAGATCGCTGTGGAGATCGAGGGCGTCGCCGAAACGGCGTTCGTAATGTTGCGCCCACTCTTGTTGCTGGTTGCGCGCATCGACGAGGGTGACATTGACGACCAGCTCATTCCCGGCCCGCCGCACGCTCCCTTGGAGAAGGTGGGCCACGCCGAGAGCGGCGCCGATTTCGCGCAGCTTTCCCGCCTGGGCCGCGCCGCGATATCTCACGACCGAGCCGCGCGCGATCACTTTGAGATCTCTGATTTTCGCGAGGCTGGTGACGACATCGTCGTGCAAGCCGTCGGCGAGAAACGCGCTATCGGGGTCGGCGCTCAGGTTGTCGAAGGGTAAAACGGCGATGCTTTTCTCGATCGATGGCGCCGCGGGGAGTCGATCCCCCGACCCTTCCCGCCTAACGAGAAGGAATGTCAGCCCAGTCAGCAATGTTGCGGTCGTGGCTAGGCCGATCCAGCGGGCGCGATGCGCGGGCGGCTCGCTCACGAGCGGACGCAACGCGGCGAGGATTTCATCGGCGCTCTGGTAGCGTTGCGCCGGCTTCTTCCGCAGACATTTGCCGACGACGCGTTGCAGCGCACGCTCTTTCAGCGGGAGC